>NZ_JBEZZW010000048.1:0-56281 GCF_040639415.1 Micromonospora sp. NPDC023888 | reverse complement strand
CTCCCACCGCCCGTTAGTTTTTCTTTGGGTGACGGCGTGGGGCGGGCCGTGATCACGGCCCGCCCCACGCGGCTGCACTGTTCCCTAGCCGGTGACCGTGAACGGTCGGGAGACCTTCGTCGCCGACCGGGCACCGCGCAGCGTGACGCTTGTCGCGCCCGCCTTCGCCGCACCCGGAACGCTCACCGTCGCGCCGGAGAGGACACCGTCACCATTCGCGCGCACGGTGCTGACCGCGAGGTCGTTCCCGAAGGTGACGGTGACCATCTCGTTCGGCACGAACCCGGAACCGTCGACGGTGATCGACGTGCCGCGCGGCCCCGACCTGGTCGTCAGCGCCACCCGCGGCTGGTAGGTCGGCGCCTCGGCCGGCCCGCTCACCTGGACGGTGGCCGTGGCCGGCGTACGCGAGGACGCGCCCGTCGCGGTGACCGCGTACCGGCCGGGTTGCGCGTCGCCGGAGGTCGGCACCGAGGCGCGGACCGTGCCCGTCGCGGAGGCCGCGACCTTCATGGTCCGTCCCGGGTCGGTGCCGACGCGGACGGTCACCTGCTCGCCGGCGGCGAAGCCGCTGCCGTCGACGGTGATCGCGCCACCGGTGGTGACGGTGCCGGACGCGGACAGCGCGATCGCCGGCTGCGATCCGCTCCGACCAACCGTCACGGTGAACGACTCGGTCCTGCTCGACAGGCTGTCCCACACGGTGACGCGCACCGGGTAGGTGCCCTCCCGCGCGTAGGTGTGCTGGCCGCTCATCGCACCTGACGCACCGATGGTGACGTCGTCCGGAGCCGTGCCGTCACCCCACTGGACGCGGGCCCGGTAACCGGTCGTGCCCGGAACGCCGCCGGTCACCGTACCGAGCGTCGCCGCGAGGGCCTGGCCGGCGGTGGCCGTCTGGTCCTTCGGGGCGACGGTTGCCAGCGCGGGGGCCGGCGTGCCGTCGTCGGCAACGGCGAACACGTGGATCCGGCCGGCCGAGCGGGGGTCGCCGGTCTGCGTCGGCAGGGTCACCGACACCAACCTCTTGCCCGCCGGGATCTGGTAGGGCGTGGTGGCGAACAGGAACGGCTGGGCGGCGTCGCGGCTCGTGCCCTGCAACCGGTACGCCGTCTTCGCGACGATGATGTTGCCGTAGGACGGGGTGCCGCTGGCGTTGCCGCCCAGCGTCCAGTCGCTGAACTGGATCGGGATGCTGGCCGTGCTGCCGTCGCTGAACGTCGCCGTGCCGGTGGTGCTCTGGTTGCCCTGCGTTCCGGCGCCGATGAACGAGATGCTCTTCGCGTCGTCGGGCAGGTCGAGCACGACCGTCGCACCGTTACCCGTGGCGTTGTCCGGCTGACCGGCCGGAATCGTCGGCAGGGTGAACCGCAACGCGGTCCCGGGGACCTGCTGCCGCTGGCCCTGGGTCGCGCCGCCCGCCGCCAGGGCGGCCCGCGAGTACGCCCACGACTTCGCGTCGCAGTCCGCCGCGAGGACCCCCTCGTCGCCGACACAGACGCTGTCGAACGCGGCGGCCAGGCCGGAAGTCGGGACGTACCCCACGTCGACGCCGACCGTCGCGGAGCTCTGACTCACGCCGTCGCTGACCGTGACGGTGGCCTGGTGGTAGCCCGGTGTGGCGTAGGTGTGCGACCCACCGATGCGGTAGACGGCCCGCGAGTTCAGCGTCACGGTGCCCTCGGTGACGGGCGTGCCGTCACCCCAGTCGATCGTGGCCTGGTAGCCGGCGGCGTCGCCGCCGGTGACGGTGGCCAGCGGCACCGAGACCGGTACGCCGGACGTCGCGTGCACGCTGTCGGCGGCGGTCACCGTGATGTCACCGCCACCGATTTCCAGATCACCCCCGGCGAGCAACTCGATCTCGGCGAGGTTGGTCTGCGGGGCGCCGACCGTCCTCGACACGGCGAGCCGGAACTGCGCGAAGCGTCCCGGCCTGTCGATCTCGTACGGGCGGGTCTGGTTGCGCCAGCGGAACGCCTGGTCCCGGCGGGAGTCCACAGTGGTCCAGGTGATGCCGTCGTTGGAGCCCTGTAGTCGCCAGTCGGCCGGATCGCCCGCACCGGCCCCGGACGTGACCGTGTAGTACGTCGGCTTCTGCTTGGCACCACGGAATTCCCAGGTGATCTGCGGGGTCGCCGAGGTGAAGGTGAGCTGGGTGGTGGACGAGTCGTCGAACAGCACCGCCGCGTCCTGACCGCCTGTCGCGCTCGCGGTGCCGAGACCGGGGCCGGTGGTGTCCTGCAACGGCTTCGGCGCCTCGTTGCCCTTGGTCAGCGACGGTGGCGCGTCGTTGCGCCCGCTGCCCCACGACGACGGGTTGGGGCCCATCTGGAAGTCGATGGTGCCGCCCTTGGCGAGCGCGGCCACGTCCAGGGACAGGCCGCGCTGCTTCTTGCCGTTGACCTTCACGTCCTGCACGTAGACGTTGCGGTTGCTGTTGCTCGGCGCGTTGACGACGATGTCGCCCGTGCTGCGTCGCACTGTCATCCTGGTGAACTGCGGTGAACCGATGGCCCACTGCGACGACCCGGCCTGCAACGGGTAGATGCCCAACGAGCTGAGGATGTACCACGACGACATCTCGCCGTTGTCCTCGTCGCCCAGGTAGCCCTGGCCGATCTCGCTGCCCACGTAGAGGCGACGCAGGATCTCCCGGACCGTCGCCTGGGTCTTCGCCGGCGCGCCGGCCACGTTGTACATGTACGGGATGTGGTGCGACGGCTGGTTGCTCATGCCGAGCTGACCCATCCGCACCGCGCGGGCCTCCAACATCTCGTGGATGACGCTGCCGTATCCACCGGGGCGGTCGGCGTTCTCCGGGGTGGTGAAGAACGCGTCGAGCTTGTCCCGCAGCGCCTTCTGCCCGCCGTACAGGTTGGCGAGGCCCTGGCCGTCCTGCTGTGCGGTGAACGCGAAGTTCCACCCGTTGGTCTCGGTGTAGACGCCACCCCAGTCCAGCGGGTCACCGGCGAGGAAGGTGCCCGCGGCGTCGCGGCCCTGGAAGAGCTTCGTCTTCGGGTCGAACAGGTGGACGTAGTTGCGGGCGCGCTCCAGGAAGTAGCGCGACTCCTCGGTGAGCCGGGCACGCTCGGACTTCGGCGTCGCCGGGTCCTTGGCGAGAGCCGCACCCATGTTGCCGATGCCGAAGTCGTTGATGTATCCCTCCAGCGCCCAGGACACCGACTCCCCGGTGGACGTCGGCGTGTAGCCGAGGAACAGGGAACTTTCGATGCCCTTGCGTCCGACCGCGCTGCGACCGGACGCGACGGTCGCGTCCTTGACCGCCGCGTCGTAGGCCGCGAGCGGGTCGGGCAGCTTCACCCCGGTGAGGTACGCCTGGGCCAGGGCGACGTTCGCGCTGGTGCCGGTCATCAGGTCGGCGTAACCGGGGGACGACCAGCGGGCGATCCAGCCGCCGTCGCGGTAGTGCTGGACGAACCCGTCGGAGATCCTGGCCGCGACGTCCGGGTAGAGCAGCGCGTAGGCGGGCCACACGGTGCGGTAGGTGTCCCAGAAGCCGTTGTTGACGTAGATCTGCCCGTCGACGATCTTCGCGCCGGTCCGGGTGGGGGTCGACGCGCCGGTGGGCGCCGACACCGGGCTCGCGTACTGCCAGCGCGGCGCGGCGGCGGTGCCGGTGTTCTCCGACTGCGAGTTCGGGTAGAGGTTCAGCCGGTACAGGTTCGAGTACATGGTGACCAACTGCGCCTCGGTGGCACCGCGTACCTCGACCCGGCCGAGCCGGTCCTTCCACGCGGCCGTCGCGGCGGCGTGGACCTGGTCGAAGCTCCTGCCGGTGACCTCCAGGTCGAGGTTGCGGCGCGCCTGGTCGACGGAGAGGAACGACGTGGCGAGGCGCATCGTCACCTCCCGCGACGCGGAGATGTCGACGGTGGCGGAGGTGGCGGTGGATGCCGTCGGCGCCCGGTCGACGGCTCCGGAGACGAACATCCGGCTCCGCCCGGCGGACAGGCCGCCTCCGTTGTCGACCCAACCGGTGAACGCGCCGTCGGCACCGATGGTGAACGTGCCGTTGTGGAAGACGAGGCTTCCGGTCGGCTGCCCGGCGGGGAAGGTGAACCGCATGATGCCGGCGTGGTCGGTGGGCGACATCTCCGCGACCAGGCCGTTCTGCAACGTGACCCGGTAGAGGTCCGGTTGCGCCGTCTCGTCGTCGTGGCTGAAGGCGAGCGCACGGCTGGCGGGCTCACCGGTGAGCGGCCCGCCGCCGACGACCGGCATGACCGACATCTGGTTGCGGTCACCCATCCACGGGCTGGGCTCGTGGGAGATCGCGAGGCCCTGGAGCATCGGCAGGTTGGCCTCGTTGTTGATCCGGTGGTACTCGTACTCCCAGGAGTCGGAGGTCGCGTCGGTCACCGGGGTGAAGAAGTTGAAACCGTTGGGCACGGCGGTGATCGGCAGGTTGTTGCCGCGCGAGAAACCGCCCGTCGAGTTGGTGCCACGCCGGGTGTCGACGTAGTTGGTGAGCGTCGAGCCGTCGATCGACGCCGGTACGGCGGTCAGCTCGATGTCGTCGAGCCAACCCTGGAACCGGGTCGACCCGGTGGCCTGCGGGTTGTCGTACGCGAGCAGGATGCGGTCGATCGTCTTGCCCCGGGCGACGGTGCCGAGGTCGGCCTGCACCAGGTTCCACTGGTCGGCGTAGAGCACCTTGGACGCGCCCTGGCCGGCGGCGGTGAGCGGGTAGCCGTGCTGGTCGACGGGTGAGCGCCCGCTGAGGTAGCTGCCGTCGGTGAAGTGCAGGTCGACGGCGGCGTAGGTGGACGGGTACCTGGCGTCCCCGCCGGTGAACTCCGGGAAGAGCTTGTACGACAGCCGGGTCTTCGGTCCGACCGGGATGGTGACGTCGAACAGTTTGTTGCTCGCGTACGAGCGGCCGTCACCCTCGGCCCCGCCCGCGTAGCGCAGCGCGGCCAGTCCGGTGAACCCGGCGTCCGGCTTGGTGGTGTAGCCGCCGTTCGGGCCGGCGGTGGCCTCGCTGACCATGGGCGTGGCCGGCGGGCGGGCGTCCGAGCCGTCGCTGATGTTCCAGTCGGCGAGCTGCACGAGCGAGTCACCGGAGTTCGCTGTGACGTTGAGCCGGTAGAAGCCGTAGGCGTTCGTGTTGGTGAAGCTGTACGTGTTGGTGGCGAAGCGCCCGCTGAACTTCTCGCCGACGCGCTTGTCCAGGTCGGTCCAGCTGTTGCCGTCGTTCGACCCCTGCACCACGAAGTCCCTGGGGTCCCGGCTGGGCGCGTCGTTGGCGGCGGTCAGCGAGTAACGCACCACCGTCGCCGGCTTGGCGAGCTGGTAGGTCACCCAGCCGCTCGACTCGAACATGAGCCACTTGGTCGACGGGTCGTCGTCCGTGAGGCTCGCGGCGATCTCGTTCGGCAGGTGTTCCGCGCTCGCGGTCACGGCGCTGACCTGGCCGAGCAGGCTGCCGGGCAGCGTGGTGACCTTACCGCTCAGGTTCGCCTGGATCGGCTTTCCGTTCGTACCGACCTCGACGGTGCTGGCGGCGGGTTGCGGGTCGGCTGCTTCGAACGAGGAGCCGAAGTTGCCCGGGGTCGCCGGTGCGGCTGCGGCGTTGGCCAGGGGCGCGGCGACGAGCAGTCCCAGCGGGAGCAGGGCGGCTGTGGTCGCGGCGAGCAGGCGGGGGGACGGATGACGCGCATGGGGGGTTTGCGACATGAGGGACGGTGCCTTTCGACTCGAACCAGCCGAGTACGTCGAAGGTCTGGGCAGAGTGGACCGGGTCAGGCCCTGTGACATCGTTGTCATACGAGGTGGTGAACAACGACGGGCGGGGCGGTGGACTGCCGCTGATAGTTCCGGGCAGACCACGGCCCTGTCAACGGGTTGATCACCGCGAAACCGGCGCCCAGGCTGGCACTGCCCCTCCACGCGCCGACGGGCGTCGGACACTTCGCCGCCGCACCACTGTCGACCGCCCGCCGGGCCTCGACGTCACGCGGTCACGTGCGTCGAGGCCCGGATCGCGGGTCAGCAGGAGAGATTGGCCCCGGCGGGCACGCCGAGAATGCCGACGAACTGCTGGTATCTGGTGACCCGGCTCTGCACCTGGGCGGGGTTTCCCCCGTTGCACTCGATCGAGCCGTTGATGCTGCGGATCGTCTGGCCGAACCCGGCCCCGGTGACCATCGCGTTGTGCGCGGTCATGGTGCCCGGTCCATTCTGGGTCATCCAGTACCAGATACCGGTCTTCCAGGCCACCGCCGCATCGTTCTGCACCAGCCACGGGTTGGTCAGCAGTGGCAACTGGAGGGCGATCCCGGCGGCGTTGTAGTTGAAGTTCCAACTGAGCTGGATCGGCCCCCGCCCGTAGTAGGCGGCCTGCCCGGCGGGACAGCCGTAGGGCTGGCCGGGGTCGCAGTAGTGCGGGTAGTTCGCCGTGTTCTGCTCGACGACGTGCACCAGGCCGCCGGTCTCGTGGTACACGTTCGCCAGGAAGGCCGCGGCTTCCTGGCGCTGGACGGTGGCGTTGCCGGTCCTCGCGAACGCCGGGTAGGCGCTGAGGGCGGCGACGAGCCCGGAGTACGTGTAGAAGGAGTTGCGGCCGGGGAACATCTGGTTGAACTGGGCTTCGGTCACCACGAAGCCGCCGGGGTTGGTGGGCGGCTGACTGGTGGGTGGTTGACCACCACCACAGGTGTACGGCTCCCAGTACCAGGTGCTGACGACCGGGTCGTAGCCGGGATTGTCGTGCTCGGCGACGTAGTACAGCCCGTTCGTGTACCGCACGATCGCCCCGGCGGTGTACCAGGTCCCGGCCGCCCAGTTCGGGTGGTCGCAGCTTCCCGTGGTCGGCGGCGTGCTGCCTCCCCCGCACGCCCCGAGGTCCTCCCAGACCCCGGTCGTGCCCGGCGGCGCCTCGTTCTGGGTCCACCACTTCGCCCGGTAGTTACGGCCGTTGTGCGACACCTGGGCATCTCCCCAGTAGACGGCCGAGGCCTGCCACGACGCGGAGCAGGCCGCCGCCGACGCGGCTGTCGACGGGATGACCGCGACCAGTCCACCGGCGACGATCAGTGCCGCCAGCGCGACAAGCGCGCGCAGTCGTGCCATGTGATCACTCCATTCCTGGGACATCCCGGGCCGGCGACCCGAGACGGTCATTGATGGAGGTGACTGTAACACCTTCTGTTCACAAGCTTTACTATTGATGGTCGGGACGGCCTGACCTCACCGCCGATAGTTCCGACGCCTTTCCGGATGACGCTGCCCCGAATGCCGGACGCGACGACGGCCGACCGACTGCCCCGCCGACCACCCTTCCCCGATGGGCTCGGCATAAGACGTCAGACATCATCCCGGATGCTTCCGGATAGTTCCGGAAGTTGTTGACGCTCCGGAAATCCCGCTGCAATACTCCGATCCATCGAGGTCAATGCGGTCGACGTCGCGATGGTCCGTTCGGCCGCCCTACTTGTCCACCCCTGCCCGGCCTGTGCTGCCCGCACCCTGGCGCACGTCCGGGCCCCCGGAAAGGGGCACCAGATGACCAGGAACTCCCTCAGCACGGCCCCACGGTCCAGGCGGTTGCGCGCGGCGCTTGCCGCCCTCACCACCGCCGCCGCGATGTGCGGCGTCGTTCTCGCCGCCACCTCGACCCCGTCGAGCGCGGCCACCTGCAACGGCTACGTCGGCCTCACCTTCGACGACGGCCCGACCAGCAGCACCGGCACGCTGCTCAACGTGCTGCGCAGCAACGGCGTACGGGCCACGATGTTCAACATCGGGCAGAACGCTCAGAACAACCGGTCCGCGGCGCAGGCGCAGGTGTCCGCCGGGATGTGGGTCGGGAACCACAGCTGGAGCCACGCCCACATGACCTCGATGAGCCAGTCCCAGATGCAGTCCGACCTGTCCCAGACCAGCTCGGCGATCCAGTCGGCGACCGGCGTCCGACCGCAGTTGTTCCGGCCGCCGTACGGGGAGACCAACTCCACCCTCCAGTCCGTCGCGTCGTCGCTCGGCATGCGTCAGGTGATCTGGGACGTGGACTCACAGGACTGGAACGGCGCCAGCGTCAGCCAGATCGTGTCCAACGCGAGCCGCCTCCAGGCCGGTCAGGTCATCCTCATGCACGACGGAATCCAGAACACCCGCGACGCGATCCCGCAGATCATGGCCAACCTGACCAGCCGCAACCTGTGCCCCGGCATGATCTCGCCGTCCACCGGCCGTGCGGTCGCACCCGACGGCACGACCCCGCCGCCCAACACCGGCACCCCGCCGCCCAGCACGGGAACCCCGCCCCCGGGCAACGGCAGTTGCACCGCGACGGCGACGACCCCCAACGTCTGGGGTGACAGGTACAACACGTCGGTGACGGTCAGCGGCGCCAGCACGTGGACGGTGGTGGTGGCGATCACCTCGCCGCAACGCGTCTCCACGATCTGGAACGGCACCGCCACCTGGGACAGCAGCGGCACCGTCATGACCGTGCGGTCCAACGGCAGCGGCAACACCTTCGGCTTCACCACGATGACGAACGGCAACAGCAGCGCCCGCCCACAGATCCGCTCCTGCACCGCGGGCTGAGCGCACCGGGCCGATGTCGGCGGGTGCCCGGGGTTCTCCGGGCACCCGCCCGATCGTGTCGGTGGCGGCCGTTAGCGTGTGGGCACTGTCGCCGCGCCGGCCCGTCCAGGCCGGTCGCTGACCCCCGGAGGCCCTCATGTCCCAGGAGACGACCTACCTCGAACTGTCCGAAGTGGACGGTGCGCACAAGTTCTACGAGGTCATCGTCGACAACGCCACGCTGACCGTGCGCTACGGCCGGATCGGCGACCAGGGGCAGGTCAAGGCCACCGCCTACCCGGACAACACCCGGGCCCGAGCCGCCGCGGCCAAGAAGATCGGGGAGAAGGTCCGCAAGGGCTACGCGCCGGCGGTCCCGGGCGTCCGACAGAAGCGCACCGTCTCCCGGCGACAGATCGTCAGCACCCGCTCCACCGCCCACACCGCCCCGGTTCTCTGGCGCTACGACTCCGGGGCACCCGCCTTCGGCATCTTCGTCGACGGGCGGCACTGCATGGTCGGCAACGAGCACGGCGTGATCACCACGCTCGACCACGACGCCCGGGTGCGCGGCCAGGTCCGCCTTCCCGACGGGGTGAAGTGCATCGTCGCCGACGACGCCTGGATCTACGCCGGCTGCGACGACGGCAACGTCTACGACCTCTCCGGCAAGGTGCCCCGGGTGGCGTACGCGATCGCCCCGGAGATCGACATCTACTGGCTCGACATCCACGACGGCGTCCTCGGCGTCTCGGACGCCGACGGCGGGATCACCGCCGTCGACCACGAGGACGAGTTCCTGTGGCGCCGGCCCGGGCGGGGGCGTTCGGCCTGGATGGTGCGGTGCGACGACGACGCCATCTACCACGGCCATTCGCGCGGCGTGACCGGCTACGAGTGGCGTACCGGCCAGGAACTGTGGCACACCAGCACCGGTTCGGTGCTGTTCGGCTGGCAGGAGCAGGGCAGCGTGTTCGCCGGGACCAGCACCCGCGAGGTGGTGCGGCTGTCCAAGGCCGGCCGGCTCGACGGCAGTTACCGGTGCGACGCCCCGGTCTTCTCCTGCGCCACCGCCGAGGGCGGCCGGTACGTCTTCGCCGGTGACAGCCAGTCCTCGATCTACTGCTTCGACGCGGCCGGCACCCGGCTGTGGAAGCTCGGCACCGGCTGCGGCTCGGCGTACTCCATGCAGTACCACGACGACCGGCTCTACGTCGTCACCACCGGCGGCCACCTGGCCTGCATCGACGCGAGCGAGCCGGCGATCCGGGCGGCCCAGGCCGGGGACGTGCCCCAGGTACGCGACGTCAAGGCCCCCCGCCAGGCGCCACGGCCGGTGGAGCCGACGATCGTGGAGGTGACAAGCGACTCCGGTGCGGGCGTGGTCGTGCAGTGCCTGGACGACCGGGGCCGGCTGCGGGTCCAGGTGCTGTCCGACGGCTACCGACACGACTGGTCCGTGCAGTTTCCCAAGGGGATCCGCGAGCCGGGCGCCCGCTATCTGGTGACCGAGGTCCGCGAGTCCAGCCGGGGCGGCTTCTACCGGGCGTTCGGCGACATCCGCCGCCTGCGCTGAGCGGCGGTCGCGGCAGCCGGGCCGGCACACCGACGGGACACCGATCGGCCTCCCCCTGTCGTAGGGTGCCGGCATGGCGCACCCCGTCCGGGCCGACGGCGAGGCCAACGGGGCCTGGTGGGCCGCCCCGCCCACGCGGCGGGTGAGTCACCTGCCGGCCGTCGACCCCGAGGTGCTGCGGGTGGCACTCGACCCGTTGCCGCCGGCGGCGCCGGCGGTCGTGCACTACCGGCCCACGGTGGTGGGTCCGCTCGGCGACCTCGTGGACGACCTCCTCGATCAGTTGGACACCGCGGCGCTCGCGATGTTCCCCCGTTGGCTGGCCGGCGCGGACCGTTTCGAGAGCGAGGGCACGCTCGGCGTGGCGGCGGTACGCGCCCTCGCGGCCCGCGCCGCAGCCCGATCCCGGCACTTCGGCCCGTTCCTCGCCGACCTCGCCGAGCGTGGGCTGCGCGGTCCGCGCCGGCCCGCCGGCCGGTCCCGCTTCGCCCCGGGGGTACGCGCCGCCGGGCTCGCCCGGGTGCTCGCCGAGGCGTACGACCGGGAGGGCAGTCTCCTCGTCATCGCCCTGCCCGACCTGGGCGCGGATGCCGAGCGGACACTCGTGGCCGCCGCCGAGTGGCTCGTGCGGCACGGCGGCTTCACGGTGTGGTTGGCCGGCGGGCCGCTGCGTCATGCCGACCGGGTGCGGTCGGTGCCGATGCTGGTGCCGGTGCGGTTCGCCGAGCTGGTCAGCTCGACCGACCGGTCTGCGGCCACGTCCGCACAGCCGGGCCCGACGGTGCTGGCCTGGCCGCCGATCGCGGGGGTGCCGCGTGGTGACAGCGCGGCCGAGCAGGCACTCGAACGCGCGCTCGCCCCGCACGACTGGGCGCGGGGCCGGCGGTGGAACCACACCTACGAGTGGCACGTGCTGGGTGCGTCCTACCGACTGGATCTCTTTTGGCCCGCCGAGGGTCTTGCGGTCGAGGTGGACGGCCCGGAGCATCGTGGGCGAATCGCTTTCGCCAACGATCGGCGGAGGGACGTGCAGCTGCAACTCCTCGGGCTGGACGTGCTCCGCTTCACCAACGAGCAGGTGCTCACCGACGCGCCGGCGGTGGTCGACGGGATCCGTCGGCTGCTGATCCGGCGACGCGCGGACGGCACGCACACCGACGGAGATGAGAGATCATGACCAGCCCGGCGGACGTCCCGCACCTGACGCCGAACCAGATCAACGCCCTCGTGGTGCTGATGGTCGAGGCGCGCCGAGTCAGCAACGTCGAGCTGAAGGAGCTGGCCGGTTTCACGCTCACCGGCCAGGACAACAGGAAGCTCGTCGACCTGGGTCTGGTGGAGACCGATCGGACGCACCGGCCGTTCGCCCACGAGCTGACCGACGAGGGCTGGCGGGTGGTCCGTCACCTGCACACCTCCACCCCGCCCAAGCAGGGTGGCTCCACGACCCGGTCGCTGTTCGTCGTCCTGTCCAACCTGCACCGTTCGCTGGACCGGCTCCGGATCAGCCACGGTGACTTCTTCAAGCAGACCGACGCACCGGCCACTGCGTCCGCGACGGAGGTGGAGGCGCTGGTTCGGGCGGCGTACCGGGAGCTGGCCGCCGCACCGGGCGCCTGGGTCGGCCTCGCCGACGTTCGGGACCGGCTTGCCGACACCGACCGGGCGTCACTGGACGCGGCGTTGCGGGCGATGGTCGGCCAGGAGGACGTCCGCATCATCCCGGTGGCGAACACCAAGTCGCTGACCACACGGGACCGCGCCGCGGCCGTCCGCATCGGGAACGAGGACAACCACGCCCTGGCGATCGGCGCGGCATGATCTCCGACGGCCAGCGGGCCGCGCTGGAAGCGGTGAGTCTCAACCCGGCGGTCACCCCGGACGACGTCTGGCGACCCAGCCCGCACAATGTGCCGGAGCTGCACGAGCAGGTGGTCGCGGAGATCCTGCGCGGGGTGGCGCGGGCCCGCACCGACGACACGAGCATGCCGCTCGGCGTGGCCATGCAGGGCCGCGCGGGCGCCGGAAAGACGCACCTGCTCGGGGCGGTACGCGAACGGATCCAGCGCGAGGGCGGCTACTTCTTCCTTGTCGACATGGTCAGCGGCAAGACGTTCTGGGAGAGCGTCGCCCTGGCCCTGGTGGAGGGCATGGGCCGCGCCCACGTCGGCTGGGGCACCCAGCTGAAGACCTTCCTGCGCCGACTCACCCCCCAGCTCGGCCTGCCGGTCGAGGTCCGCGACGCCGTCGCCGGTGCCCGACCGGTGAGCCGTGCGCAGCTCGACGCCTTCATCTGGGCACTGCGCGCCCGTGACCGGGAAGTCGGACGGGACGCCCAGGACACCGCTCGGGCGCTCGTCCTGCACGGTGCCATCGACTTCGAGGCACAGGACGTCGGGTACGCCCACCTGATCTCCGAACCGGGTGACCCGGCCGCGCGGGCGGCGTGGGGGTTGAGCGGCGCCATCCGCACCCCGCAGCAGATCGTGCAGGACATCTCCCGGCTGATGGCCCTGACCCTGGACCCCACGGTGATCGCCGTGGACCAGCTCGACACGCTGTTCGCCCAGACCAGCACCTCACTGCTCAACCAGCACCAGGGACTGGAGGACGGCCAGGCCAAGGTGCTCGGTCCGATCGCCGACGGCCTGCTGAAGCTCCGCGACATCACCCGCCGCACGCTTGTCGTCGTCTCGTGTCTGCCGGACACCTGGGTGCTGATGACACGTACCGTGCCCACTCCGGTCGGTGACCGGTTCCGGGCGGCGACCCTGCCGGACCGGATCCCCACCCCGGAGATCGGGCACGCCATCGTGGCGAAGCGCCTCGCCGCCGCGTTCGCGGGTCCGCACTTCGCACCACCCCACCCCACCTGGCCGATCGCCCCGGCCGCCTTCGCCGACGCGCCCACCCTGACGCCACGCGCCCTGCTGCGCCGGGTAGACCGCCATGTGGCCTGGTGCCGCGACCGCGACGAGGTGGTCCAACTCGACCGACTCATCGACGGCACCGACTCGACGCCGACGACCGCCACCGTGCGCGGTGCGGCGGCGGTCCCGACGATCGGCGAACACCGCCTGCGCGAGCTCGACGAACGGTTCGCCGAACTGATCGAGGCCGCGGACGTGTCGGCCGCCGTCGACCCGGCGGGCGAGGACGAGCACATGCCACCGCTGCTCGCCGCCGGCCTGGCCGCCTGGATCGCCGAGCAGGCGCCGACCGGCGCCACCTACAAGTTCGATCCGCCGCCCGGGCGCAAGCCCGCCCTGCACGGGCGGCTGATCGAGGTGCTCGACGAGGCCACCGAGAACGAGGCGCACTGGTGCTTCCGGGCCGTCGCGCACCCCAACGCCCTTGCCGTGACCGCCCGGGTCAAGGCCGCGTGCACGCTGGCCGGACTGGATCGGGACCTCCCACAACGGCGGTTGATCCTGTTGCGCAACGGCCCGTGGCCGACCGGGAAGCGTACGACCGAGGTGTTGACCGGTTTCGACGCGGCCGGCGGCCTCCGGCGCGCGGTGCCGGAGGCGGACCTGCGGGTCTTCGCGGCCCTGCGGGTGCTGGCGGCCGAGCCGTCCACGGCCTTGCAGGAGTGGCTGGTGGCCCGTCGTCCGGCCAGCGGCACCGAGCTGTTCCGGGCGGTCCTGCCCGGGCCGGAACGGCCCCGCGACGGCGTACCGCCGGTGTCGCCCGACGACGGGGTGCCGCCGCCGGGCGACGTCGGGACACCGTCGGCCGACGCCGGGACAGCGTCCGACGACGCCGGGGCTCCGTCGGGTGGTGTCGAGCCCGACCCGACGAGCGCGCCGGTCGCCGCCGTGACCGGCGGACCGTCGACCGGCCCGGTCGCCGTGGCCGTGCCCGCTGACCCGGTCGGCCTCGTGGCCGGTGCCGGCGCCCGGACCATCGGGCTGGGGCGGACCGCCGACGGTGATCACCCGTTCACGGTGCCCCTGGAGTCGTTGCGGCGGCACGCCGTCGTGTTCGCCGGGTCCGGCTCGGGCAAGACGGTGCTGATCCGTCGACTGGTCGAGGAGTGCGCCCGCGAGGGTGTCTCCGCGATCGTGCTCGACCCCAACAACGACCTCGCCCGGCTCGGTGACGCGTGGCCCGCACCGCCGGGCGGCTGGGGTCCCGGCGACGCCGAACGAGCCACCGACTACCTCACCCACACGGAGGTGGTGGTGTGGACGCCGCGGGTCACCGCGGGTCGACCGCTGAGCTTTCAACCGTTGCCGGACTTCACCTCACTGCGGGACTGGCCCGACGAGTTCGACCAGGCGGTCCGCTCCGCCGTGGAGGCGCTCGCCCCACGGGCCGGCGTCGACCGGACGAGCCGGCTCGCCCAGCAGGGCAAGGCCGTCCTCACCGAGGCACTCCAGGCGTACGCGCGAAGCGGGATGGTGGGCCTGCCCGGCTTCACCGAGTTCCTCACCGATCTGCCCGAGGGGGTCAGCCGGCTGGCCCGCGCCGGGAAGCTCGCCGAGGAGTTGGCCGAGGCGCTCAAGGCGGCGATGGTCACCGATCCGCTCTTCGGCGGTGTCGGTGCACCGGCCGACCCGGGGCTGCTGCTGACGCCGTCGCCGGGGCGGCGGGCCCGGGTGTCGGTGATCAGCTTCGTCGGCCTCACCTCCGACCAGGAGCGGCAGAGCTTCGTCAACCAGTTGCAGATGGCACTCTTCGCCTGGATCAAACGGCACCCCGCCGGCGACCGACCGCTGGGTGGGCTGTTCGTGATGGACGAGGCGCAGACGCTCGTGCCGTCGACCGGCACCACGGCCTGCACCTCCAGCTCGATCGCGCTCGCCTCGCAGGCCCGCAAGTACGGGCTCGGGTTGGTCTTCGCCACCCAGGCGCCGAAGGGTCTGCACAACCAGATCTCCGGCAACGCGACGACACAGTTCTTCGGACTGCTCAACGCGCCCGCGCAGATCGACGCGGCCCGGCAACTCGCCGAGGCCAAGGGCGGGCGGCTTCCGGACATCGGCCTGCTCAACAGCGGCGAGTTCTACGCCGCCGGCGAGGGGTTCTCGTTCGTCAAGGTCCGTACCCCGCTGTGCCTGACCCACCATCCGAAGGCGCCGCTGACTCCCGAGGAGGTCGTCGCCCGCGCCCGCCCGGCTGGGTAGCCTGGGGCCATGATCTTCATTACCGCCAAGTTCCGGGTCCGGGCCGAGCACGCCGACCGGTGGCCGCAGATCGCCGCCGAGTTCACCGAGGCGACCCGGGCCGAGCCGGGCTGCCTGTGGTTCGACTGGTCCCGCAGTGTGGACGACCCGACCGAGTACGTGCTGGTCGAGGCGTTCCGGGACGACCAGGCCGGTGCCGCCCACGTGCAGTCCGCGCACTTCCGCGCGGCGCAGGAGACCCTGCCGCCGCACCTGGCCGAGACGCCGCGCATCGTGAACGCCACGGTGCCCCAGGACGACTGGTCGCTCCTGGGCGAGATGGCCGTCCCCGAGAGCCGCTGACGGGCGGTCCGCTCGACCCGCCCGCCGTCAGCGGAGCCGGCGGGCGGTGAACCGGGCCGGCGGATCGGCGATGACGTCCTGCGCGGCGATCAACTGGATCTCCCGGGTGCCCGCCGCGAGGGTCGCCTCAAGGACGGCGAAGACGGAGCCGATGGTGCGTTCCAGCGCGACCGCGGGTGAACCGGTCGTGCACAGGTGCGCCAGGTACAACGCCGCGGTGACGTCGCCGCCGCCGTTCGGGTTGATCGGCAGCAGCGGGGTGGTCACCGCCCAGGCACCCTCGTCCGAGACGGCCACCACCTCCAGCGAGCCCGGCGGCAGGTCGCCGTGCAGCACGCTTGTCACCAGGACGTGACGCGGCCCGGTGGCGCGCACCACGTCGACCGCGTCGAGCACCTCCGCCAGCGAGTTCGTCGCACGGCCGGCGAGGAAGTCCAGCTCGAACTGGTTGGGGGTGATGATGTCCGCACGCGGCACGACGGTGTCCCGCAGGTACTCGGGGATGCCCGGCTTGACGAACATCCCCCGTCCGACGTCGCCCATGACCGGGTCGCAGCAGTACACAGCGGCCGGGTTGGCCGCTTTGACCTTCTCGACCGCGTCCAGGATCACCGCGCCCATGGCCGGGTCGCCCTGGTAACCGGACAGCACCGCGTCGGCGTCGCCGAGGACCCCACGGTCGGCGATGCCCGCGATCACCTCGGCCACGTCCGCGGCCGGCAGCATGGGCCCACGCCACGCGCCGTACCCGGTGTGGTTGGAGAAGTGCACCGTCAGGACCGGCCAGACCTCGTGCCCGAGCCGTTGCAGGGGGAACGCCGCCGCCGAGTTGCCGACGTGACCGTAGGCGACCGACGACTGGATGGACAGGATCTTCACCGGCCCATCATCGCCGTCGCGGCCGGGGCCGCACGCACGGCCCGCCGAATCTGTCGGGTGGCCCACTCGCCGCCGACCTCCCGGTGACGGCACGACGGGCGGCCCGGACGTCGTCGTCCGGGCCGCCCGAGCGGTCGTACGGTCAGCCGCCGAGGCTCGCCGCGGCGGAGGCGATCGACGAGGCGAAGTAGCTCACCTGGGTGTAGACGCCCGGGTAGTTGGGTCGGGCGCAGCCGTTGCCCCAACTGACGATGCCGACCTGGATCCAGGCGTTGCCGGCGTCGCGGCGGAACATCGGGCCGCCCGAGTCACCCTGGCAGGTGTCCGTGCCGCCGCTGGCGTAGCCGGCGCAGATCTCCTCGGCGGGGATGAGGTCGCCGCCGTAGTTGGCGTTGCAGGTGGAGTCGCTGACGAACGGCACGGTGGCCTTGAGCAGGTACCGCTGCTGGCCGCCACCCTCGCGCGCGGCACCCCAGCCGGCGATGGTGAAGGTGCCGCTGTCGTACGCGGTGGTGGTGGCGATCTTCAACGTGCTCAACCCGGTCACGGGGGTGGCCAGGCGGATCAGCGCCCAGTCCTTGCCGGCGCCGTTGTAGCCGGGAGCGCGGTAGACGTAGTTGGACCGGACGGTGATCCGGCTGGAGGACTGGAGGTCGACAGTCCCGAGGGTCGCGGTGATGCTGGTGTTGGTGCCGGTCGCGCCCACGCAGTGTGCCGCGGTGAGCACCAGCCGGGAGCTGTAGAGCGCGCCGCCGCACCCCATCGAGAGCCGCACCATGAACGGGAACTCACCCTGAGCGGCGCGGGTGCCGCCGACGACGTTCGGCGTCATGGGGTTGTCGGCCGCCGCGGCCGGCGCGGTGAGAGTGAGGCTGGCCGCGGTCACCGCGGCCAACGCGGTAGCCAACAGGCCAGTGAGGGTACGCCAGCGAACCATGCATTCCTCCGCATCAGGATGGCACGCCTCGTGAGCGCACCCCATTCGAGATAGCGGTCATCATATTGAGAGATATGGATCTAGGGGGCCATCCTCTCTGGGTCGTACCACCGAGGTTATGGATCTCGCATTGGCGCACAAGCGTTGACGGCAGCGCCACAGTGGCTCTATAACGTTGTACAAGCAATGATGGATGTCGATGCGCCTGTCGGCGGCGGCGCGTGGAGGTCCCACCGACATCCGTCGATGACGCCCGTCCCTCGTCAGTGACCACCCGATGCCCACCACCCACGCGCTTCGGGCCTGGCTGCACCGCCCGCGGCGACTCGCCCCTCGGAGACGGCATGACACGTCAGGTCCCCATCCGCCCCGCCCTGCCGCTGCTGCTCATCCTCGCCCTGGTCGTCGGCGTTCTCGCCGCGCCAACCCGGCCGGCGCACGCCGCACCGGCCAAGACGCCGCCACTGACCACTCCCTGGACCAACCAGGCCCTGGTCGGCACACCACTGCCCGAGTACCCGCGACCCCAGATGACGCGGCCGGACTGGCTCAACCTCAACGGCGAGTGGCAGCTACGCCAGTCGGCCACCGACGACGCCCCGCAGTTCGGCGCCAATCTGCCTGAGCGGGTCAACGTGCCCTTTCCGGTGGAGAGCGCCCTGTCCGGCATCCAGCGGGCCGCCAACGACAACCGCAACTACCTGTTCTACCGACGCACCGTCACCATCCCGGCGAACTGGTCGGGGCGGCGGACCCTGCTGCACTTCGGCGCCGTCGACTGGCAGAGCACCGTCTGGGTCAACGGTGTCCGGGTCGGCGCGCACACCGGCGGCTACGACGCCTTCACCTTCGACGTGACTCCCCAGCTCACCGCCGGGACGAACGAGATCGTCGTCAAGGTCTGGGACCCCACCGACACCCGGCAGAACGGCAGCCTGCCGGCCATCGGCAAGCAGACCAAGACACCCGGCGGGATCTTCTACACCCCCAGCTCCGGCATCTGGCAGACGGTGTGGCTGGAGCCGGTGCCCACCGCCTCCATCGCCAGCGTGGACCTCCACCCCAACCTGAGCACCAACACCCTGAGGGTCCGGGTCTTCACCCGGGGCGACGTGAGTGGGCACAGCGTGCTCGCCGAGGCGTTGAACGGGAGCACCGTGGTCGGATCGGCCACCGGCGGCTTCACCGAGTTCAGCGTCCCGGTGCCCAACGCGCGCCGCTGGTCACCCGACGACCCCTTCCTCTACAACCTCCGGGTGACCCTGCGCAGCGCCGGCGGCACCACAGTGGACCGGACGGCGCACTACTTCGGCATGCGGGAGATCACCACCGGCCTGGTCAACGGGGTGCTGCGCCCCAAGCTCAACGGGCAGTTCGTGTTCCAGGTCGGCACCCTCGACCAGGGCTTCTGGCCGGACGGGCTCTACACGGCCCCGACCGACGCCGCCCTCGCCTTCGACCTGCAGAAGCACAAGGACCTGGGCTTCAACATGGTGCGCAAGCACATCAAGGTCGAACCGCAGCGCTGGTTCTACCACGCCGACCGCCTCGGCCTGCTCGTCTGGCAGGACATCCCGTCGCTGACCGCGCAGGACATCGACCCCACCGACGCCCAGCAGGCGCAGTTCGAGGCCGAGGCACGCGAGATCGTCGACGAGCACCGCAGCTCGCCAGCCGTGATCGCGTACACGCCGTACAACGAGGGCTGGGGCGAGCGGTCCCTCGCCGACACCCGGCGGGTCGCGCAGAACATCAAGAACCAGGACCCGACCCGCCTGGTCAACCCACACAGCGGCCACAACTGCTGCCAGTCCCTCGGCAACCCCGGCAACGGTGACATCGACGACTGGCACGTCTACCTCGGGCCGGACTCCCCCGTGCCGTCGAGCAACCGGATCTCCGTGCTCGGCGAGTTCGGCGGTCTCGGCCTGCACACCCCGGGCCACGAGTACAGCCCGAGCGGCAACTTCTTCGCCTACGAGTGGCAGACCAGTTCGAGCGCCCTCACCGATCGGTACGTGGGTCTGGTGCAGGGCACCCAGAACCTGATGCTCGGCACGGGGCTCAGCGCCTCGGTCTACACCGAGATCACCGATCTGGAGGGCGAGCTGAACGGGTTCCTCACCTACGACCGGCAGGTCGTCAAGATGGACCAGGCGCGGGTCCGCGCCGCCAACACCGCCCTGATCAACGCCTCGAAGACCATCGGCAGTTCGGCGCCGGTCGCCCTGCCGGTCAACACCCGACGGTCGTTGCAGGTGACCACGCCCGGCTTCACCAACCGCTACCTGCGCCACCGGGACAGCCTGGCGTACACCGACGTGGTCGACGCCGGGAGCCCCAGCCTGCTCAAGGCCGACGCCACGTACACGATCCGGGCCGGCCTGGCCGATGCCGGCTGCTACTCGTTCGAATCGGTGAACGTCCCCGGGCAGTACCTGCGCCACCAGAACTCCCGGGTCCGCAACTCCCCGGACGACGGTTCGGCGCTCCTGCGGGCCGACGCCACCTGGTGCGCGCGTGTCGGACTGACCGGCACGGGTGTGTCGCTGGAGTCGTACAACTTCCGGGGCAGATATCTGCGGCACTACAACTCGGAGATCTGGCTCAGCAACGGCACCGGCGGCGACGCGTACAACACGCCGACGTTGTGGACCGCCGACAGCACCTGGGCCATCGCCACCCCGTGGGCGCCCTGACCCCACAGGCGGCGACCTCGGCACGGTAGGACGTCGCGGGAGGCTCCGGCCTGGCTGGAAGCCTCCCGCGACGCGCGGGCCGCCGGCCGGGGTACGGACGCGCGCGTCACCTGCCGTGCGGGAGGTCGTTTCTCCGGTCATGAGGGAGAGCGGCGGATCGGTGCCACCGTCGGTCATGGTCGGCTGTCCGCGGCAGCCGTCCCTGGTCGTCGCGCTGTCACCGACCCCGCGACGGCCTGCCGACCGGGCGTGACCGGCGGCAAGGACCGAGCCGCAACTTGCATCCGGCCGACCTCAGCCGTCCATTGCAAAAGCAATCATGCCCGGCAATAAATAGATGTCGACCAATCTTGACTTGCGCAGCCGCTCAGCGCACCGTAAAAAGCCAGAGGCAGCTGAGCGCCATTATCGGCCCGACTGCGTGGATCGCCGAATGGGGGCGCTGCCGGTTTTCGCGCCGCGTTCACCAGGAGGCGTTCCATGCGGTTGAATCCGTTCGCCGGAGTTTATCTCACCGATCCGGCAAGCATGTGGCGGCGAATTCTCGACGACCCCGGCGGGGTGCACTACGCCGAGGATCTGGGCCTGTGGCTGATCAGCAGGCACGCCGACGTCCGGCGCGCCCTCGCCGACGCCACCACGTTCGCCAACACCCTCACCCTCGCCCCGGTCTACCAGGTGTGCCCCGAGGCGATGAACGTGCTCATGCGACTCGACGCGCCACCCACCACCGCCGCCGCGGACCCACCTGTGCATCCCCGTACCCGCCGGGCCCTGCGGGCGACCTTCGCGAACACCGCCGAGCGGGTCGAGGCCGAATACGGCGCGATCGTCCGGCGGCGGGTCGACCAGTTGGTCTCCCGGCTCGCCGCCCGCCAGGGCGACCAGGTCGACCTGATCCCGGAGCTCGCCACCGAACTCCCCCTGCTGGTGGTCCTGGACATCCTCGGGGTGCCTGACGTCGACGTCGCGCGGATCCGGAGGTGGGCGGACGGTCAGATCGCTCTCGTCTGGGGGCAACCGGACCCGGCCGAGCAGGTACGCCTGGCGCAGGGCCTGCTGGACTTCTGGCACTACTGCGAGGATCTGGTCCGCCAGCGCGTGGACGGTGGACACCAGGGCGACGACTTCATCGGCCGCGCCCTTGCCTACCGGGACGACGACGACGCCGTGCTGACCGTGCCCGAGGTGGCGAGCCTGGCGTTCAACCTCCTGGTCGCCGGCCACGAGACCACCGCCGGCCTGCTCGCCCACGCCCTCGACCAGGCGCTGTCCACTCCCCGGCGCTGGTCGGACCTCACCGCCGACCGGAGGGCTGTCCCCGCGTTCGTTGCCGAGACCCTGCGGTTCGCGCCCGCCATCGACGGCTGGCTACGGGTGACCAGCCGAGACGTCACAGTGGGAGCGGTGACGATTCCCGCCGGGGCGCGCTGCCTGCTGCTGATCGGGGCGGCGAACCGCGACCCCGCGGTCTTCTCCCACCCGGACCAGTTCGATCCAGACCGGACGGACGTGGGCAATCATCTCTCGTTCGGCCACGGCCCGCATTTCTGCATCGGCGCGGGATTGGCACGGCTGGAGGCCGAGATCACCATCACCAGACTCACCGAAGCAATTCCCGGCCTCCGCCTGGCGACCGCGCAACAGCGCTCGTACAAGCCCAATGTCGCGTTTCGCGCCCACCACACGCTGCTCGCGGTAATCGATATCATGGGACCCGCCGACGTTCCGGCGACGCACGGTGCGGCGGCCACCGAAGCGGCAGCCGCCTGACCATGAGCGCTCGCCAGCTGGCTCGCCCGCGGGCGGACCGAGTGCTTGCCGGGCGACGTCGCCTGCCCCACCCACCTTTCCACCAGGCCCGACGATTCATGTCGGTGAACGTCTTCACACCCATCGCGTCCTGGGTTAAGAATTGCCCTCTGTGAATGTTCAGCTCATCGGCGAATCTCGATCTGGCATCCACTGCTGATTCCCCGTAGCCACGAAGGTGAGCGCATGGAGCACACATCCCCGTCGAGTTCTGCTCCCGCCGCGGCAAGCGAACGGTTCCGCTGGGAACTGCGGGAGTGCCGCGTTCGACGGGGCCTCACCCAACGGGCCCTGGCGGATCTGGTGCGGTTCAGCCGGGAGACGGTGGCGGCGGTCGAGTCGGGTCGCCGGTTCGGCAGTCACGAGTTCGCGCTGCGCTGCGACGACGTGCTCGGCACCGGCGGCCGGCTCGCGGCACTGTGGCCGCAGGTGGCCGCCGAGCAGTTGGCGGCCGACGGCCGACGTGGCCCCCGCGCCCCGGAACCGGTGCGGCGGGATCAGCCGGTGCCACGCCAACGCGCGCGCCGCGACGCGCGCGACCCGGGCGCCGTGGTGGACGCGATCGACGAGCTGCGTGAACTGATCGGTCAGGTGCTCAACGGCCCACCCGGCCCGGACGACGCGGAGCGGCGACACTCCCGCGTCGACCCCCTCGACGACCAGCGCTGACCGCACCGATCCGGACCGGTCTCGCGGTGTCACCAACCGCTGACGTTGGGTACAGATGCTGGTACGGGCAGTTTGTACCACGGCCAGGTCTGGTCTACGAGCGCGGCTTCCGGCCGAATGGGACTTGCATTCGGCAACGTGCGGATAGACCGTCATCGACGAGTCGTGGGAGTCAATCTTGGCGTCGAGCACCCGGTCCCACGCGGCCAGACCCTACCCGACCCGCCGACGCGGCTGGAAGATAGCCGGGCGGATGCGCCTCATCGTCGCGGCACCACTCGTCGCCGTGATCGGCTTCGCCGGTCTCGCGCTGACCGAGAGCGCACGCCAGACCGCGCGCGCCAGCGACCTGCGGATCCTGGCACAGGTCGGCGCGGAGGCCGGTGACCTGGCCTACCGGCTGCAACGCGAACGCATCGCCGCCGCCGACCTGCTCACCTACCCCACGCCCGAGCAGCAGGACACCTTCGGCGTGGAACTGGCCGCCACCGACGACGCCGTCGCCCGCTACCGGGCACAGCGGGACCGGCTGTCCGCCGACGCCGACACCAACCGCGCCCTCCTGCGCCGCATCGACGCGGCCCTGGACAGCCTCGCCCCACTGCGCACCCAGGTACGCACGGCGGCGCACGCCTCGGTGTCGGCGATGACCTTCAGCTACCGGATCGCGATCGCCGACCTGATCAGCTTCCGGGAGAACATCTCGCACGGCGTGGTCAACGCCCGACTCGCCGACGGGATCCGCGCCTCGGCGGCCCTGTCGAAGACGGCCGAGGCGATCGGTCAACAGCAGGTCGCCGTGCTGCGCGCGGTCGCGGGCGGCGAACTCACCCCCGCCACGCAACAGGACATCACCGCGGCCCGGACCAGCTACACCGAGTCGAGCCTGTCGTTTTTGTCCCTGGCCCCGCCCGAGTGGAGCGTCTGGTGGGAGCAGGCCGGCACCGGCAAGGAGGCGCTCGCCCTGCAACGGATGCAGGACGAGGTGTCGCGAGCCCAGCCGGGGTCACGACTGCAACTGGAGACCGCCGGCTGGGTGTCCACCACCCAGGCGCGTGCCGCCCGCCTGGCCGACCTGCGCGAACGGGTCGACGCCGCGGTCGGCGACGACGTACGGGCCGCGCACGCCGACCAACGCCGCCGGGCCGTGGCCGAGGCGGTAGGCGTCCTGCTGGCACTGCTCCTCACCGCGCTGGTGACCTGGGCCGTCGCCCGGCAGATCACCCGGCGGCTTCGTCGCCTACGGGACGCGGCGAACGCCGTGGCATTCGAACAGCTCCCCGCCGTGGTGGCCCAGCTCCAACAGCCGGGCAGCGCCGCCGTCGACCCGCACAAGCTGGCCCACCAACAGGCCTCCGCCGCCCTCGAACCGTCGAGCGACGACGAGATCGGCGAGCTGGGCCAGGCGTTCAGCGCGGTTCACCAGGCCGCCGTGCGCACCGCCGCCGAGCAGGCCGTCATGCGCGCCAACACCGCCGACATCTTCATCCACCTGAGCCGCCGCGAACAGCGACTCGTCGACGCCGTGCTGGCCCAGGTCGACCTCGTCGAACGGGACGAGACCGATCCCGACCGGCTCCACCAGCTGTACACGTTGGACAACCTGGCGACCCGGATGGGACGGATCAACGCCAGCCTGCTCGTGCTCGGTGGCGTCGGTGTCGGTCGCGTCCGCCAGCGCGACGTCCCGCTGCAACAGGTGCTCCAGGCCGCGCTGTCCCAGATCGAGCACTACGCGCGGATCCGGCTCGGCATGATCGACGGGGACGTCGCGGTGGCGGCGAAGACCGTCGACGAGGTCGTGCACCTGCTCGCCGAACTCATGGACAACGCCACCACGTACTCGCCGCCCGGCAGCGAGACATGGGTGAGCGGTCGGAGCCTGGGTGACCGCGTCATCGTCCAGATCAGCGACGAGGGCATGGGGTTGTCCCCGCAGCGGATGCAGCAGCTCAACGAACTGCTGGCCCACCCGCCGGCCATCGACGTGGCGGCCGTACGGGCGATGGGCCTGGTCGTCGTGGGCCAGCTCGCGGCCCGGCTGGGCGCCACCGTCCAGTTGCGACGCGGCCCCCGGCGCGGCACCCTCGCCGAGGCGACGCTGCCCGCGTCGATCATCCGGTCGCTGCCACCGGAGGAGTACCTGCTCGCACCCGGGCGCCTCTCGCGGCGGGCGGCGCGCACGGCCAGCCCACCGCCGCCGTACCAGCCGCGTCCCGAGCCCACCGCCGGACGCCCACCGGCCGAACGGACCCTGCCGGCGGCGCCGGTGTTCCGACCGACTCCCGCGGCCCCGGACCGGGGTGACGCGCCCACCGAGGAGTTGCTCATCTTCGAACAGGTCAACCACTGGTTCCAGACGGACGCCACCGACGGCGACGACAGCCGAGAGTGGTCCAGCCCCGCCGACGACGCCTGGCAGACCGCCGCCCAGGCGCACACCCCCGAAGTCGCCACGACCACCCCGTCCGGCCTGCCGAAACGGGAGCCGCAACGGCATCTCGTGCCCGGCGGCGTGAGCGTGCCCCACCAGCAACAGCGGTCCGAGTACCGCGACCCGG
Organism: Micromonospora sp. NPDC023888; assembly: GCF_040639415.1. Lineage (NCBI taxonomy): Bacteria > Bacillati > Actinomycetota > Actinomycetes > Micromonosporales > Micromonosporaceae > Micromonospora > Micromonospora sp. NPDC023888. Next base: position 31,124 of record NZ_JBEZZW010000048.1, on the reverse strand, counting down.
CCCAGGTGGCGACGGCGATGGCCGCGTACGCGCGAGGTGTGGCGAACCGCAGGCGCACCCCGATCAACCTCGGCAACAAATGACGCGACAGGAGAGCACGTGAGCGACCAACAGGACCTCGGCTGGCTGCTGGACAGCTTCGCCGCGCGCGCGACCGAGGTCAGCCATGCGATCGCCATCTCCAGCGACGGCCTGATGGTGGCCTCCACCCGGGACCTGCCCCCGGATCGGGCCGACCAGTTGGCCGCGACCGGCAGTGGGCTGGTCAGCCTGTTACGCGGGGCGGCCGCCTTCTTCGACGCCGGCGCGGTGATCTCCAACGTCACGCAGCTCGAGGGCGGGTTCATGTTCTCGATGGCCTTCAACGACGGTGCCTCGCTGCTGGTGCTCGCCGCACCGGAGTGCGACGTGGGCAAGGTCTCCTACGAGATGACCGAGCTGGCCAACCGGATCGGGGACGCCCTCACCCCCGCGGCCCGGGCGGCACTCGCCCGCAGCCGCTGACCACCCCGGCGCCCCCACGCCGGCGACCCACTTCCCCTGGAGAAGACATGCCTCACACCAACCCTCGGCGCAGCCATGCCCTCACCGCCACACTGCTCGCGGTGGTCCTCACCGCCAGCACGGCGTGCGGCGACGACGCGCCGGGCACGAGCGCCAGCGGCTCGATAAAGATCGGCCTGCTCGCGTCCCTGTCCGGGACGTACCAGGCGGTCGGTACGGAGATCCGCGACGGCTTCCAGCTCTACCTGGACACCCACGACGGCAAGCTCGGCGGTCGAAAGGTCGACCTCGTCGTCGCTGACGAGGGCAACGGCGCCCAGACCGCGGTGCCGGCGGCCACCAAACTGCTCAAACAGGACCGGGTGGCCGCGCTCACCGGCATCGTCGGTGGCGGATCGGTCGCCGGGGTCACCCCGCTGCTCGACGAGACCAAGGTGCCGCTCGTCGGTTCCAACGGGCGACCGGAACTCAAGGACGTCTCCCGGGTCTGGCACACCTCGTACCTCTCCGACGAGCCCGGGGCGGCGATCGCCCAACACGTCCGCGACAACGTGCAGGGCTCGGTGTACGCGATCGGCCCGGACTACCAGGGCGGCTGGGACGAACTGCGGGGGTTCACCGACGCGTTCGGCAAGATCGGCGGGAAACTCGCGAACACCGACGGCAAGACCACCTTCACCCCGTTCCCGACCACCACCAACTTCACTCCGTACTTCGCCCGCATCAAGGCTTCGGGCGCGGCGGCCGTCTACACCTTCTACGCCGGCAGCGCCGCCGTCGACTTCGTCAAGCAGTACGCGCAGTCCGAGATCAAGGACGTCCCGTTGTACGCGGCCGGGTTCCTCACCGAGGGCGGCGTGCTCAACGCGCAGGGCGAGGCTGCCCGGGACATCTTCTCGGTGCTCAACTACTCGCCCGACCTGGACAACGCGGAGAACCGCGCCTTCGTGGCGGCGTGGAAGGCCAAGCACGACGGTTCACCGACGACCTATGCGCTCGCCTCGTACGACGCGGCGGCCGTGCTGGACCGGGCGATCGGCGCCGCCGGGAGCAACCCGACTCCGGAGGCCATCAACACGGCCATCGGCCAGCTCGGCCAGATCGCCAGCCCGCGCGGCACCTGGCAGTTCTCCACCTCCACGCACTCCCCGGTGCAGAAGTGGTACCTGCGGCAGGTCCGCCAGGACGGCCGGGCGCTGTCCAACACCGTCGTGGGTGACCTCGCGACCGTCGGCCGGTGACCGTTGTGGCGGCCGGCCTGAACCGGATCGACCCGTACCTGATCCCGGCACTGGACGGGGTCGCCTACGGGCTGCTCGTGTTCGTCGCCGCGTCGGGCCTGGTCTTCTGCTTCGGCGTCGCCAACATCCTCAACCTGGCGCACGGGCTGCTCTACGCGATCGGCGGCTACACCGCCGCGGCGGTGCTCGACGGTGGCTGGGCCAGTCTGGCGTTGGCGCTTGTCGTCGGTGTGCTTGCCGCCGCCGCCGCGGGTGTGCTCCTGGCCGGCCTGCTGACACCCGTCGCCACCGGTAACCACCTGGGTCAGGCGCTGTTGACGTTCGGGGTGGCACTGGCCGGCGGCAGCCTGCTCGTCGCCGGCTTCGGTCCCGACGATCCGCAGGTCCGGGTGCCCGCCGCCCTGGAGGGGTCGGTGGTGGTCGCCGGGCACCGCTACGCCGCGTACCGGTTGGTCTTCATCGTCGTCGCGGCGGTGCTCGCCACCGCGCTCTACCTCGTGGTGCGGCGCACCAGGGCCGGGATGCTGGTCCGCGCGGCCGTCGACGACCCGGAGATGGTCGCCTGTCTGGGCGTGAGTCCCGCGCGGATCCGCGCCGGTGTGCTCGCCGCCGCCGGCGCGCTGGCCGGTGCGGCCGGGGTTCTGGGCGCGCCCATCATCGGCCCCGGCACGGGCACCGCCGACACCGTCCTGCTGCTGTCCCTGGTGGTCGTCGTCCTCGGCGGTCTCGGCTCGATGGGGGGCACCCTGCTGGCGGCGCTCGCGATCGGCGAGATCCAGACGCTGGGAGTGGCGCTCCTGCCGTCCGCCGCGCCGTTCCTGCTGTTCGCCGCCATGGCGGCGGTGCTGGCCGTGCGGGCCCAGGGCCTGGCCGGCACCTGGAGGGCGGCATGAGGGACGAGGTGGTTCGGCGGGCGCGCGGCGCCGTCGCGGCGCTCGTCCTGGCCGGCCTGGTCGTGGCGCCCTGGGCGGTCGACGACTACACCACGGCGATCCTCGCCCGGACGTTGGCGCTGGCCCTGGTCGGGGTGAGCGTGGCCCTGCTCACCGGCGTCGCCGGCATGCCCACCCTGGGCCAGACCGCGCCGTACGCGGCGGGCGCCTACGCCTGCGCCGTGCTCGGCAGCCGGATCTCCGACGTCGGCGTCGTGCAGCTCGCCGTCGCGGCGGCCGCCGGGGCGGTGCTCGCCGCGCTCACCGTGCCCCTCGTCGTGCACGCCCGAGGGGTGATCGTCCTGATGATCACGCTGGCGATCGGTGAACTCGTCGTCACCGTCCTCGGCCGGTGGCGGTCGGTGACCGGTGGCACGGACGGGTTGGCCGGCATCCCCGCCGTCCGCCCGTTCTGGGGTCTCCCGCCGCTCGCCAGCGACCAGGCGCGTTACCTGTACGCCCTGGTCGTCGTGGCCACGCTTGTCGGCGCGGTGCTGGTGCTGCTGCGTACCCGGGCCGGGCTGCTGCTGCGCGCCGGCCGGGACGACGAGACGCGACTGCGGGCCAGCGGCCACCGGGTGCCGCTGTACGTTGCCGGAGCCCATGTCGCCGCCGGGGCGATCGCCGGTGCGGCCGGCTCGCTCCTGGTCGTCGCCCAGCAGTACATCTCCCCCGCCGACTTCGGCTTCGACACGTCCGCGCTGCTGCTGCTCGGTGTCGTCATCGGCGGTACCGCCTCGGTCGGTGGCGCCCTGGTGGGCGCGGCGCTTGTCATCGCCGTGCGGGACTGGTTGTTCGGGGTGCTGCCCGGCCACGCGCCGCTGGTGCTCGGGGTGCTGTTCGTGGCGACTGTCTACCTGCTGCCCGGCGGCGTCAGCCGGGCCCGGGGCAGGTTACGCCCGCCGCGTGCCGCGTCGGCCCGGTCGGACGCGCCACCGGCCCGTGACCGGGCCACGATCCCGGAGCTACGCCGATGACCTGCCTGCTCAGCGCCGAGGACGTCAGCGTGCGGTACGGGTCGCTCGCCGCGCTGGCCGGCGTGGACCTGTGCGTGCACGACGGGCAGCGGCACGCGCTGATCGGCCCGAACGGCGCGGGCAAGACGACACTGCTCAACGTGCTCGGCGGGTCCACGAGACCGCAACGCGGCACGGTGCGCTTCGCGGGACGGGACGTCGGTCGGCTCGGGCCGGCGGCCCGGGCCCGGCGGGGAATCAACCGTATCCACCAACGACCCGCGGTCTTCGCGACGCTCACCGCGACGGAGAACGTCGTGGTGGCCGCGCTGCCGCGGGTCATTCCTCAGCGCCGGTGGTGGCCGGGCGCACGCCGGCGCGACGCGCACCACCGGGCGGGCCCGCTGCTGGAGCAGATGGGTCTCGCCGATGTCGCGGCGGTGCCCGCCGGGCACCTCGCACACGGGCAACGACGCCAGTTGGAGATCGCCATGGCCCTTGCCGGTCGCCCCCGCCTGCTGCTCCTCGACGAACCGGCGGCCGGACTGTCCGCCGTCGAGGTCGGTCGGCTCGTCGAGTTGCTCCAGGCGCTGCCCCGGGCGGTCGCCGTGTTACTTGTCGAACATCGACTGGACCTGGTGTACGCCCTGTCCGACACGGTGACGGTGCTGCGCGACGGTCGGACGTTGGCCGCCGGGACGCCGGACGAGATCCGTTCCTCGCCGCTGGTGCGGCAGGCCTACGCCGACGGGGTGGCCTGATGTTGTCGGTGGATCGGCTGTGCGCCGGCTACGGCGGAGGGATCGTGCTGCACGAGGTCAGCCTGCGGGTGCGTCCGGGCAGCATCCAGGCCGTGGTGGGCCGCAACGGGGCGGGCAAGAGCACGCTCGTGCACACGATCGCCGGGCTGGTGCGAGCCTCCAGCGGTCGCATCGAGATCGGCGGTGTGCACGTGGCCGGCCGGCAACCACACCGCATCGCCCAGTCCGGCGTCGGCCTCGTTCCGCAGGGCCGACGGGTGTTCTCCCGGCTGACAGTGGCCGAGCACCTGCACCTGGCGGCCGCGCCGTGGCGGGCCGCCGCCCCCGGCGGCGAGGGCTGGACGGTGGCCCGCACCCTCGAACTGCTGCCGAGGTTGGCGGCGCGGCTGCGACACCGGGGCTGCGAACTCTCCGGCGGCGAGCAGCAGATGCTGGCGATCGCCCGTGCCCTCCTCGGCCAGCCACGGGTGCTGCTGCTCGACGAACCGTGTGAGGGCCTCTCGCCCGATCTGGCGGCGCGGGTCCGTGAACTCGTCAACGGTCTCGCCGCCGACGGCTTGACCGTGCTGCTCGTGGAGCAGCAACTCCAGCACGCGATCGAGATCGCGGACCGGGTGGCGGTGCTGGAGTACGGCCGGGTGGTCTACGACCGACCGACGGCCGAGGCGCGCGTCGATCCGGCGCCGCTCGCGGCGATGTTGAGCGTCGCCGCCGCCCCGCCACCCCCACCCAACCGAGCGGCCCCTCGGCTCTGGGCCGACACCCCGTAGTCACCCGACCCCACGGAAAGGTAGACACCGATGACAACCGATACGAGCGACGACACGTACACGTTCGACAACGGCGCACCCGACGCCGTCGCCCAGATGCACGCGCTGGAGTCCTTCCTGGATCCGATCACCACGCGTCGCCTGGCCCGCCCGGTGCTGCGACCGGGCGCGACCTGCTGGGAGGTCGGGGCGGGTGGAGGCTCGATGGCCCGGCGGATCGCCCGCGCGACCGGCGACGACGGCCACGTGCTGGCCACCGACATCGATCCCACGCACCTGAGCGCTCAGGGCAACCTGCGCGTACGCCGACACGACGTGCGTACCGAACCGCCGCCCGGAGACGCGTTCGACCTGATCCACGCCCGGCTGGTGCTGTTGCACCTTCCCGATCGACGGCGGGTCCTCCGGACGCTCGCCGGCGCGCTGGCTCCCGGCGGGTGGCTGGTGGTCGAGGAGTTCGACTGCACCGCGCCGCTGCGGGTGCTGACCGCACCATCCGACGACGCCGCGAAGCTCTTCGCGCAGGTCATGGACGCCATGATGGGTGTCCTGGAGGACCACGGCGCCGACCTGGGGTGGGCGCAGGACGTGCACACCGAGATGGCCCTCGCCGGTCTCACCGAGTTGGACACCATCACCCACTCGCAGAGCTGGGCGGGCGGTTCGACCGGGACGTCGCTCTACGAGACGAACTCCCGCCAGTTGGAGCCGGACCTGCTCGCCGCGGGGCTGTCACCCCAGCAACTGAACGCCTTCCGGCGGCTGGTCCGCGATCCCGGGTTCGCCGTCATGTCGTACCACTTCGTCTCCACGCGGGGCCGTCTGCCGAGCTGACCGCAGCCGGTTCACCGCGCGGGGCACGGTCACGCCGTCCGTACCTCTCCCGCCGCAGCACGCCCCCCGCTGCGCTCCGGACAGCTCTACGACGGCGTCGACCGCACCGGCCGGGCTCCCTCCCCAGGGGCCCGGCCGGCCTGCGCCGGGACCGCGTCGCAGAACGGAGCAGCGGGCCGCCTCCGAGGCCAGTCGTGTGCGCTTGATCGACTCGGTTTCCCTGATGTCGGGGTGTCGCGGGCATCTGGACACCGCGTGTCTCGCGGAAGTCGAGTCGATCACCAACTCACCGGGGAAGCGACTCCTGGCCGGCCAGGACAATCAGGTCGTCGGCGCGGGCCGACAGCGGCGCCGTCGCCCCGTCGGGCCACACGAGATACCCCACCGGCGGACCCGACGACCCCCACGTCGCCCCGATGATCGTGGCCGACCCCGCGTCGTCCGGCAGCCTGCGCAGGCGTACCCGGGTGCCCGGCGCATGGCCGTCGTCGGCGACGATGAGCAGCGCGTCGAGGATCTGCCGGGCACCGGCGACGGGCAGCCCCGGCACGTACGGCTCGCCCGCGTACCCGACCCGCGGCGTCATCATCGTGCCCAAGAGCGCGCACTGCCGGATCGCCTCCTGGCGGACCTGCCCGTCCTGGCTGCGCTCGGACCTGGTGAGCGCCGCCTCGATGCCCGACCAGAGGGCCAGTGGCTCCTGGTCGAGCAGCCGGCGGGCCTCGCGGTCGATCTCGGCGCAGGCGGTGTCGAGCGCGGTGTCCTCGCCGAGTTCCGCAATCCAGGCGAGGTCCCCCACCTCGGGCAGCAACCCGGGCGACTCGGCCACGATCACGATGTACAGCATCGCGAGCAGTGCCTCGCGGCCCTCGCCGTGGTAGAGCACGCCCACCCCACTGCCCGTACGCCCACGGCTGGGCGGGAAGCGCTCGGCGAGGTGCTGCGCGCGACCGTGCGGCAGGATCGCGGCCCGCCGGGTGTCCGACACCCGCTCCTCGAACGACCGCCGCTCACGGCGTTCGACGAGCAGTTGGCGATGTGGGTCGAAGCCGATCGGATAGATCGTCCGCCCGTACGTGGCGAGGGTTTCGCCGGGTCGCAGGCCAACCGACTCGAGGTGGCGGGCGGCCACCGAGTAGGCGACACCGGTCTGGGCCGCGTGCTCCCGGATGGCACGCTTGCGGGCACGTCCCGGGGTGGGGGTCCGTCGCGGGTGGTGATCAGACATGACGCCTCCGGTGCAGCCCCACGCACTCCACCGAGCAGGCGGCGTGGCTGGCACGCCGGGAGTCGACACAGCGGCGCGGAGTCGGAGACTCTTGGCCCCAGCATGCGGTCGGGCGTGGGCCACCACATCGGGCACGGGCAGGCGCTCTGCCGTGGTCAGCATAGCGTGCAGGCCGACCAGGAGCGCGCCCGCGCGTCGGGTGTCAGCCGGTGTCGGTGCCGTGTCGGGGCGGTGTCAGCCGACCCGTGCAGGCTGTCGGCATGACAGCTGACCTGGTGATCGAGGCCGAGGGCCTGATCAAGAACTTCGGGAAGACGAGGGCGCTGCAGGGCGTGGACCTCGCCGTGCCCCGGGGGACGGTGCTCGGGGTGCTCGGCCCCAACGGCGCCGGCAAGACCACCGCCGTGCGCATCCTCTCCACCCTGCTGGCCCCGGACGGCGGAACCGCCCGCATCGGCGGTTTCGACGTGGTCCGGGACGCCGAGCGCGTTCGGCAGAGCATCGGCCTCACCGGCCAGTACGCCTCGGTCGACGAGGATCTGACCGGGCGACAGAACCTTGAGCTGTTCGGCACCCTGCTGGAGTTGGGACGCACCGGCTCGCGGAAGCGGGCCGCCGAACTGCTCGAGTGGTTCGACCTGACCGACGCCGCGAACCGTCCGGTCAAGACCTACTCCGGTGGCATGCGGCGACGGCTGGACCTGGCCGCCAGCCTCGTCGGCTCCCCCGACGTGATCTTCCTGGACGAGCCGACGACCGGCCTCGACCCGGCCAAGCGCGAGGACATGTGGGACGTGGTCCGCTCGCTTGTCGGCAACGGCTCGACGGTGCTGCTCACCACGCAGTATCTGGAGGAGGCCGACGCGCTCGCGGACGCGATCACGGTGATCGACCACGGCCGGGTCATCGCGCACGACACGCCCGAAGGGCTCAAGCGGGTGGTCGGCGGGCAGACCCTGGAGGTCCGTCCGGCCGACGTGGCGCAACTGCCCCGCACCGCCGCGATCCTCACCCAGGTCGGCTCCGGCGCGCCCGCCGACGAGATCCGCAAGGGAGTGCTCGCGGTGCCGGTCACCGACGACGCCGCCCTGACCGAGAGCGTGGCGCGGCTCGCCTCCGCCGGCATCGCGGTCACCGAACTCTCCCTGCACCTGCCGAGCCTCGACGAGGTGTTCTTCACCCTCACCGGGCGTACGGCGTCCGAAGACGACACCACCCGCACCACGGAGGTCGCGGCATGAGCACTCTGACCGACGCGGCGCCCACGAGAAGCCGCGCACTCTCCACAACCAGCCCGAACCCACGCCCGTTTCGGCTGGTCCGGCACTCGTTGGCGCTCGCCAGGCGCAGCCTCATCAAGACCTGGCGTACGCCCGAGGCGCTCATCGACGTCACACTGCAACCGGTGCTGTTCCTCATCATCTTCGTGTACGTCTTCGGCGGCGCGGTCGCCGGATCGACCCACGACTACCTGCAGTTCCTGCTGCCCGGCATCCTGGCGCAGACCATCGCCACCGGCGCCATCGCGATCGGCGTCAACCTGAACACCGACATCGCCAAGGGCATCTTCGACCGGTTCCGGTCGTTGCCGATCCCCCGCTCCGCACCACTTGTCGGCGCGGTCCTCGGCGATGTCGTCCGGTACGTGATCGTCACGGTGTCGACCCTCGCGATCGGCTACGTGATGGGCTTCCGGATCGAAACCGACCCGTTCCGGGCGATCGCCGGGTGTCTGCTCGCGGTGTTGTTCGCGCTCTGCCTGAGCTGGCTTCCGGTGCTCGTGTCGATGAAGGTGCGGACCGCGGGTGCGGTGCAGGGTGTGATGTTCGCGCTGATCATGCCGCTGAGCTTCGCGTCGAACGTGTTCGTCGGCGCCGACACCCTGCCCGGCTGGATGCAGGCTTTCGTGGACGTCAACCCGATGACCCACCTGGTGGCGTCGGTACGCGGCCTGTTCCTCGGCACTCCCCTCGGGAACCACGTGTGGTGGACGCTGGCCTGGTGTGCCGGCTTCGTGGTGCTGTTCATGCCGCTGGCGCTGCGCGCGTACCGCAAGAAGATCTGACCTACGCGAGCAGGTCGTCCATCAGCTCGCGGACCCGACTGACGGCCGCGGCGGGCGGCCGCTCGCGCCACACGGCAAGCAACGGCTCACGCTGCTCCTCGTCCCCGAGGATGGCGTTGAGCCGTTCGCCGTTTTCGAAGGGGAAGAACATCTCGATCTGGGTGCCGATCCGCTTCGCGAGTATGGCCAGTTCGCGGGCGGCGTCGACGTCGCCCCGGTACGCCGCGAGCTCCGCGCCGCCCGACGCCCACGCCCCGATCACCGGCAGGTCCCGTGAGGTGAGGGCATCGTCGCGGGCGAGCGACAGCATCGCGGCCGCCTGGACGACGGCGGCGTTGCCGGGCACCCGTCGCGTCTGGGCCACCCGCAGGTAGATGATCGCCGCCGTGGCCCGGAGCATCACGCGCGGCTGGGGCTGCGGCCCGACCCAGCCGGCGAGGATGCGCGTCACCTCGTCGGCGTGGGCGAGCGCCTCCTCGTACCTGTCGCGCTGCCAGGCGAGGTGCGCCAGGCCGAGCTGCGCCTGCGCGGCGTCGATCTGCTCGGCCTGGCCCAGTGCGGCCGTCTCGCCCAGTCGCCGCTCCGCCTCCGCGTCGCCGTTGAGGGCGAGTTGAACGTCCAACCGGACCCGGATCGAGCGCGCGTCCTGCGTGGCGCCGACCAACTCCATGTGCTGAACGCTGCGCGTCAGCCACTCGGCCGACCGGGCGTCCCCGCCCGGGACCAGGAACTGCCCGACGGCACCCGCCGCCATCGCCATGCCCCAGTGGTCGCCGGCGGCCTCGAAGCGGTGGTACGCCTGCTCGGCGTCGCTTATCGACGCTTCCGGCAGGCCGCCGTTCTCCCGTACCGCCGCGCGCGCGAACAGCCCCATCCCCTGCACGTACGGGTCCGGGTGCGCGACCATCTCGGTCGCGCTCTTCAGGCTCTGCTCCACATCGGACGCGTCGAAGCCGGGCAGCGCCGACGCGAGAGCGGTCAGCCGGGACGACACCTCGGCGGGACGTTCGGCCAGGAGCATCCGCAGTGCCCGCCGGGCGAGCACGGCGGGCCGCAGGTCGGCGCTGACGCCGGCGTTGACGCTGATCACCACGCACGTCCAGGCCAGCCGGTCGGCGTTGGGCAGTGGCCGGCCGCTGGCCGTGCCGCGCAGGATCGCCGACCGCAGCCGCCGCTGTGGGTCGTCGATGTGCAGCAGCCCGCGCGCCCAGGCCAGGACCTCAAGGTGCAGGCCGCGTACCGACCAGAGGTGGAACAGCGCGGTGGCGACGTCGACGGCGGCGGGCTCGTCGTCCGTCCCCATCGCGTACCGCAGGCCGGCGACCAGGTTGTCCTGCTCGGCGGCGCAACGGTGCAGCGCCTCGACCTGGCCGGGGCCGATGAAGCGGCCGGCCAGCGCGACGGCCTGCTCCCGCGCCCACCTGACCAGGCCGGCCATCGCCTGGTCCCGGCCGCGGGCGGCGTCCAGCCGGGCCTCGCCGTACTCACGGACCGTTTCGAGCATTCGGTAGCGCGGCGGACCGTCCCCCTCGACAAGCGTCAACAGGGACTGTTCGACGAGTGTCGCCAGGCCGCGGCGGACGTCCGGCACCCGTGCGACGGCGGCGGCGAGGTCCGCGGTGAACGGCGCGGGAATGACAGCGACCCGCTCCAGCAGGTCCCGGTCGTCCTCGGCGAGCAGCTCCCTGCTCCAGTCGACAAGCGCCCACAGGCTCGCGTGTCGCTCGGGCAGGCCGCGCAGGGCGTCGTCGAGCAGCGCGAACCGGTCGCTCAGCCCGGCGAGCACGTCGTCGATCGGCATGTGCCGCAGTCGCGCGGCGGCCAGTTCGAGGGCCAACGGCAGGTTGTCGAGCCGGTGGCACAGCGCGAGCGCCCGCGCGGTGTCCCAGGTCGGCACCGCGCCGCCGGCCCGCGCCCGGGACTCGACAAGCGCCAGGGCGTCGGCGTCCGGCAACGCGGTCAGCCGGTGCACCAGTTCGCCGACCAGGCCCAGTGGGGCGCGGCTCGTCGCGAGCACCGCGACCTCCGGCGAGGCCGCCGCGACGAGGTCCGCGACGACGACGGCTACCGCGTCGAGCACGTGCTCGCAGTTGTCCAGCACCACCAGCCCGTCCAGGTCCGGCGCCACGGCGCGCAGGCGCTCCTCGGGGCTGAGGACCCGTCGCTCCAGGCCCAGGTTGCCGCCGGTCGCCGCGGTGTCCGCACCGCCGAGCGCGGCGAGCACCGTGGGCAGCACCTCGTCGGGCGAGCGCAGGCCGGCGAGTTCGATCACGCGTACCGCCCGCCCGGCCGCTGCCGTGCGCCTCGCCACCTCGGCGGCCAGCCGGGTCTTGCCCGCCCCGCCGGTCGCCACGATCGTCACGACAGGTGTCTCGGCAAGCGCGCCGGTGACGGCCTGCACATCCCGCTCCCGCCCGACGAGGGCGGCCATGGGGCGGCGCCACGCGGCGGGCAGGGCGATCCGCTGCGGCGGCCGGGGCGGTGCCACGGCGGCCGGGGCGGTCAGCTCGCCGCGCAGCAACGCCAGGTGGACCTGGGTGATGACGGGAGACGGGTCGGTGCCGTACCGGTCGGCCAGGTCGGTGCGGAGTCTCTCGACCAGCTCCAGCGCCTCCGCCTCGCGCCCCTGCGCGGCGAGCACCCGGACGAGCAGGGCGGCCGACGGCTCGTCCGGGGGCGTACGCGCGACGAGCCGGCTCAGGTCGACCTCGTCGAACGGGCCCACGCCGGCGAGTGCCGCCTGGGCGCGCAGTGCCGTGACATCCGCGAACAGGCGAGTGTCCTCGCTGGTCAGCAGCTCCGGAACCGCGGGGAACAGGGCGCGCGCCTGGTCGGCCAGGCTGCGGGCGGCGCGGACGTCGCCACTGTGGAACGAGGTCCGGGCCTGATCGACGAGTGCCCGCGCCTCGACCGCGTCGACGGTGATCTCCTCGGCGGGCAGCCGGTATCCGCTCGGCACCGCGACCACGGGCAGCCCGAGGCGACGCACCCGGGAGACGAGTGCCTGGACGGCGCCTGTCGCGTCGTCGGGGGGCGTGCCGTCCCACACGGCGTCCACGAGCAGGCTCGTGGAGACCGCCCGCCCCCGCGCGTCGATGAGCGCGCGGAGCACCGCCGCGAGCCGTTCACCCCGAACGGGGCGGCCGTCGACGGCGAGTGGGCCGAGGGTCGCGATCTGCACGGACCCAGCATCCCCCACGCGTACGAGGACCCGACGACCGCCGGTCCGCCACGCTGGTGACGGCGCTGGGCCGGCTTGACAGGCCGCCATTTAGTTAGGTTAGCCTAACCTCATGCAGAACGAGTTGGCGTCGGCCAACGGGGAGCGCAGCCTGTCCGGCGTCGATCTCCGTCTGGGCTATCACGGTGTGCCGGTGGTGCACGGTGCCGTGCTCGCCCTTCGCGCGGGTGCCGTGACCGCGCTCGTCGGACCCAACGGCAGCGGCAAGTCCACGCTGCTGCGGGCGCTGGCCCGACTGCACCCCATCGAGGCCGGGCTGGTTCACCTCGCCGACGGCGTCGAAGCCGCAAGCCTCCCGTCCCGGGATTTCGCCCGTCGGGTCACCCTGCTCGCCCAGAGCAGGCCGGTGCCCAGCGGGGTCACCGTCCGTGACGTCGTGGGGTACGGCCGCCACCCCTACCGGGGGCGCTGGCGCGCGGAGGACCCGCACGGTCCCGCCGCGATCGCCCGCGCCATGGACGTCACGGGCGTCGCGACGATGGCCGATCGGCCCGTCGACGAACTCTCCGGAGGCGAGTTGCAGCGCGTGTGGCTGGCCACCTGCCTGGCCCAGGACACGCCGGTGCTGCTGCTCGACGAGCCCACCACGTTCCTCGATCTGCGGTACCAGGTGGAGATTCTCGACCTGGTCCGGGACCTCGCGAACGATCACGACGTCGCCGTCGGCGTCGTGCTGCACGACCTCAACCAGGCAGCCGCCGTGGCGGACGAGGTCGTCCTGTTGCACCAGGGCCGGGTCCGCGCCACCGGCACCCCGGCCGCGGTCTTCACCGAGGACGCCCTCACCGAGACCTACGGGATTCGCATCGAGGTGACCACCGATCCGGTAAGCGGACTGGTCACCACCCGCCCGGTCGGGCGGCACCCGATCCGCGCCCTGGTCTGAGCACCACCTCATCCTCAGCACAGAAAGACCGTCATGACCCGTACCCGTTTCACCGCCCTCATCGCCGTCGTGGCCGCGCTGACGCTCGGCGCCTGCGGCACCACCGAGAACGCCGCGGCCCCGGCGACCTCCGCCTCGGCGGCCGGCGGCCCGGTCACCCTCACCGACAGCCGGGGCAAGGAGGTCACCCTCAAGGCCCCGGCGACAAAGGTCGTCGGGCTGGAGTGGGGCGAGGTCGAGATGCTTGTCAGCCTCGGCGTCATGCCCGTCGGCGTCGCCGACCCGAAGGGGTACGGCACCTGGGTCACCGCGGCGAAGCTCGACCCGAGCGTCAAGGACGTCGGCACCCGCGGCGAGCCGAGCGTCGACTCGATCGTCGCCCTCCAACCCGACCTCGTCGTGATGGAGGACGACCGGGGCGCCAACCTGGTCAGTCAGCTCGAGAAGTACGTCCCCGTCGTGGTCGCCAAGGGCAGTGACGCCAGCGACAACCTCGGCCGGATGCGCACGGACCTCACCATGATCGCGAAGGCCGTCGGCAGGACCACCGCGGCGGAGAAGCTGCTCGCCGACTTCGACGCGGCCATCGCCGACGGCCGGAAGAAGATCGCCGACGCGGGAGCCGCCGGCCGGCCGTTCGCCATCGCCGACGGCTGGAAGGAGGGCAGCACCGTCAGCATCCGGATGTTCGGCACTGGCGCGCTCGTCTCCCAGATCGGCATCCAGCTCGGTCTCACCAACGCCTGGACCGGCAAGACCGACGAGGTGTGGGGCCTCGGCCAGACCGACGTCGAGGGCATGACGGTACTCAAGGATCCCCACCTGCGCCTCTTCTACAGCGCCTCCGACGGCGACGACGTGTTCGCCGACGGTCTCGCCGGCAACGCCATCTGGAAGGCACTGCCCTTCGTCCGACAGGGCAACCTGCACAGGATGCCGAACGGCGTCTGGACCTTCGGCGGACCGCTGTCCGGTAAGCAGTACATCGACGAACTCGTCAAGACGTACGCGGTGTGAGCGTGCTGAGCGCACCCCCACGCCCGGAGCCGGCCACCCGGCCGGCTCCGGGCGGACGCCCGGCCGCGCCCCGCGTCGCCGTCGTCTTCGTCGCCGCGACAGTGCTGCTGCTCGTGGTCGGCGCGGTCCACCTCACCCAGGGCACCTCGAACGTCGGCGCCCTGGACCTGCTGCGGCTCGCGACCGGGGCCGACGACGAGGCGGCCCGCGTCCTGATCGCCGCCCGGCTGCCCCGACTGCTCGCGGGGCTGGCCATCGGCGTCGCGCTCGGGTTCGCCGGAGCCGCGTTGCAGTCGATCGCCCGCAATCCCCTCGCCTCGCCCGACACCCTCGCCGTCAACGCGGGCGCCCACCTGGCGATCGTCGCGGTGGCCGCGTTCGGCGTCTCGCTGCCCGCGCTGCCCGCCGGTGGCCTCGCCTTCTGCGGAGGGCTGGCCGCCGCCGGCCTGGTGATGGCGATGTCCTCCGGAGGGCAGGCCGGCACCACCCGGCTCATCCTCGCCGGCTCGGCGACCGCCCTGGCGCTCGGGTCGGTGACCACAGTGCTGCTGCTCCTGTTCGAGCAGGCCACCATCGGCCTGTTCGCCTGGGGCAACGGCTCGCTGGTGCAGAGCGACCTGACCGCGCTCACCCAACTCGCCCCGGTGATCGTCGGCGCCGTCGTCGTGCTGATCCTGCTGGGGCACCGGCTCGACATCCTCGCCCTCGGCGACGACACCGCCACCGTGCTCGGGCTCGACGTGCGCCGTACCCGGCTCACCGTCATGGTGCTGGCCGTACTGCTGTCCGCCGCGGCCGTCACCCTCACCGGCCCGGTCGGCTTCGTCGGCCTGTGCGCCCCGGTGATCGTCCGGCTGCTCGCCCCCGTGGCGCCGGAGGTGCACCGGCACCGCATCCTGCTGCCGTTGTCCGGCATCGCCGGCGTCATCATCGTGCTCGGCTCCGACGTGCTGCTGCGCGCGGTGCTGGGCGGTCAGGCCGGCGTCGACATCCCCACCGGCGTGGTCACCACCCTGTTCGGCGCGGCGATCCTCATCTGGCTGGCCCGCCGGCACCGCGACGCGGGCCCCAGCCGTCGCCCGCCCGGCGGGCACGCGGCCGTCCGCTCCGCCGCGTTCCACCGCGGCGTCGTCGCCGTCACCGCCGTGGTGACCGTCTGCGCCGTGGCGGTCGGCATGCTCGCCGGCGACACCTGGGTGCTGCTCGGCGACGTCGTCAACTGGGTCGACGGCAGCACCGGGCCCGCGTACACCTTCGTG
This sequence comes from Micromonospora sp. NPDC023888, assembly GCF_040639415.1. NCBI lineage: Bacteria > Bacillati > Actinomycetota > Actinomycetes > Micromonosporales > Micromonosporaceae > Micromonospora > Micromonospora sp. NPDC023888. Next base: position 15,430 of record NZ_JBEZZW010000048.1, on the reverse strand, counting down.
CTCGACCAGCGGTGGCCGCGCGTCGCCGCGGCGGTCCTGGCCGGCGCGGCGCTCGCGGTCGCCGGCACGACCGTGCAGGCGGTCTGCCGCAATCCACTTGCCGAACCCGGCATCCTCGGCATCACCGCCGGCGCCGGGCTGGGGGCCCTCTCCCTGCTGACCTTCGTGCCGCTGGCCGGGGTGTGGGCCGTCTCCGGCGTCGCCGGGCTCGGCGCGATGCTGGCCTTCGCCCTGGTCTACGGCCTGGCCTGGCGCGGCGGGCTGAGTTCCGACCGACTGGTGCTGATCGGCTTCGGCGCCTGGCAGGGCGGGATGGCGGTCATCACGTACCTGGTCGTCGCCTTCGACCCGTGGAACACCGGGAAGGCGTTGACCTGGCTGTCCGGCTCCACCTACGGCCGCACGCCCGCCCAGGTGCTGCCGGTGCTGATCGCCCTGCTGGTGCTCACCCCGGCCGTGGTCGCCGCCCGTCGCGAACTCGACCTGCTGGCGCTTGACGACGACACCCCCCGGGTGCTGGGCGTCCGGCTGGAACGCACCCGACTCGTCGCGCTCGGCGCGGCGGCGCTGCTCACCTCCACAGCGGTCTCGGCCGTCGGGGTCATCGGCTTCGTCGGTCTGGTCGCCCCGCACGCCGCACGGGCGCTCGTCGGCGGGCGGCACTCCCGGGTGCTGCCGGTGGCCGCCCTGCTCGGCGCTGCGCTGGTCAGCATCGCCGACACCCTCGGACGGACGGTCATCGCTCCGGCCCAGATCCCCGCCGGCCTGGTCACCGCCATGATCGGCGCCCCGTACTTCGTCTGGCTGCTGTGGCGCTCCCGCGCCGTGGCGAACAACACCCGGTAGATGCCGGCCCGACCTGGAGAGGCACCATGACCCAGACCCTGCCCATCGCACCGTGGCGCGTGTTCGCCGTCACCGTCCGCGCGGTACGCCGACTCAGCCCGTCCTTCGTCCGGGTGACCTTCACCGGGGCGGACCTCGACCGGTTCGCCGACAACGGTTACGACCAGCGCATCAAGCTGGCGTTGCCGCTGCCCGGCGAGCGTGGGGTGGATCTTCCCCAGGGGGCGGACTGGTACGCGACGTGGCGGGCCCTGCCCGAGCACCGGCGACCCCCGATCCGTACCTACACGGTGCGGGCGGTCCGACCGCACCTGGCGGAGGTCGACGTCGACCTGGTGCTGCACGGTGACGGCGGGCCGGCGACGCGCTGGGCTCGCCGGGTGCGCGCCGGTGACGAGATCGCCCTGGTCGGGCCGGACGCCGGCTACGACGGGGACCACGGCGGGGTCGAGTTCCGGTCGTCGGCCGGGAGCACCCTGCTGTTGGCCGGGGACGAAACAGCCGTGCCGGCGATCGCCAGCATCTGCGAGCGACTCCCCCACGATGCCCGGGGCGTGGTCCTGCTGGAGGTGCCCGACGCCGACGACGTACTGCCGTTGGTGGCGCCCCCTGGCGTCGAGGTGCGCTGGCTGCCCCGGGGCGTCGAGGCCTGCGGCAGTCGGCTGGTGCCCGCCGTCGCCGTGGCGGCGGACGAACTGCTGGTCCCGGGCGCGGCCGGGGCGACCCCGCCGGTCGCGAACGTGGACGTGGACACCGAGATCCTGTGGGAGGTTCCCGAGGAGGTGGCCGCCGCGCCGCTGTACGCGTGGCTGGCCGGGGAGGCCGGCGTGATCCGGAACCTGCGCCGGCACCTGGTGACCGAGCGGGGCCTGGACCGGCGGGCGGTGGCGTTCATGGGGTACTGGCGTCTCGGCCGCGCCGACACCGCCTGAGGCCCGCCGCCGTGGAGGCGTCGCACCTCACTCGTCGCACGCGGGGTGCGGCGCTGACCACGGGGTGCGTACAGTTTCGGGTCGGACTTGGGGCGGGCCGGCTGGATCCGGCACGGGATACGGGACGAGACACAGACGCATGACGGTGGACAACGTTACCGAAAACGGTCAAGACGGCATCGACCGCGACCGGCTGGAGGCCTGCCTCAGCGTCTTCGAGGCGCTGGAGGAACTGCCCTCCGACCACCCGGACGTGGTGCTGGTGCAGCGCGCCACCGCCCGGCTCTACAAGGTGATCAAGCAGCGGCGACGCGAGGAACGGCGGGACGCCATCCTCGCCGCCGACCGCGCGGTGACGGAGGCCACCGCCACCGGCGCCCCGGGCCGGATCGACGACGAGACCCAGGGCATCCCGCTCGCGTCCTCCGCCGCGGGCGAGACGGCGGGCTTCCTGCACAACCCCCGCGGCTGCTACGTGTGCAAGCAGCGCTACCGCGAGGTGGACGCCTTCTACCACCAGCTCTGCCCGTCCTGCGCCGCGCTCAACCGGGAGCGTCGCGACGCCCGTACCGACCTGACCGGGCGGCGCGCGCTGCTCACCGGCGGCCGGGCGAAGATCGGCATGTACATCGCGCTGCGGCTGCTGCGCGACGGCGCGCACACGACGGTGACCACCCGGTTCCCGCACGACGCGGTCCGCCGGTTCGCGGCCATGCCCGACAGCGGGGACTGGCTGCACCGCCTGCGCATCGTCGGCATCGACCTGCGCGACCCCGCCCAGGTGATCGCCCTCGCCGACTCGGTCGCCAGCCAGGGCCCCCTGGACATCCTGATCAACAACGCGGCGCAGACCGTCCGCCGCTCCCCCGGGGCGTACGCGCAGCTCATCGCCGCCGAGGCCGCGGCCCTGCCGGACGGCCCGCTGCCGGAGCTGATCACGTTCGCCAAGCCGGACGGCCAGGGCGGCCCGGTGGGCAGCCTGACCGCCGGGCCGCAGTCGACGGCGCTCACCCCGCACGCGCTGACCGCGCTGGCGCTCACCAGCGGCTCCGCGTCGCCGGAGCGGATCGCCGCGTCCACGGCCATCGACGCCGGGGGCCTCGTGCCCGACCTCGACTCGGTGAACAGCTGGGTCCAGCGGGTGCAGGAGGTGGACCCGGTCGAGCTGCTCGAAGTGCAACTGTGCAACGTCACCGCGCCGTTCGTGCTGGTCAGCCGGCTCCGGCCGGCGATGGCGGCCGCGCCGGCCCGGCGCAAGTACGTGGTGAACGTGTCGGCGATGGAGGGCCAGTTCGGTCGCGGCTACAAGGGGCCGGGGCACCCGCACACCAACATGGCGAAGGCCGCGCTGAACATGCTCACCCGCACCAGCGCACAGGAGATGCTCACCGATGGCATCCTGATGACCAGCGTCGACACCGGCTGGATCACCGACGAACGCCCCCACCCGACGAAGATGCGGCTGGCGGACGAGGGCTTCCACGCCCCGTTGGACCTGGTGGACGGCGCGGCCCGGGTGTACGACCCGATCGTCCGCGGCGAGCTGGGCGAGGACCTGTACGGCTGTTTCCTGAAGGACTACGCGCCCTGCGCCTGGTGATCACCCGGTACGACGAGGAGAAGAAACATGTCAGCGGATCGTGAACCGTGGCCGACGCTCGACGAGCTGCTGCGCGAGGAGGCCGAGCTGGAGCTCGCGGGCCTGTCCGAGATCGACGCGTACGAGCTCGGGCAGCTCGCCGTCGCCGCCGCCCGGGAACGGGGGTTGCCGGTCTCGGTGGGGGTGTGGCGGGCCGGACGTCAGTTGTTCCACTGTGGCCTGCCCGGGTCGACGGCGGACAACGACGGGTGGTTGCGCCGCAAGGGACGGGTGGTGATGCGGTTCGAGCACTCGTCGCTCTACATGGCCCGGTTGTGCCGGGACAAGCAGGTGACGCTCACCGAGAAGTTCGGTCTGCCGGCCTCCCGCTACGCGGCGGCCGGGGGTGCGGTGCCGCTGCGCGTACGCGGCACCGGCGTGGTGGGCTGGGTCGGCGTGTCCGGGCTTCCACAACTGGACGACCACCGGTTCGTCGTCGACATCCTGCGCAAGCTGCCCCGCTAGTCAGCGTGCGCGCTGGTTGACCCGCAGGGCGCGGAGGAGCACGCCGGGCCTGGCCAGCGTGAGTGGGTGTTGCCGCATGGAGACGACCTCGTTGAACCGTCGCGCGATCGCCACGTCGGTGACGGTCGCGGCGATGATCTGCCCGCTGGCCCAGCCGGTGATCCGGTGTCCGCGCGGGTAGGGCCCGTCGACGTGGGGCAGCGCCAGGTCGGCCGAGGTCGACGTCGACCACGCGGCGTCGACCACGATCTTCTGCAACGCGAGGTATTCCCGTGCCGGGGCGGTCAGATCCGGTCCGCCGCGCAGGTACGTCGACAGGCAGGCCGCGTGCAGGGCCGCCGCCGTCATTCCCTGCCCGTACACCGGGTTGAACGACGCGACGGCGTCGCCCACGCTGACCAGCCCGCCCGGGAACCGCCGCAGCGCGTGGAAGTCGCGCCGTCGACTGTCGGCGTGGTGGTAGGTCTGGACGTCGCCGAGCATCTCCTGGTTGGCGACGTCTCCGAACTCGGGGGGAAACTGCTCCCGTAGGCGGCTGACGAAATCCTGCGCCGTGGCGCCGGGACGGTTGTCCCCGTAGCCGGCCATCATGGCCATCCACCGACCGTCCTCGATGGCGAAGAACGCGGCGCCGGCCACGTCGGAGGCCACCTTCGGGGTGTTCAGCGCCAGGGCGACAGTCGAGGCCGCGGCCGTGTCCGGGCGGCGGAACAGGGCTGTCGCGTAGTTCAGGTGCACTGTCATCCGCCGGGTGACCGGCCGATCCCAGCCGGCCTGCTCCAGCCAGGCCGACAGTTTGCTCGACCGTCCCATGGCGTCGACCACGAGGTCACCGCTCTCCACGCCGGGCACCCCTGCGACGTCGCAGCGCACGCCGGTGACCACAGTGCCGTCGAAGACGAGACCCGTGGCACGGGCGGTGACCGTCTTGACGTTTGGCAGTCGCAGCACCTGTTGGCGGATCAGTCCCTCCAGGAGCGGCCGGCTGCCCGCCAGGCTGTCGGCGTCGTCGGGAACGACGACCCGCAGGCGACCGTCGAGGTAGTTGCGCCGGGCCGCGGGCGGCGCCTCGACCGCCCCGCGCGCCAGCGCCTCCTCGCGGAAGCCCGGAAACAGCCGCTCGAACTGCAGGAAGCCGCCGGGCAGCAGCGCGTGAAGCTGCGTTCCCTGGGGTACGCCGGGACGCGCGCCGGTGATCTGCGGGTCGTCGCGGTCGATGATGACGACGCTGTGGGCGTAGTCGGACAGCACGCGAGCGGCCAGCAGGCCGGCGACGCTGCCGCCGACCACGACTGCCGTGCCCAGCACCGGGGACGGCTGCTCGGGGGGCCGCACCGCGTTCAGCTCGGCGAAGATCCGGGCGCGGGAGAGGGACATCGTGCTCTCCAAGGGGTATGGACGGTCGGTCGGAGGGACGCCCGCAGATCGTCGCACAACCGCCCGCGCAGTGACTTTACGTGTCCGTAAGGTGACCATGTGTTGTCCAGTGGGTGGGCGCGGTCGACGCTCGGGCGGATGGGTTGGCGCGCGTCGATGTCAACTGCCACGATTCCCGGCATGCCCGTTGCGCGTCGTACTCTGCTCGGGGCCGGTCTGGCCGCCGCGACCTCCGCCCTCGCCGGCTGCGGTGACGACGGCGCGCCGAAGCCCGGCCTGGGCGACCCCGGCGACGCGGTGACCGCGACCGACGCCGCCGGGAACCGGGTGGGCTTCGGCTCGGCCGGTGACAGCACGGCGGCGTCCGGCTCGCCGGGCGCCACCGCGGCGCCGAGCGGCGATGGCGTGCCGGCCGGTCAGGCGCGCTACGCGCGGGACGTCACGGCACTGCTCCGCAAGCACCTGCCCGCCACCGGGCAGACCTTTGCGCACAAGGGCTTCCCCGGTGCTGTCGCCGTCGTCCTGGTCGACGGCAGGACGACCGTGCACACCGCGGTCGGGGAGGCGCTGCGCTACGGGGCGGGCCCGAAGCTCCTCCCCGCGAGCCAACGCGTCGCGATGCGCCCCGACTCCATCTTCGACCTCGCCTCGGTGACGAAGGTCTACACGGCCATCCTGCTGCTCCAGCAGGTCGACAAGGGCCGCGTCGAGCTGGGCGCCCCGGTCCGCGACTACCTGCCGGCCTTCACCGGAGCCGGCAAGGAGCGCGTCACCGTCGAGATGCTGCTCACCCACACCAGCGGTCTGCCCGTCGGCGCCAAGGTCACCGGCCTCAGCGGCAGTGCGGCCCGCTGGAACGCCGTGCTCAGCACCGGGCTGGTCTCCGGTGCCGTGCCCGGCGACACGTTCCGCTATTCCAGCGTCGGGCTGATGGTCGCCGGCAGGATTGTCGAAGAGGTCACCGGCCAGCGGCTCGACCAGGCGCTCACGAGCAACCTCACGGGCTCACTGGGCCTGCGCGACACCGGCTTCAACCCCAACACCTGGTTGTCGGGCGCCGCGAAGGCCAGCCGGCTCGTCGCCACCGACGCCCGGTCGTCCCGGGGCCTGCTGCGTGGCACCGTCCACGACGACGTCGCCAACCACCTCGGCGGCATCGCCGGCCACGCCGGCATCTTCGCGACCGCCACCGACCTCGCGGCCATCGGTCAGCTACTCCTGAACGGGGGCACCCACCAGGGGCGGCGAATCCTCGCCGCGGCGACCGTGCGCCGGATGCTCACCAACCACAACGCCGGGAAACCCGCAGTCGACCCGGAGCGACCCAACCGGACGGCCGCCCACGGTCTCGGAGTCGTCCTCGACCAGAGCTGGTTCATGGGCCGGCTCGCGTCGGCCCGGACCTTCGGCCACACCGGTTTCGCCGGCCCTTCACTCCTGGTCGACCCCAACCGCAAACTCGTCCTCGCCCTGCTCACCAACCGCGCGCACCCCAACTGGAGCTGGGCGAATCCCGATCCGGTCCGGGCCGCGGTCGGCGACCTGCTCGCGCGAGGGGTCGCCTGACGACGGGCGGAAGGTGTGGACCGCCGCACCCCACCCTGACACGATACTTGCGCTAGTAGTGCAAATACTTCGTCTCGCACGGTGGAGGATCGATGCACACGTCTCGCCGGAGATTGCTCTCCACGCTGGCCGGGGTCACGCTCGCCGCCAGCCTGTCCGTCGCCCCCGTTGCGCGTGCCGCCGAGGCCGGGGCCCCGCCGGCGTACCGTCCGGTGGTCTTCGTGCACGGCAGCGCGGGATCGGCCGCGCAGTTCCAGTCCCAGGCCAAACGTCTCGCCAGCAACGGCTACCCGATCGACATCATCGAGGCCCACGAGTACGACTCACCGAACATCGCCACGATCCTGCCCCAGGTGTACGCGGGGCTCGACGCACGGATCTCCCGCCTGCTGGCGGCGACCGGCGCGGACCGGGTCGACCTGCTCGCGCACTCCCTGGGCACCTTCGTCATGCAGGGCTATCTCAACAGCTCACCGGCGCGCGCGGCCCGGGTGGCGCACTACGTCAACCTGGACGGTCGCACCGCGACGACCCCGCCGGGCGGGGTGCCCACCCTCGCGATCTGGGGTGAGGGCGACCCGGCCCGCGCCATCGTCGGCGCGACGAACGTGCACCTCCCCGACCAGTCGCACACCCAGACCGTGTCGTCGCCGGAGTCGTTCGACGAGATCTTCCGCTTCCTGCGGGGTCGCGCGCCGCACACGGCGCGGATCGTGCCCCAGCTCTTCGGCACCGCCCGGGTGTCCGGCCGGGCGGTGCTCTTCCCGAGCAACGTGGGCGTCACCGACGCGACCCTTGAGGTCTATCCGGTCGATCCGTTGACCGGCGGTCGGCTGTCGCAGCGGCCCGCGCATCGGGTGCCGCTGAGCGGCGACGGCTCGTTCGGCCCCTTCCCGGTCCTTGCCACGGCCCGCTACGAGTTCGCGATCGTGCGCGCGGGCGCGGCGACGCACCACTTCTACTTCCAGCCGTTCCGCCGCTCGGACTCGTTCCTCCGCCTGACCACAAGCGTGCCGGGCGAGGGTCTCAGCGGGCTCGTCGACACCAGCGACCGGCACACGGCGCTGACGATCCAGCGCCAGAAGGAGTGGTGGGGCGACCAGGGCGACGCCGGCGACCATCTCTGGATCAACGGCAGGGATGTCCTGAACGCGGCGAACACGCCACGCGTCAAGAGGACGATTGCCATCTTCGCCTTCGACGACGACAGCGACGGCGTGACCGACCTGACCGCTCCGTTGCCGGAGTTCTTCAGCCAGACCTTCATCACCGGCGTGGACCTGTTCATCCCGGCCGCCCCGGCGCACCTCGGCCTCGTCGGGATCGCCGTGGGTCAGCGCGGCGGCGGGTACGAGGTGGTGAACGTGCCCAACTGGAGGTCGAGCGCGCACCGGGTGACGGTCAACGTCGACGACTTCTGAACCGCCCGCGCGGACGCCCGGCCGCCTCAGCTCGCGACGGTGGCCGGGACCCGCTCGCGCGTGCGCCGGCCGACGGCGAAGCTGACCAGCCCCAGGGCCAACCCGAGGACCGCGAGGACCGCGCCCACCCGCGCGGGTGCGAGGTAACCGAGCCCGGCGGCGATGGCGACGCTGCCCAGGGCGGCGCCCAGGCTGTTCGCGATGTTCATGGCCGACTGGTTGACCGCCGCACCCATCAACTGCGCTCCCGGGGCGACGGTGATCAGACGCGCCTGTAGGACCGGGCCGAGGTAGAGGCTTGTCGCACCGACCAGGAACGCGCCCACGAACAGGCCGACCCGGCTCGACGCGACGAGGCTGAACGCGGCGATGCTCACGATCATCGCGACGAAACCGATGACCATGCTCCGTTGCAGGTCGCGGTCCGCGAACCAGCCACCCAGGGCATTGCCGACGGTCATGCCGAGGCCCACCGCGACCAACGCCCACGGCACCGTCGCGGCGGAGAGCCCGGCGACGTCCGTGGTGACAGGTGCGATGTAGCTGTCCACCGCGAAGAACCCGGCGAACCCGACCGCGCCCGTCGCGGCGACAAGCCAGACCTGCGAGGTTCGCAGCGACCGCAACTCGGCAGCCGGCGACCCGTCGACCGCCGCGGCGACCTCCGGGACGACCGCCAGCACCGCCAGCAGGGTGAGCACGAAGACACCGGCGATGACCAGGTACGCGACGCGCCAACTGGCCGCCTGCCCGAGCCGCGTGATGAGGGGTACGCCTACCACGTTGCTCACGGTCAGGCCGCTGAGCACTGTGGCGAAGCCCCGGGCCTCGTTACCGGGGCCCATCAGCGACGCCGCGAGCAGGCCGGCCGCGCCGAAGTACGCGCCGTGCGGGAGGGCCGCCGCGAACCGCGCCACCAGCACCAGGTCGAAGGTGGGGGCGAGCGCGGAGCCGACAGTGCCGACGGCGAAGAGGACGAGCAGCCCGAGCACGAGCCGCTTGCGGGGCAGGCGCGCGCTCAGCGCGGCGATCAGGGGCGCGCCCACGACCACGCCGAGCGCGTACGCCGTGATCATCCAACCCGCTCGGGCGACCGCTGCGGACGACGAGTGGGCGTACTCCTGGGAGAGCAGGTTGCGCGCGATGTCGGGCAGCAGGCCCATCGCCACGAACTCGGTCAGGCCGATCGCGACGCCACCCAGTGCCAGGGCGGCCAGCGCCGCCACTTGTCGACCTCTGCTCATTCCGATCACCGAGAAAATTTAGCAACAGCGTTGCGTAATAGGGTGGCGGGATGACTCGCATCACTGCGGACGTCAGGTTCCTGCGCGGCTACAACCAGGCGCTGGTCATGGCCGTGGGGCGTACCGCTCGACGGTTCGAGCGGTCGACAGTGGTCCAGGCCACCGGCCTGACCCCACAGGCGGTTTCCAAGGTCATCGCCCGCCTCAGCGCCGACGGCCTGATCCGTTCCACAGGTGTCCGCCGGCCGGGCGTCGGCAAGCCGGCTGTCGTCTACGAACTCGTCCCCGACAGCCGGTACGCGATCGGCGCCCACGTCGCCCGCCGCACGCTGCGGCTGGTCCTGGTCGACCTCGCCGGCACCGTGCGCCACTCGGCGGTCAGCCCGCTACCCGGCGACTTCACCCCGCGGCAACTCCTCGATGCCCTGCGCCTGGGCATCGACACGATGACCGGCAGCACCGACGTCCGGGGCCGACTCACCGGCGTGGGCATCGGCATGATCGGCCCACTGGACCACGCCCACGGCCTGGTCCGCGGCGCCCACGGCCTGCGGCACTGGCACGACGTACCGCTGCGCGAGATCGCCGAGAAACACCTGGGGCTGCCCGTCCACCTCGACAAGGACGTCACCGCGGGCATCACGGCCGAAGCGTGGCGACACGGCGCGACGTTCGGCGACGCGGCGCTCATCATGATCGAGTCCGGAATCGGCGGGGGCCTCTGGCTGGGCGGCACGGCCCACCGAGGCGCGCACACGAACGCCGGAGAGTTCGGCCACACGGTCGTCGACCTGGACGGCCCCCGCTGCGTCTGCGGCCGGCACGGATGCCTGGAGATCGTGCACCGCCACGCCACCGAGGCCGGCGACCTGCCACGTGCCGCCCGCGTCGTGGCGGTGGGCGTCGTCAACCTGCTCCAGACCCTCGACCTCGCCCACGTGGTGCTGGCGGGCGCGGATCTCCTGCGGCACCCGGAGACCTATCTCGCGGCCGTCACCGAGGCCGTCCAGGCGGACGCGCGACGCGCGGACTGGCTCCGTACCCGGGTGACCCTGTCCAGCCTCGGCGCGGACGCCATCGCCGCGGGCGCCGCCATGCAGGTCCTCGACCAGCACTACGGCATCCCCGAGCTTGCCCCGACCTGAGCGTTCGACGGCGCGCCCCAGGATCCTCTGCCAGTTGCGGAACAGGAAGCGGTGCGTGTCGCAGGCTGCCTAACCCTCGTCGGCCGCAAGCACCAACAGGAGCGGGATTATTCAAGCGACAGGTCGCCGGCATAAGCCGAGATCGACGTCACGGCCGCCGCGTCCGCCTGCGCCTGGATACGAGCCGATCCCCATAGGACTTCCAACATCAGCGAATCATCCCGGGAGGCCAACTCCATGCTTGCCCAACCGCGGTGGTTCCAGCCCCTCAGGGAGAGGTCCTTGACGCCGATCATCGTCAGGCCGATCTGCACCACGTTGAAGCCCTGATCACGCCATTTCGTCGGCGCACTCGTAGGGAACTCCGGCAGATCGAATCTCAGGACCGCCGACGGACCGTCCCGCTGGAGCACAACCTCGTGCAACAGGATCTTCTCCAGCGAAGGCGGATTATTCGCTCCGTAGATGGAGCGGACGCCGCGCGGGTCTTCGACTAGATCCAACCAAGTGGGCACTGGCGCTACCTCACAAAAGGATAGTGGTCCGTGGTTCCTGGGACGTTGTACGAGGCGCCGGTTCCGGGTCGTGGATCTGGCCGGGGAAGCCCTACGGACAGTCGACGTCAGTGGCCCTGAGTTGGGTCGGGATTCCTCAGACGCTCGTCGCTGTTGCCCGGCGACCGGTTCGTGGATCGAACGGCCGGCACCGACGCCGGCCGCCGGGGCGCCATGGTTCAGAGCGGCTACGGTCAACACCCACCCACTCCGCCTACCGGCCGGGTCATCGGGATGAACTGACCAGACCTCTCAGGCGCTGCAACGTCGCCTCCAGGTCTTCGGCCACAGGCTCATTGACGGCAAGTTCGTTGCCGGGATCCTCAAGGAAGGCCGATATCCCGGCCAGCAAGGCAGCGAGGACATCCGACAGCGGAGCGCTACCTATGAATGCGTTTCCGGCCGTCACGGTCAGCACATCATTCTTTCGCTGGAAATTCAACGAGAATGATGAGTCGGGGCCTACGAACAAAAAGCGCGAGGCATTCCCCTCGGCCACCTTCGACAGACCATCCACCAGATGAACGATGCCCAGGTAGATCATCATTGACCTACTCGGCCGATGCCCGGCCGACGAGACGTCCGCCGAATCCAAGACCAGTCGCAGATCACCCAGGTCAAACGACGAGGCGGCTGCTCCATCTTGGTGCCTTGAGAACTCGAAGCGCACGCTACACTCCCTGTCGAACCGGAAAGATGGTGATCACGCGATTTGCATCGTCGGAATCAACAATTACCCTAACCCAGTCCCGAACGCCGTTTATCTTCATCTTTTTCTCGAAGGTCTGCAGCCGGCGAGCCGGATCGGAGATTCTCGTCCCCCGCTGGACAATCGTCTCGGCTGCAGCCGTAAGCTGATCACGCGTGGTCCCACTGGCAAACAAGTCCCCCGGCCCATTCGGATGATTGCCGGAGACATGCCTAGCATCCACATGAATCCATCCCTCCTTGAGATTTCCGTCTTCCATTCGTGGAGTCGAACGGTGCGGAACCCGGCAGGGGGTGAGACCGAATGGATCAATTCGATAGGTGGGATTGTCGACGTAGGAATGTGAGTCGGGCCCTGCTTCGAGGCCCAGTGGATCGGCGGAGGAATACCGGGCCGTATCTGGATCGTAGTAGCGGTGGTAGTTGTAAGAGGAGCCGGTTTCAGGATCGTGGATCTGGCCAGCAAAACGCAATGGGCAGTCCGCGCCGGTGGCGCTGGTGTGGATCGGGATGCCCCAGATGGTGGTCCGCTGCCGCCAGACGACGTCGCCAGTTGGGGTGACCAGTTCGGTGGGGGTGCCGACCAGGTCGGTCACGATCGCGTAGAAGCGGCGGTCGATCTCATCCTGATCGGCCGGGCCGTCGGTCTGGCTTATCGGCGTGAACGTGCCGGGGGCGTACTCCCAGGTGCTGGTCTTGTCGCCGTCATCGCCGCGGTGGGTCTGTTCGATCAGGTGTGGGCCGTCCCAGGCGAAGTCGACCTGTTCGACCACGGCGCCGTCGGCGTCGAGTCGTTGCTTGGCGACCCGGCGGCCGAGCGCGTCGTACCGGTAGCGCCAGCGGATGCCGTCCGGCGTGGTCACGCCGGTCAGCCGGTCCTCACTGTCCCAGGTGTAGCGCCAGGTCGACGGCTTGGTCGATCGCTCCTTGCGCTGCCGCAGAGTCACCCGGCCAGCGGCGTCGTGCTCGTACCGCACGTTCCCGGCCCGCCGGATCAGCGTGCCGGTGTACTCCCGCTCACCCCGAGCCGCGCCGTCGTCATCCGCACCGGGCCAGGCGGCACTGGCCACGTTGCCGGAATCGTCGTACGCGTATCGCTCGGTCCAGTCGCCGGCCTGAACCACGGTGATCCGGCCGGCCCGGTCCAACTCCAGCCGACGCTCGCCGGTGACCTGGTCGGCGATGTCGGTCAGGTAACCGTCGGCGCGGTACCGGTAGGCCCGGTGGGCGACCAGGTCCGGCACGGCGGCTGGTGCAGTAGGACTGGCGGTGACGATCTGGGAGAGCAGCCGGTGGTTGGCGTCCCAACTCTGGGTCAGAGCAAGGTTGCCGACCGCCCGCCGGGTTTCCCGGCCGGCCGCGTCGTGGGTGAAGCTGACCGTCGCGCCACCGGTGTGTAGCGCCACCGGCCGGTGGCCGGCGTCATACTCCCAGGCACTCTCCACCCCCGAGGGAGTACGCCGGCGCGTCCGTCGACCGAGCGCGTCGTAGGACGAGGAGACCACCTGACCGTCCCGAATCTCGGCCCACACCCGACCCAACGGATCCCGCTCGAACCGAAGATCGACCTCAGGGGAGCTGGCCTGCAGCAACCGGCCGACCGAGTCGTACCTGAAGGTGGTACTTCCGTCGGCGGTGCGCTTCTCCACGACGTTGCCCAGCAGGTCACGGACCAACTCGATGGTCTGCCCGGCCCCATTGGTCCGGGCCACGACCTGACCGGCAGCGTCGTGCGTATAGGTCTGCGTCCGACCGTTGAAATCCGTTTCGGCGACCAGCCGCCCACCCGGGTCGTAGTCGTAGCGCCAGACGAGTCCCTGCGGGTTGGTGACCGAGGTAAGGCGCAGTTCGGTGTCGTAAGTGAACACCAGCCGGGTGCCGGCCGGCGCGGTGCGCACCACCGGCAGGTCAAAGTGCCCGATATCGAACTTGGTCGTCGCCCCGGTCTGGTCGGTATGAGTGATTAGGTTTCCTTCCGGATCGTAGGTCCATTCCTCACTCACCCCGTCCGGGCTACGCCGCCACGCCAGCCGCCCTTCCAGGGTCCAGCCAAGACGAGTGGTGCCACCGAGCGGATCGGTCACCTCGGAAACACGTCCCGCTGAGTCCCGCCGGTAGCTCGTCACCGCTCCGGTGGGTTCGGTGACCTGGCTGATCAACCCGGCCGGGTCGGTGGTCACCAGCAGGGTGTTGCCGAGCGCGTCGATCACCTCGCTGAGGTGACCGTTGTCGTCGTACCGGTAGTGGGTGGCCGCGCCGATCGGGTCGGTGACCATGGTCAGGTTGCCGCGCTCGTCGTACTCACGCCGCCAGACCGCACCATCGACATCGGTGACCACGACCGGCTGACCCAGGTCGTTGTACGCGGCCGTCGCCCGGCTGCCGTCCGGGCGGTTGACCTCGACCAGGTTGCCGTCGTCATCGTAGGACCAACGAGTCGTCCGCCCGAGAGCATCGGCCTCGGACAGCTTCCGATCAAACCCGTCCCATGTGAAAGTCTTGACGTTACCCAGCGCATCAGTGGTCCGCTCGGTCTGGCCGCGTTCGGTCAACTCGTAGGCGGTGGCGTGACCGAGAGAGTCGGTCACGGTGGTCACCCGGTCGGCCGGGTTGTAGTGCAGCCGTGCGGACAGGTATCCGCCCGAGCCGGTAGCAGCCACGCAGCGCCCCTGCTCGTCATAGGTGTAGCGGTACTCCTGCTCGTTACGGTCCTGCCAGCGGACCAACCGCCCGTCGTCGTCGTAGGCGAACCGCAGCGGCAGCCCTGATCCGTTGATCACCTCGGCGAGGTGACCACCCTCGTCGTAGCCGAACCGGACCAGGGTCCGGGCGTCACCGGAGGATTCCGCGTCGAGCAGGCTCAGCGCCGCCACCTGCCCGTGCAGGGTGTCGACCGCGATCCGGTACCCGCCACTGTGCCGGATCTCGGTGACCGCGCCGTCGCGCCAGTCCACGTCGATCCGATGACCGTTGCGGTCAGCGACGGCAACCAGGGGCAACACCCGAACGGGATCGCCTTCGCCCTCCGGCCCAGGTTGGTCCGACACCGCCTGGAAGCCCTGCACCGCCTGTAAGCCCGGCACGGCCTGGAAATGCAGGGCGCGACCGGTCTCCGGCTGGTCGACCCGGTAACCGTCAGCGGTCGGGGACAGCGGCCAGCGCGGCCCGGTCTCCGGCAGGGTCGGCGCCTCGCCACTCGCGGGCGTCGGATAGGTGAGGACCATCCCGTCCTCGGCGACGAAGCAGATGCCGTGGTCGTCGACCTCGACCCGCTGATCAAGACTCGATGCCCAGGACGGCCCGAACCACCGACCGACCCGATACGACGACAGGTGACTACGGCTCAGGACCAGCGGGAGCAGGCCGGGCAGCTCGGCGTCGGTCTGGGTGAGCACCACCTCGCCGCTGGCCACGTCGATCGGGTCGCCCGCGCACTTGCGCAACCCCAGCGGAATGCTGGGGCGGGGCATGCTCGGAAGCGCCGAACGCGCCTTGGTCAGACCCCGGCCGAGCGCCGGCAACCCCCTCTTGGC
>NZ_JBEZZW010000047.1:0-57093 GCF_040639415.1 Micromonospora sp. NPDC023888 | reverse complement strand
TGGCGGCGATCCTCGGCCTGCTGCTCACCGGCATCCCGTTCATCGGCGGCATGGGTGCCCGGGTCGCGGGCCGCCGTGACACCTGCGAACGACCTCAGCAGCCGAGCCTCCTGGTGGAGAGAGCGAGGTCGTCGATCCAGAGGTCGAACTCGCCAGGTGTGGTACCGCCCTGGTAGAGCTGCCAGCCGACCTTCACCGTGTTCACCGTCGGCAGGACGAAGGGCACGTCGTTACCCCCGTGCTCGGTCGTGGAAGCGGTCAGTTCCGGGTTCGCCACGCCGTCGATCCACACCGCGACGCGGTTGTCCGTCGGGTCGAGTTTCCACTCGAAGCACTGCCAGGTGTCCTCGGTGACCGGGGCGGACTCCCGCCAATTGGTCCAGTCGCCGGTCGGGCCGCCGTCGGCGCCCACACCCCAGAAGATTCCCGGGACCGTGGGCGCGTACTGACCGCCGACTGGCCGGACGACCTCCGGACTGCCGCTGCCGGTCGCCTCCACGAGCGTGAAGTGCGCCCAGTCGGGGGCGGTGGGGAAGGCATCGACGCGCAGTCGCATCCGGCCGTAGAACCGGTTGCCCGGCGCGGCGAAATCGTCGACGCGCAGGAAGGCGCGCCCGTTGTCCACCGTGTGGATGTGCAGCACCTGGTTGCCGTGGCGGGCACGCTCGACGGTGAGCGTGCCGTTGCGCGTGTCGACGCCCCAGTCCAGCGTGCTGGCGCCGCCCGGTCGCAACCGCTCGAAGTCTTCGCAGAAGAGCAGGCCCCGGGTGCACGAGCGCGGGGAGGCACCGGACGCGGCGGCCGGGACGCTGCCGGCCGTGGTGCCGATGATCAGGGCGGCGGTGCACACCGCGAGGAAACGGCGCATGGTCATCCTCCATGACGTGGGGCCCCTCCCGTACGGGCAGGGCCGGAGTACCTTCCCCGGACATCGCGACGCTGCCCACCTGGTCTCCGATCTCGGTAGATCGACATGGTGCGGTGCATGCGTCTCGGTGTCGTGGGAATACGGGGCCTGGACACGTACGACGGACCTCTGCCCGTCGTCGTGGAAATGGCCCGGCGGTGCGGCGCGTCCGCCGAAGTGGCGCGACGCCGGCACTGCGCTGCTCCCGTGCTGCCCGTCGCCAGCACGGTTGCCCCCGTGCTGCGGCGATGTGAGCCATTCCAGCACACCCGCAGCCGTTCCAGCAATATCGACTGGCGTCGCTACTTCGTCGTTTGTGGCGTATGCCCCGGCGGGTCCACACCGACAGCGATCCCCGCACGGCAGGCCGTTCAGGGCATCGCGCCGTCGTGACGCGCGGTCAGAAGGTGGCGATCGGGTTGACCGGGCTGCCGGACGTGCCGGCGAAGCGCACCGGCGCGACCGCGAGGTGGAAGTCCCACTGGCCGAGTTCGGCAGCCGTTGCCGCGCACGCCTCCAGGTCGCAGTTGTCGAGCAGCCACAGGCCCATCGCGACGAGGCTCACGGCGTGCACCGGCATCAACACGTCTCCGTACCCCGACGGCTGAACGTCCTGAGGGGTGTCGGCGCCGATCAGCGCGACCTGCCGTTCGTGCAGCCACGGCAGGCAGGACGCATGCCAGCCAGCCTGGGTGAGACCAACGCCCGCACCAGTCTCGTGCCGGAAGCGGCCAAAGCCGGTCCGCAGGAGCACCGCGTCGCCGGGTCGCACCCGCACACCCTGGCGGCGCTCGGCCTCCTCCAGATCCTCGGGAAACACCCCCTCCCCCGGCTCCAACCACGGCACGTCGCGAACCGCCGCGACGTCCAGCAGGACACCACGGGTGACGATCCCGTTCGCCGCCGCCGTGACGGCCGCCCACCCCGATCCCTTCGCGGCGTCAACGAGCGTGTGCGACCGCCCGTTGTACATCACGCCGTCCCAGAAGATGTGGCACGGCGAATCGACGTGGGTGAGGGTGTTGCCGTGGAACGTGATGCCGAGCCGCTCAGAGGAGAAACCCCAACGCCGGTCGGCGTGGAAGGCGGGCACCGGGATGTTCTCGGCACCCGGCATGTCGGCGGCGCACGGGCACGTCGTCGTCGCCCGTTCCATGTCCTCGGGAACGGCAACCTCCCACGCGCACGACACGCTCCTGCCGTGGCGCACCGCCCGCGCCGCCGCCAGTCGGACGTCGTCGGTGATGTGGTTGAGCGTCCCGCGCTCGTCGTCGTCGCCCCACCGTCCCCAGTTCGACAGCGTGTCGAAGTATCCGAGCACGTCGTTTTGGGTGGGCACTGATCGCCCTGCCGTCATCTGGGCATCGACTCCTCCGGTCACGCGGGCCGAGGTGCCGCAGGCAGGGGCAACCCACCCTGCCGTTGCCCTGCCACGGCCGCTGAACTGGCATGACAGTACATCAGCGGGCCGACAGCAAGCCGGGTACCGCGCACCCGTGCGGCGGTGGCACCGGCGGCGTGGTGGCACTCCTTCCGCTCCGCGGACGGCGATCACTCGATGGGTGTCACTCAGGCCCCGGGGTGGGCAGCCGCCACTCGGGTCGTCGTCAGCGGTCCGCTGGCCCGAGCAGGACGGTGAGATCTTCTTCGGCCGCCAGCACAGCACCGTCGAACTCCAGTCGTGCGGCCGCCACGGCGGCTGCCCGGTCATTGCCCGGCCAGAAGTGGGTGAGCATCAGTCGGCGGGCGCCCGCCCGGCGTGCCCAGTGACCCGCCTCGGTGGAGGTCATCAGATTGCGTGTGGGCGAACTGGTCTCGCCGTCCCGGTCGGTGGCCTCGACGATGAACAGGTCGGCGTCGCGACCGAGATCGGCAAGCACCGGGGTCGGGCCGGTGTCCCCGGAGTAGGCCACGGCTGTCCCGTCAGCCTCCAGTCGGATGCCCGCGTTCGGCACGTGGTGCGGGAGCGACAGCCCGGTCAGGTCGAACGGTCCGACCCGGTAGTTGCCGGGCAGCGGGTGCACGTCGAAAACCGCCTGCAGGTCGACGTCCGGCTCCAGGCCGCTGATCCGGTCGATCACGCCGGGAGGGCAGTACAACGGCAGCCGTGGTCCCCCGACGTCACCGTAGAACCGCATCCGGAACAGCCCGTGCAGGTCAATGCAGTGATCGGGATGCTCATGGGTGATGACGACAGCGTCGACCACGCCATCCGGCCAGTGCCCGAGCAGCCGCGGCAGCGTGGCGTAGCCCAGGTCAAGAACCAGGCGATAGCCGTCCCAGTCCACTGCGAAACCGCTACAGGCACGGCCCGGCTCGGGAAAGGCACCGGAACTGCCAAGTACGGTGACCTGTCGCATCCGCCCAGCATGCCCGACCGCTGAGATCTCCCGGCTACGCACGCGCCGAACGCCGGACGCCCGCCACCTCCACCGGGCGCGGTCCGCAGGCGGTGAGCCTCGCCGTAGCGCAGCCGGACATCGACCAGGTCGGCCCGCTCACCATGTGTCCAGGCGTGTGCAGGGCCGACGCCGGGAAGTGCTTGACGCGGCGGCGTCGATCACGCAGGGTCAGTAGATATCGACATGTTCAGATGTCTTGACTCGGGGAGAACTGATGAAGGCCCTCGTCACCACCGCCTCGGCCGCCGCCCTGCTGCTCCTGGTCACGGGCGGTGCGTCCCCCGTCCGGCCGGCGGCGGATGCGCCCTGCGCCGGGCAGATCCACCCGAACCCCGGCTTCGAGCTCGGCACCACCGGCTGGACCGCCGGCCCCCGCATCGTCGTGCTCGGCGACGCGACCCGACCCGCGCACACTGGTCGCGCGTACGCCACCTTCGCCGGACTTGACGTGTCGCGGGGCGACCTGCTGCGTACCACCGCCACGGTGCCGGCCGACTGCGACCTGACGGTCCGCTTCTGGGTCCGGACCACCACCACGGAGACCAGCCGCGGCGACTACCTGAACGTTGGGCTGGCGGTCACTGGAATACCCCCGAAGACGAGGTTCTCGCTGGCGTTCGACGGCGGGTCGCAGTGGCGGCAGTACGCCATGTCGACCGGGACGGCGACGACCGAGCGCACCGCGACGGTCAGCTTCCTCGCCAGCGAGACGGCCGGCAACGGCGCCACGGCCTTCGACGTCGACGACGTGACGTTCACGCTGAGCTGAACACGGCGGTAACCGCCGCGACGGCCCATCCGTGCACGATGGACAGGCGTCAAGCCCTCATCGGGAGGGACGGCCGGTCGGCTCGGCTGCTAGCGTTCGCCGCCATGTGGACCGAGGAAGACATAGCCGGACGTCCGGCATGGCGGCACATACCGTCGGGGGTCGTGTTCCGGGAGGTTCCGGGCGGTACGTTCCGGATGGGACTGTCCGAGGCGGAGCTGGAAGCGGTACGCGCCATCGAACGCGACGGCGGTGTCGAGGACACCATCGAGCCGTTCCTCGCCAACGCTAAGGACGCACAACCGGTACGCGAGGTGCGGGTCGAGTCGTTCCTGCTCGCCCGGCACCCGCTGACCGTGGCGCAGGTCCAGCACTGGCTGCCCGACTACGAGGACGACTACGCCGAGGCGGCCACCGGGACCGCCCGGCTCGGCGGCGACCTGCACGACCTGCTCAAGCTGTTGCCGTTCCAATTGCCGAGCGAGGCGCAGTGGGAATACGCGGCCCGCGCCGGCACCACCACGCTGACCTTCCGCGGCGACGGAAAACCGGACGAGGACCAGCTTCTCGACGACTTCGACGACGAGGCGCGGACGGCCGCCGCGGAGAACGCGTTCGGGTTGGCGGCAATGGGGTCGGCGAACGAGATCTGTGCCGACGTGTGGATCCCCGGATTCGACGACGCGCCGGCGGACGCGCGGCCACGCACCGGTGACGGGCCCCGCACCGTACGCGGCGGCGCCAGCGACCTCTACCCGTGGCAGGGCTGTGACGAGTGGCTGCTACTGCTCTCCGCCACCCGTTACGAACACGCCGACTTCACGGCGGTTCGCCCGGTTGGGCCGGTGCCACCTCGCTGAGGGCGGCCCGGTGCGAGAGGGTGGCCGGGTCAGTCCGGCGCCTGGCTCTCGGCCTGCCGCGTCAGGCGAACCGGCTCGCCGGTCGGTTGCTCGCCGGCGGGGGCCGCCGTGTCAACGGTGGCCCTGACGGCGTCCTCGTCGTCCATCCGAGTCCTGGGAGTCGGCGGCTCGCCGCCTGTTCGGACGTCCGTCGAAGGGGCCGGGGCACGGCGGGGTACGCCGACAAACCACAACGCCACCCATTGCAACACGCCAACCACCGTGCGGATTGATCGTTCCGCCACCGCACGGGTGCTCTGGTACGTGGAGAGGTAAAAGTTGAGATACAGCGCCGACGGCAGGAGAGCGGCGGCGAACAGGGTGACGAGGGCCGCCGGCCTGTGCACGAGGGCGCTCGACGGTGGAACTGCCCACAGCGACCACACCACCCCGGCGGCGAAGATCAGGCCCGCGGCCAGTTTGGGCAGTAGGCCACCCCTCTTGCTGACGGGCAGCGCGAGCAGCACGGCGGCGGCGAGACCCCACGGCCACAGCCGTAGTTCCGGAGCGTCGAAGAGACTGGGCAGAGACAGCGATACGGCGACGTACCAGACCGCCCCGCCGATCACCCATGGGCACCAGGGCCGGAACCTGGTGCGGGCGATGATGCGTAGGTCGCCTCCGTCGACCGGCTCGGAGCCCAACAGGTTCGAGATCTCGAACCTGATACCGCACAGTTTCGCGAGCCGAAGCAGGTGTGGCTTGCTCTGAATCGTCGGGCTGACGCGATAGGCGGACCAGTCTCGGTCGACGGAGGAGTGGATGTGGTCGGCGAACTCCAGGATCCAGGTGAGCGACACGAAGAGCACGCCGAGGCCCCAGCAGGCGACGAGCATCCAGCCGAGCGACACGTTCCACGTCGGCCCACCCGCCGCCCACCATCCCAGCACGAATCGAACCGGGTATCCGACACCGACGACCCCGAGTGTCAACAACAGGTTCGGCCACGTCGAGTCGTTGGCAAGCCGGGCGGCGTGCCGGATCGTCTCGTATCCGAAACCCACGCCGTAGATCAAGAACACTGCGATCACGAGTACGAGATCCGCGCGGGACACCCGCGACTCGCCCGGCCAGTCGAGCGCAACGATCCAGCCCACGGTGACCATGCGCAGAAGCATCGCCAGCAGCGATGCCGGGATGCTTGCCGCACCCCCCGGCAGTCGGCGTCGCTCGGCACTGCTCGGCGCCTGCGCATCCTCGGCGATGCCGCGTATGTCGTTCCACTGGTACCGGGACTGGTAGATGAGCCACTCGACGGCGATCACGAAGAGCACAAGCGCACCGGTGGCCGGGGCCGGCAGCCCGTCCCGACCGGCGGTCAGTGCGACGGCGACGCCTGCCACCACGAACAGCCCCTTGACCAGATCGTCCGGCCGGGGCAAGGCCAGGTATCTGACGAGGTTCGTGCTGGTGGCCGGCGCCAGCGCTTTGCCGGGCAGCATCGACCCGCTTCGTCTGCGGCTGGCGAGCGTGACGTGCCGGTGGAAGAAGGAGCGCCCGTAGACGTTCGTACGAACCGTGTCGGTGAAGATCGTCAGCGCCCCGCCGCCGTAGACAGCCGCCATGGCGATCTGCCAGGGCGGGCTGAGCCAGAAGGCAAGGGACAGGGTCAGGCCACCGAACACCAACCACAGGGACACGAAGATCAATAGCGCCATGAACCTGCCGAACCCCCGACCTCGGGCCAGGGTGCTGTACGAGACCGCCAGTTCGGAGTAGGTGAGCGGTCGCAGCGTCGGATAGTCGGCCAGGTCCCGCAGTTCCAGGCGGCTGCGGATCTCCCGTTCCAGCGAGCGCAGGTAGAAACTGCGCAGCACAGCCTGAGCACCCGTCACCTGGCCGTACGCCAGAATGCACAAGATGATCAGTGGCGCGCCGGCGACAAGCGGGGGCGGTACGTGCTCGCCGGAGGCGACCTCGTTCGCGAGCGCTCCGAGCAGGGCCACGCCCGTCAGGGCGAGGGCAACCACCGAGCCCTGCACGGCGGTGAAACTTCGTTCATCGTCGCGAGCCTCGCTGTAGTCCAGCATCAGGGCATCCACTGTGCGATCGGCTGTCGACATCCGGTCACCTCCCCCCGAGCAACAGCGGCGACGCCACCCGGTCCGCGGCCCGCAGCGCGCGTGGCCATGGCGGGCTCGCGCCGCGCCACGTCAGCCAGGCGAAATCGGCAGGCAGCCGCCAGGCCAGCAGGCCGTCGAGGAGCAGCAGATCACCGGCCACCAGCGGGCGCTCGCCCAGCCGGCCGAGGTGATGCCGAGCGGTGCGGGGCTTACCGGCCGCACTGATCAGGCGCACGGGGCCGTCCGACAGCCTGAAGCGAGTCGAGTTGGAACACAGCCGAACCGTGCACTGCGGAGACGACGAAAACCGCCACCTGTCGATCCGGGCACCCAGCACGTCAGCCGGCTCCGACCAGTGCACAAGCCACGGCTCTATGTCCAGGATCAGATCGGTCGTCCGGTGGTCGTGCACGTAACGGCGCAGCTCGTTCATGTCGCGCATCGGGACGACGCGCTTGTTCCCGCCGCCTATTCGCCACCGCTTCGTGGACATGAACTGGTCCTCACTGCCGCTGGGTGGTAACGCCCCGCTGGCAGACACGGTACGGAACGCGAGCAAGCACCGGGGTGACCCGCGGCGTGGTCTCGCCGTCTCAGGAGCGGGTCATCCCTCGGCGGCGGGTCGGCTGTGCACCACCAGCTCGTCGATCTCCAACCGGCCGACGCGCAGCTCCCGCACGACCGCCCGGCGGATCGCCAGCCGCCCGATGGCCAGCGCCCCGACGGCCACGGCCCCGACGGCCAGCGCCCCCACGGCGAGGGCGCCGAGCGACGCCGCTCCCGCAGCCCGCGCGCCGGTCGCCGCCGCGCCCGTCGCCACCGCGCCGTTGGCGCGGGTTCCGGTCAACCGCATCGGACGTACGTCTCGCTTCATCCCCCCATTGTCCGGGTGAGCGACGGCAGAGTCGACCAATCGACGATGCCTCGGGTGGCGGCAGACGACGACACGACCACAGGAGCTGACACCGTGGGACGACGGCCACGCATCCGCGCGACACCTGCGACGACATGCGGGCGAGCTGCGGCGTGGACCATCGCGTGGGAGGTCCCACCGGGCCTGCGGTTGGACCTCGACACCGAGGCCGGCAGCCTGACCAGGAGGTCATTGGTGAGCATCCTGCCGGCGACCACCGGCGCCCGGCATTTGATATTGACACCACTAAATGTATTGTGGAAACGCTCCCAGATTGCCACCACCACCCCACCTGCTTGAGGAGCTGACCATGTCGCCACGGCGTCGTCGCCCGGCCACCATGCTGGCCGGGCTGCTCATTCTGGCCCTGTCCGCGATCCTGCTGCCACCGGCGCCGGTGTCCGGCACCGCCGCAGCCAACACACCAACCACCCGCGCGGTGCCACTCACCGGACTGACAGTGGTATCCGAACAGGTGGCCTTCGGTCTCCAGCGTCCGATCGCGATCACCGGGTTGCCCGACGGCCGGATGCTGATCGCCGAGAAGAACGGCACCGTCCGCGCCTACCACCCTGACACCGGCCTGGCAGCCGAGCCGGTGCTCGACCTGACCGCCCGGATCGACACGTCCGACAACGAGCGCGGCCTCCTCGGCATCACGCCCGCGCCGAACTTCGCGCGGACCGGCATGCTCTACGTGGCCTACACCAGCCTGCCGGCCGGCGCGCTGACCCTGGCCCGTGTGCCCATCGGCGCCCCTGACCGGGTGCAGGTGCTGCTCACCCAGGAGCACGCCGAATTCGGCAACCACAACGGCGGACAGGTGGCGTTCGGCCGCGACGGCTACCTCTACTGGTCCCTCGGCGACGGCGGCAACGCGAACGACCCGTTCAAGTCCGGTCAGAACCTCGGCACCCTGCTCGGCAAGATCCTGCGGATCGACGTCAACCGCACCTGCGGAGGAAAGCCCTACTGCGTGCCCTTCGACAACCCGTTCGTCCGGGTGGCGGGCGCGCGGCCGGAGATCTGGGTCTACGGACTGCGCAACCCGTGGCGGTTCTCCATCGACCCGGTCGACGGCTCGCTGTGGATCGGTGACGTCGGCCAGGGCCTGGTCGAGGAGATCAACCACATCCGCCCGTCGCAACGGGGAGCGAACCTCGGCTGGTCCTGCCGAGAGGGCACCCCGGTCTTCGACCGCGAGCAGTGCCGGTCGAACGTGCGCTACACCGACCCGGTCTTCGAGTACGAACATTATCTGACGGAGAACTGCTCGGTGACTGGCGGCGTGGTGTACCGAGGATCCGCCACCCCGGAGGCGTGGGGCACCTACATCGCGAGCGACTACTGCTCGACCCTCGCGTTCGCCGTGCGTCCGAAGTCCACAGGCGGCTACGAGTCCGCCACGATCGGCAACTTCCCCACCCAGCCGACCGCGTTCGGCACGGACGTGCACGGCGAGGTGTACGTGCTCAGTGACCTTCCGGGATGGCTGAGCCGGGTGCGGTTCGAGCGGGTCGCGCCAGCCTCCGGCGGCCCGGTGGCGAACCGCTGAGGAAGGCACAGGGTCGGCTTGCCGCCCTTCGGCCGCTGGTGGGCGAGATCGTTCTCGCCCACCAGCACGGCACGTGGCGCAGCGACCCCGCCCGGCACCGGTAGGTCGCGGTCGCCGAGAAACGCCGCTTGCGGCCCGCGCACGCCGCTGCAATCACCGTGACCACCACCGACGCCCTCTGCCTCCTGGTGCGTGGGTGGTGCTCTCGGTTGCGTACCGGTGATGTGATGTGCTGATGGATCCGTGGGAAGCAGCGTTTCTCGTCATCGCGACGATCGGGTCGGTTGGGGTTGCGGTCGGGGCCTGGTTCCAGGAAAAGCGCCGTTCGGCGACCCACCTGGCGGCCGTCCAGCGGAAGCTCGATCTGATCATGGATCACCTCGGCATCGCCGAGCCCGTGGAACCTGACGTCGTCAGGCACCTGGAGAACGGCCAGACGATTCATGCTGTCCGCGCCTACCGCAGGCAGACTGGCACGAGCCTGGTCGAGGCGAAGCAGGCGGTGGACCGTATCGCCAGCCGGCTCCATTCCGAGCGGTAACGCCGCGTCGAGCATGGGAGAGGGTATTCGCGGCTGACGCGGCGCAGCGAGACGAGGACCGTCGTCGTCGCGGCTGTTCTCATCGGAAGCCTGGCCGCGACGCCGTCGGTGGTCGGCACGAGCCTCGCGCTGACCAGGACGCTGATGCCGTCCGTTCCACCGCTTGTCTACCTGGGAATCGTCGCGGTCGCCGCGCTGCTCGGAGCGGTCGCCATCATGACCTCGACCCGGGTCGCCATGCGGTCGCGGCCGGTCGACGCGATTGGTGTTCGCGAGTGACGCCCGGCGGCACGACGGCCGGCACCACTCCGGCCCAGGGCGTTGGCGTCCTGGGCCGGAGCAGTGCCGGGGTTGTCGTTCTTACCGATCAGGTGATGTTGATGTCGCTGCACCACATGTAGGTCTGGTCCAGGTGCGACGCCCGCCAGAGCACGAACAGGATGTGGTTCCCGCTGCGTGCAGGGAGCGAGACGTTGAACGAGATGTTCTGCGCTGGCGCGTACCGCCCGGTCGTCGTGATCAGGTCGAGGTTGCCCCACCCGAGCCGTTGGGTGGCCGGGTTGAACCCCTGCTTGGTGACGTAGACCTGGAAGTAGTCAGCACCATGGCTGGCCTGGTCGTACATCTGGACCGTGAGGTTGCGGCTGACGGTGGTCGTCTTCCATGCTCCGGGCTGGTTCACCGCGTCGTTCCTGGCGAGGGCGTTGCTGCACAGTTGCCCATCCGGGGTGCGGGCCTGGTACTGACCGGCGAGGCCGTCGCGCAGCTGGCTCATCCAGTTCCACATGGTGTCGGGGTTGGCCTGGAACGCCCGGTAGCACATCGGGTCCTGCTGTTGCATTGCCGGGTTCGTGTGCTGGTTGCCCCAGGTCTTCCAGCACTGGTAGGCGCGAGTCGCCGGGTTGATGACGGTGCCGTGGGCCTGGGCCGCGCCGGTAAAGGGCAACGTACCGACCACCATGGCGAACAGCGTGACGAGCACTCGGAGGGTTTGACGGACGGTTGACCGAGATCGTCCGCCGGATTGATCGGACGTTTGTGAACGCACTGTTCATCCTCCGCTCTTCGGTACTAAGGATCAGAATGGGAACGCTCCCAAACCAACTGTTACATCTATGAGCGTAAATATCAATACTGATCTATTTACAGCCGATGTGGATCGAGCTGGACGAGGCCAGGATGGGGCCACCCACCCGACGGTGCGGCATGGGTCACCGATCGACGCCGGGATCAACGACGGACTACACCTGCCCGAGTGCCCGCCGAGGGACAGGTCCGGCAGGTGGTTTCGCAGATCCGGATCCGACGGCGGGACGACCGCCCGGCATGGTCAGAGCCCGGCCGCCGCGTCGTACCGGCGCCGCTGGTCGGCCATCTCCGACTCGGCCAGCGCCTCCTTGAGCGCCAACTCCGCGTACTTGGGCGGGAACATCTGCCGCAGCCGGTCGGTGAACATGACCTCGGCGGTCGCCTCGACCACCTGGATGCCGGGAGGCTCGGTGGACATGTCCATGATCACCGGGCCGGCCAGCTTGACCGCCACGTCCCAGGGGCGCCCCTGCTCGGCGACCCCGCAGAGGTGGAAGCCGTAGACCGTCCGCACGTCGGCGAGCGCGGTGACCTCGGTCGGCTCGTAGCCGTAGACGCGAACCCCGCAGATCACCGCCGGCTTCTCCCCGGTGGCCGCCTGCTGGGCATTGTGTCCGGCGTGGTTGTGCTGCCCCGGGTCCGCCTTTTCGAGCGTGGTCCGCATCCGGGCCATGATCTGCGTCTGCAGATCCGCCGGCTCCGTCTCCGGGTCGCCCCGGTTGACAAGTACGACCGCGCCGGCCGACACCGCCAGCAGGATCACCGCCACCCACACCAGGCGGTTTCGGTACCAACCCGCGAGACTCTCTCGGGAAATCATGACTGCTTCTCACCTCGTCGCCGGTTCTCAGCGCTGGCAGACCGAATCGGACGCCCCCGGCGGGTCGAACGTCGACCGCGTCGGCCATCGCAGACACCTACCTGGGGACACGTACGGCGGGCGAGGATGCCTGCCCGGCAGGATGCCCGTCGTCATGGAGATGGCCCGGCGATGCGGCGTGCGAACGCCTGCCGAGGCGGCGCGCTGCCGGCACTGCGATGCTCCCGTGCTCGCCGTTCTCAGCACGGTTGCCCCCGTGCTGCGGCGATATGAGCCATTCCAACACGTCTGGACGCACTCTGGCAACATCGACGAGCGTCAGCGTGGATTCGGCCTGCCACCGCCTCGGCACCGGCGGTAGGCACCCCCGCCCATCAACTCGGTCACGAGTAGCGGACAACCGACATCGCAGCACGGGGTAGCCGACTGTGACCATGGAGTCACTACGCGCACACTCCTCCCCGACATGTTCCCGTCGAATGGAGGAACACATGCGCATCCGATCGTTCGTCACCGCGGCACTGGCCGCCGTCCTGGCCGCCAGCGCGCTCGCGCCGCCGGCACCGGCCGCGGCGGCCACCGCCGACCGCTGGGGCTTCGCGTACGTCAAGGACCCCACCGTCGCGGTCTGGACCGTGCTGGACACCAGCCGACAGTGGGGTAGCTGGAAGACCGCGTTCCCGGCCGCCTGGGCCGACGGCATCAAGCTCGCGCCCGGCCGGTTCCAGGTGCGCTTCCCACAGGTGGGTGCCAGCTCGCGGGGCGTGCCGCACGTGACCCCGGTGAACCGGACCGGGCACTACTGCGAGGTGGTTCGCTGGTTCCAGTCCGGCGCCGACGAGATCGTCGACGTGCAGTGCCACAAGCCGGGCGGCACGCGCGAGGACACCCCGTTCACCGTGCTGTGGACGACCAGCTCTGGCGTGCTACCGGCCGGCACCTCCCACGCCTACGTGCAGTGGGGCGGCGGCGTGGTGGTGCAGTCGTACAGCTCCACGGGCGTGGTGAACACGGTCGGGCCGCTGGGCGTCGGGCAGTACCTGGTACGGCTGCCCGGGGTGGGGCTGGCCGGGGTGCTCGCCGGCAACGTGCAGGTCACTGCCGTGCAACCGAACGCCGGCCCCCGCCGGTGCAAGGTCTACTCGTGGAACGCGGTCGGCACTGACGTGCAGGTGTACGTCTTCTGCTACGACCAGACCGGCGCGTTCACCAACACCGACTTCGCCCTCTCCTACCACCGTCGGCGGCCGGTGATCGGCTCCCTGGCCCCACCGTCGTACTTCGGTTACCTCGGTACCGCCGTCGGCGGACCGACAAACGACAACTCGGTACTCGGTGTCGGCGCGAACACCGTGGCGGCCCTGGCACCCGCCGGCCGCTACCTGGCCACCTTCCCGCAGATCGGCCTCAAGGAGACCCACGCCCAGGTCGTGGCGCAGGGCGCCGGCAGCAACTACTGCCACCTCACCCAACCCTGGCCGTACACCACGAACGCCGACCTCGACGTGATCTGCTTCGACAACGCCGGCGTGGTCACCCCACACCGTTTCCTGGCCACCTTCACCTCCCGACTCTGACGCCGGGCAGGACCGGCGGCGGCCTTCCCCAGGTCGCCGCCGGGCGCGGTGGCGGCGGTCGGAGCCACCCGGCCTTGCGGTGGCATCCGCGTATCGTCCTGACCCGGGAGGGCGTCAGAAGCTGCTGACCAGCTTCACGAATGCCTCGTCGATCGTGGCGGGATCGGTGGCGTCGAAGGCCTTGCCCGACGATGCCTTGGCGATCCGGTCCAGGGTGGCGAAGTCCGACTCCCGGTCGAAGGCGATGCAGAACACCTTCACCGGACGCTGCGGGTCCAGCGCGACCTCGGCGAGCAACCGGGCCAGGTCGTTGTCCGGGTTGTACTCGTTCTTGCCGTCGGTCAGCACGACGATCGCGTTGATCCGCTGCGGGTCGTACCGGTCGAGCAGCTCCCGGTGCGCGGCCCGGATCGTCGCGTAGAGGGCGGTGCCGCCGGCGACCTGAAGGCCGGCGATCTTGCTGTTGATCCGCTTCAGGTCGAACTCGCCGAGCGGGACCTCCTCCCGGTAGGGGCGCTTCGGCGGCGTCTCGGAGGAGAACGACCAGAGCCCCACCCGGTCTTCGGTGTTGAGCAGCGCGAGGCCCTTGTCCGCCGCCGCGGAGGCCACCTGGAAACGGGTGCGGGTGCCGACCTTCGCCAGCATGGACCCCGAGGTGTCCAGTGCGATCAGGATGTTGGCCTTCTTGCGGAGCGTCCGCCAGCCGTCCAGCATCGCGCTCACCACCTCCGGGTCCGGCGGCTTGAAGTAGTTCAGCCCGCCGGTGGGCTCGGCGCCGACGCTGGCGAGCAGCTCCGCCGAGGCGCGACCCTCGTGGTTCCGGAAGCCGAGACGGGCGAAGCTCTCCTGCTGGTCACCCTCGGTCAAGAATTCCCGGAAGTCGGCCGCTGCCGCGCGCTGCCGATCATCGGCGGAGGGCAGCACCACGAACGGGTGGTCCAGGCTGAACGTGCCCTCCTTCGGGTGGACGGCGACCAGCGGCACGTTCGGCCGGCGACCCCGCTCCTGCCCGTCCTGCCGAGGACTCAGCGCGCCCGTGTTGTAGAGGTCCACCAACTCCTCTTGGAGGACGATGGCACTCATGTCGTCCGTGCTGCCCGCCCCGCCGGCGAGGTCCGCCTCGGCGAGGCTGCGCAGCAGGTCCACCGAGTCGTCGCTGTAGTGCGACACGTTGGCCTCGATCCGGCGTACGAACTGGGTGACCGCGGGGTCGGCCAGGTCGGCCCGGGTCAGGTCGCTCGACCGTTGCACCGCCGCGTAGTAGGTGGCGATTGTCGCCGCCAGCCCGGAGGTGGACAGGTTCGGGTTGTCCTTGCCGAAGGTGAAGCGGCCCCACTCCGGCTTGCCGAAGCCCGCCCACCCGTCCCGCCCGGAGAGGCCCAGGATCTCCCCCCAGCCCAGCGGCCCGCGCTGACGCACCAGCTCGGCCTTGGGCTGCGGCATAGCGATCACCAACGGGCTGTTGGCGATCGACGGGTAGCGGTCCGGGGTCTGCAGCTCCCGCCCGGCGGCCTGGTCGAGCAGGCGGAGCTGACCGGTCCACAGGCTCGACGTCGGCAGCCAGACCTGTGGCTGCGGCAGGCCGGTGTGGGTCCAGCCGCTGGCCAGCGCCTCGGTGGCCTTGCCCGAGTTCAACCCGCTCACGTGCACCTGGGCGCAGCCGCCGCCGTCGATCGACCGGTCGCTGCGGTTGTACCGCTCAGCCAGGTCGACCAGCAGAGCCGCCTTCTCCGTGGAGGAGTTGACCTGGAGGGTGGTCGCGCAGTCGTTTCCCGCTTCGTGCTGCCGGACGAACACGAACGCCCCGGCGATGACCACCAGCCCGGCGGTGACGGCGGCGGTGTACGGCAACCACTGCCGCGTACGCGTAGCGGATGGGGCCATCTGGACGTCCTCCTCGGCGGGCGGCTGGTGGCAGTCAACCTATCGATCCGACGCCACCCGGTTGCCCCGACCCCGCGCACCGCTCAGTCGTTGTCGGAGCGTCCCCCGACCGCCGTCGCGACCAGCAGCCGAACCAGGTAGACCACGACGAAGGCGACCGCCCCAACCGCGGCGGCCGGGCCGACCGCGCTCGACGCGACGTAACCGGCGGCGGCGCCGACCGAACCGAGGAAGAGCGCGGTCGAGATGCCCCAGGCGTCGGGGGCCTCACTACGCAGCCGCCGCAACGCGCCGCCGGGTCCAGCGCCGCCGTCACCAGAACCAACGCCGGGCTCCGTCACCGGCAGGTGTGCGGGCCGGGTCGCCACCGGGAGGTGCGCAGGCTGGGTCGGCTGGGCCTGGGTCGGTATCTGCGGCTGCGTCGGGCGCGGCTGCGGTGCCGTCGGCGTGACCGGGGGCAGCGGGTGGTTCGGCGTCGGCGCGCCCGCGGTCTTGTTGCCCACCTCGAGCAGATCGTCCCGGGGTAGTGGATCGCTGACCCTGCCGTCCTGCCGGAGCAGCCGCACCAGCACGCGCTCCGCAGGCGGTCGGTCCGCCGGGTCCTTGGCCAGGCACTCCCGGATCAGCTCGTCCAGTACGGGAGGCAACGCGGGCAGCTCGGGCGGATCATGCAGCACCCGGTGCATCACGGCGAAGAGCGAATCATTGCCGAACGGCGGCCGACCACCGGCGGCGAAGGCGATCGTGGCCGCCCAGGCGAAGACGTCGCAGGGCGGGCCGACCGCGTCGTTGCGGAAGCGCTCGGGCGCCATGTACGCGGTGGTCCCGATGATCCGGCTGGTCGCCGTCTCGGTGACGCCCAACGCGCGGGCGATGCCGAAGTCGATCACCCGAGGACCGTCCTCGCCCAGCACCACGTTGTCCGGCTTCAGGTCGCAGTGCACCACGCCGGCACTGTGGATCGCGGCAAGCGCGGTCACGGTGCCGACCGCGAGCCGGTGCAGGGCGTTACCGGTCACCGGACCGCGCTCGCGAACGTGCCGGTGCAGGGTCAGGCCCTCGATGAACTCGCTGACCACGTAGGGCCGCTCGCCGTCGACCTCGGCGAAGAGCACCTGCGCGGTGCAGAACGGGGCGACCCGGCGCGCGGCGGCGATCTCCTTCACGAACTGCGACCGCGCCCGTGGATCACTCAGATCGACGTTCACCATCTTGACCGCGACCCGGTCACCGGCGTCGTCCTCACCGAGATAGACGACCCCCTGCCCACCCGCGCCCAGCCGGCCGACCAGCCGGTACGGGCCGGCGGTGACCGGGTCGTGCGTCCACAGTTTCGCCAACCCTGGCACCGGCGCGCCGGCCAGCTCTGACATTCCGACTCCACACGTGTCGCGCCCGGCCACCGGCGGCGCAGGACACGGCCATCGTGCCATGTCCGCGCCGATGGCCGAGGACCGAAGACGAGCTACGCGGGTGGCCTCGCGGTCGACTCCCGGATCCGCAGTGACGGGCTGATGACGATCCGGTGGGTGGGGCGGTCGGGGTCGACGAGCCGGTCCGCGACGAGACGCACGGCGGCCCGTCCGATCGAGCGTCGCGGCGGTCGGACCGCGGTCAGCGGCGGGCTGAAGAGCCCGGCGACCTCGTCGTCGTACGCGACGATGGAGAGGTCGCCGGGAACGGAGAGGTGCCGCTCCTCGCAGTGCTGCACCAGCGCGATGGCCTCGGCGTCGGCGTGCACCAGCAACGCCGTCGTCCCGGTCGCCTGGCACCTGTCGAGGACGTCGTTGAGGACGGCGTCCCGCTCCGGCGACCGTGCGTCGGGCACCACGGCCACCACCGTCGCCTCCGGGTCGAGGCCACACTCGGTCGTGGCGTCGAGCCAGCCGCGCCGCACGTGCTGGCTGGTGGGGCTGTTGGCGTCGAGCACCAGGCCGACCTTGCGATGTCCGAGTGAGGTGAGGTGGCGTACCGCCATGGCCGCACCGAGTGCGTGGTCGGTGACCACCGACTCCATGACCGCGTGGTGGCTGCCCACCGTGGCGGTGCGTTCCAGCAGGACGACCGGGACGCCGACCTGGTCGAGCCACTCGATGGTGCGCTCGGCACTCGGTGCGTCCATGCTCGGCGCGATGATGAGCCCGTCGACGCCCATCCGCTCCACCAGGCGCGCCAGTTGCGGCTGGTCGTCGTCGGTGTCGTAGGAGGAGCCGCGCAGGACCACGCGCATGTCGAGCTCGCGGGCGGCTGCCTCGACGCCGCGAGCCACGTCCGGCCAGTAGTAGTCCAACGAGGGCACGAGCATGCCGAGGGCGCGCCCACCCAACGGGTCCAGGCCGGCGACCGGCGCCTCGTCCGCCGCCGGGGCGTCGTCCGGCAGGATCAGGGCGACCCCACCGTGGACGCGGCGAACCAACCCCTCGGCGGCCAGCTCCGCGATGTCGCGCCGGATGGTGACCGGCGCGGCGCCCAGCACCTGGGACAGGTCTGAGACGCGCATCGAGCCGTCCCGTTGCAGGGCTGCCAACAGTTGCTGGCGGCGGGCGACCTGAAGCGGCCCTCGGGAGCCCTCCGCCGTGGCGACGACAGGACTGTCCTTGGTCATGGGGGACCTCCGGGGAACGCATCGTGCGGCGAGAGCTCGCGCCACGCCGCAGCCAGCGCGCCTGCGAAGTGGTCTGCGACGGTCATGACCCCTCGGACCGATAGAGCGGCTATGAACGTTTGTGATCGTATCAGAGCACTTGGCGCGTCAGGGCAGCATCGTGCGCTCTCTTGATCGGATGTGTCCACATCGGTTTGAGAACAGCATTGACTTGCTCGGTTGTGAGCGTTTTACTTCGGAAACCCTACGGATGTCTGCGCGTCACATTCATAGGCCACACCCCCGCTCGCCACATTCCACGGAGACGGCTCGATGCGACAGGACCTCGGATGACGTTCGGGAAGACCGGCTGGCCGGCACCGGGGACGGACTCGGATGCCACCCCCGCCGCGACCTGGCACCGGGATGACTGGTTGGCCCTCGCCGACCGGATGCTCGCCGCCGCCCGGCCGTTCGCGTCGCCTACGCACGCCCTCGTCACCTTCCCCGGGCCGGAGGGCGGTTACGGGCGGGCCGTCGACGGCCTGGAGGGTTTCGCCCGCACCTTCCTGCTCGCCGGTTTCCGCATCGCGGGTGCCCGGGGAGTGGGCGTGGACGAACTCGTGGACCGGTACACGGCAGGCATCGCCGCCGGCACCGACCCGAGCTCCCGCGACCGCTGGGTACGCCTGGACGAGCACCCCCAGGCGAAGGTGGAGGCCGCCTCCATCGCGCTGGTCCTGGACCTGACCCGCCCGTGGATCTGGGACCGGTTGCCGTCCGCGGTGCGGGAGCGGGTGGTCGACTATCTGCGCCCGGCGGTCGGCGACGACACGTACCCACGGATCAACTGGGTGTGGTTCCGGCTGGTCGTCCAGACGTTCCTGCGTTCGGTGGGCGGGCCGCACTCGCTCGACGAGATGGCCGAGGACCTGAGCACGCACGACGGCTTCGCCCGCGGGGACGGCTGGATGTCCGACGGGCCAAACCGCGCCTACGACCACTACGTGGGCTGGGCCCTGCACCTCTACCCGACGCTGTGGGCCCGCATGGCCGGCGCCGCGGACCTGGCCGAGCAGCGCCGCGAACGGGACCTGGCCGGCCTCGACCGCTACCTCAGGGACGCGGTCGCGCTCGTGGGAGCCGACGGATCCCCGTTGATCCAGGGGCGAAGCCTGATCTACCGCTTCGCCGCGGCGGCACCGTTCTGGGTCGGCGCCATCGCCGGCGTGCCCTCGGTCAGCCTCGGCCAGTTGCGCGGCGCGGCCACCCGCATCGTGCGCCACTTCGTCGCCAACGGCGCCGTGGACGAACGCGGCCTGCTCACCGTCGGCTGGCACGGGCCGTGGCCGCGACTGGCGCAGTCGTACTCCGGGCCGGGTTCCCCGTACTGGGCCAGCAAGGGCCTGCTCGGCATCGCGCTACCCGCCGACCATCCGGTCTGGACGGCCCCCGAGGAGCCGCTGCCGGTGCAGGAGCGGGACACGCTGCGGGCGATACACGCGCCCGGCTGGCTGGTCTCCGGCACCCGTGCCGACGGCATCGTCCGCGTCGTCAACCACGGCACCGACCACGCCGTCGAGGGTGCCACCGTCTCAGATTCCCCGCTCTACGCCCGGCTGGGCTACTCCACCGCCACCAGCCCCGTCCTCGACGACAGCGGCTGGGCCAGCCCGCTCGACCAGTCCGTCACTCTCGTCGACGACGCGGGTCGGGTCACCCACCGCGCCGGCATGCGCGTGCTGACCGTGCACGTCGACACCGACGGCGTAGGGGTGGCCGGATCACGTGCCCTCGC
The DNA here is from genome assembly GCF_040639415.1 of Micromonospora sp. NPDC023888. Taxonomy (NCBI): domain Bacteria; kingdom Bacillati; phylum Actinomycetota; class Actinomycetes; order Micromonosporales; family Micromonosporaceae; genus Micromonospora; species Micromonospora sp. NPDC023888. The sequence goes on along the minus strand of NZ_JBEZZW010000047.1, from coordinate 37,292 downwards.
CCACTGGGTCGACCCGGATCCGGGTCAGCGCGATCACGGCGGCGGCCGCCTGGGCCAGTCCCGACCGGCCGGGCACCTCACTGTGTACTCGCTGGTCCGCGGCCCCTGGGAGCTGCGTCTGACCCGCGTCGACGGCCTCGCCGACGGTGTCGAGGCGGCTGCGCTGCGGCTACGCGTCGGCGGCTGGGCCATCGCCGGGGACGCGACGGCGACCTGCGGCGACGGGGTGGCGGCAGTGACCGGGGCCGGCCTGACCAGCAGGCTCGAAAGCCTTCACGGCGGCGGAACGGCCGGCACCACCGTCGTTCCGGACGGCGGGCCCCTGGCCGGTGGGTTGGTCGTGCCCTGGCTGGACCACCCCGTCCGGCCGGGCGCATGGGTCACCGCCCTCATCGAGTTGTCCACAGTGCCGGCAGCCACGGCCGGGCAGGCATGTCGGGTCGTGGCCGACGAGGACGCCGACGGCCTGCACCTGGCGGTCGACTGGCCCGACGGGATCAGCACATCGACCCGTCTGGACATGGAGCATGCCGGGCCCACCCAAGCGGCCTGGTAGCAGTGCGGGCCCGTCCGGGCCCCTTGACCTGAAGGAGAAAGGGATGAAGCGTGCGATACCGGCCGTCATCAGCGCTGCGACGGCCCTGACGCTTGTTCTCGCCGGCTGCGGGGGCGGAGACGAGCCGGTCGACCCCAACGCCCCGGTGACGATCACCCTGGCTGGCTGGAGCCTGGCGTCCACGCCCGAGTTCAAGACGCTCGCCGACGGCTTCAAGGCGACCCACCCGAACGTGACGGTGGAGCTCAAGGAGTACGCCCCGGGCAACGACTACGACACCCAGATGATCACGGACCTGGCCGCCGGCACCGCCCCGGACGTCTACGTCATGAAGAACCTCAAGAACTTCTACACGTACCAGAGCGGTGGTCAGCTCCTCGACGTCTCCGACGTCGCCTCCGGTCTCGGCTCGGTCCCGGCGCTCGCGTCGTACCAGGTGGACGGCAAGGCGTACGCGGTGCCGTACCGGCAGGACTCGTGGGTGCTCTACTACAACAAGGACCTGTTCGCGAAGGCGAAGGTGACGCCGCCGGACGGCAGCTGGACCTGGGACGACTACACCGACGCGGCGAAGCGACTGCACACCGGGCTGAAGGGGGCCGGCTCGAACGCGACAGGCGCCTACCAGCACACCTTCCAGTCGACAGTGCAGGGATTCGCGCTCGCCCAGACCCCCAACGCGGACCTGCTCTCCGGGGACTTCGGCTACCTGAAGCCGTACTACGAGCGGTCACTGGACCTGCAGGCGGCCGGCGCGCAGCCGACCTTCGGCACCGCGAAGACCAACAAGCTCACCTACCAGGCGCAGTTCGGCAAGCAGCAGTCGGCGATGCTGCTGATGGGCACCTGGTACGTGGCCACGCTGCTCAACCAGCGAACGAGCGGTGACGCCGACAAGTTCCAGTGGGGGATGGCACCGGCGCCGCAGTTCGACAAGTCCACCACCGGCACCTCCGCCACACCTGTCACCTTCGGTGACCCGACCGGCTTGGGAATCAACCCGAAGATCAGCAAGTCCAAGACCGCCGCGGCCAAGGACTTCCTCAAGTACGCGGCCGGCCCGGAGGCCGGCAAGGCGCTGGCCGGGATCGGCATCACCCCGGCCCAGGTCACCGACGCGGTCACCGCGAGCCTGTTCGGGCTGGACGGCGTGCCGCAGGACGACCTGTCGAAGTTCGCCTACGCCAAGCACACCATCAAGCCGGAGAACCCGGTGTCGAAGCACACCGCCGGCCTGCAAAACCTCCTCAACGAGACGCACTCGGCGATCCTCTCCGACAGCAAGGGCGTCGACGCGGAGCTGAGCAAGGCGCAGACCCGCGCCAAGAACGAGGTCCTCAACCAGTGAGCTGATGGCGGGCCCGGCGCGCCTGAGCCGCACGCCGGTCCCGCCACCACGCCGAACGCTTCCGGAGACTCCCTATGGCAACATTGCCGCGCACGAGACCCAGGAACCGGCGGCTGGTGTCGCGCAACACGGTCGCCGGCTGGTCGTTCATCCTGCCCAACTTCCTCGGCTTCGCCGTGCTCACCCTCCTACCCGTCGTGGTGCTGTTCTACGTGGCGTTCACCAACTGGAACGTCTTCGGGGTGGCCGAGTGGACCGGCACCGCCAACTTCCGGCGGATGTGGGACGACGCGAGCTTCTGGACCGCGTTGCGCAACACCGTCTACTACGCCGTCTTCCACATCCCGCTGACCCTCGCGGCAGCACTCGGGCTGGCGCTGCTGCTCAACCGCAAACTGCGCGGCGTACGGTTCTTCCGTACCGTCGCCTTCTTCCCCTACATCACCTCGATCGTGGCGATCGCGGTGGTCTGGAACCAACTGTTCAGCCCGGAGTACGGCCCGATCAACGCTCTCCTCGGCGCCGTCGGGGTGGACAATCCGCCGGGCTGGACCGCGTCCGCGACCTGGTCGATGCCGGCGGTCATCATCGTCGGCACCTGGCGGTACATGGGCTACTACATGCTGCTGTTCCTGGCCGGTCTACAGACCATCCCGGCCCAGCTCTACGAGGCGGCCGAGACCGACGGCGCCTCACCGTGGCAGCGGTTCGTGCACGTGACCCTCCCCGGGTTACGGCACACCACCTTCTTCGTCACGGTGCTGCTCACCATCGAAAGCTTCAAGGTCTTCGACCTCATCCTCGTGATGACCGGCGGCGGACCGGGCCAGTCGACACTGGTGCTCTCGCAGTACATCTACCAGAAGGGCTTCGAGGAGAACCAGTTCGGCTACGCCTCGGCGGTCTCCATCGTCCTGTTCGCCATCTGCTTCGGCATCACGGTCATCCAGTTCATGGTCAACAAGCGGAGGAACAGCTGATGACCGCGACCGACCTCTCCACGCCCGTCCCGGCCATCGCCGCGCCCGGCAACCACGGAACCTCCGCCCGACGTGTCAGGTCTCGAGGCGGGCGGCTCCTCGGGTACGCCGCTCTCGTGCTCGCGGCGGCAGGGCTGCTGCTGCCGTTCTTCTGGATGGTGGTGGCGTCGTTGAAGAGCAACAACGACGTCTTCACCATCCCGATCACCTGGCTCCCCGATCCCGTGGTGTGGCGAAACTACGTCGACATCTGGCAGCGCTCGGACATGACGACGTGGCTGCGGAACACCCTGCTGCTGTCGGTGATCGTCACCTTCCTGCAGGTGCTCACCGGCAGCTTCGCGGCCTACGGCTTCGCCCGCGTCCGCTTCCCCGGCCGCAACCTGCTCTTCCTGGCGTACGTCGGGACGATCGCGGTGCCCTGGCAGTCGTACATGATCCCGCAGTTCATCCTCATGTCGAAGGCGCATTTGTCGAACACCCTGTGGTCGATCGTCGCGATCCAGGCGTTCGGCGCGGTCGGCGTGTTCCTGATGAAGCAGTTCTACGAGACGATCCCCGAGGAGCTGAGCGAAGCGGCGCGGGTCGACGGGCTCAGCGAGTTCGGCATCTACCGACGGATCATCCTGCCGCTGTCCCGGCCGGCGCTAGCCAGCCTGGCCCTGCTGATGTTCACGACCACCTGGAACGACTACCTCGGCCCACTGATCTACCTGCGTAGTCCTGAGCTGCGCACCATCCAGTTGGGGCTGAACACCTTCATCTCCCAGTACAACGCCGAGTACGCGCTGATCATGACGGGCTCGGTGCTGTCCGTGCTGCCCGTCGCTGTCATCTTCCTGCTCGGCCAGCGCTACTTCATCGAGGGCGTCGCCTCGACCGGACTGAAGGGCTGAGGCCCATGCGTTCGCGCCACCACACCATCACCGCCGTCTTCGACGGGTTCTACGTCGCGCTCGTCACCAACCTGCTGCTGGTGCTTGGTTGCCTGCCCCTGGTGACGCTCGCGTTCACCACCGACGCGGCGCGCTCCTGGCCCCTGTACGCGCTCACCGCCCCGCTCTGCGCGCCCGGGCTCTGTGCGGTCTTCGCGGTCATGTCGGCCTACTCGGCCGGCGACTCCGGCGGCGTGCTGCGCACCTACGGCCGCGCCTGGCGAGCCACTGCCCGACCGGCGATGCTCTGGACGGCGGCGGCCGTGACCGCCCTGGTGGTGCTCGCCGTCGATGCCCGCGCCGCGTGGGGCCACCGGGTCGGAGCACTCGCCCTGCCGGTGCTGGCGACCCTGATCGTCCTCACCGTCGCGACCGCGCTGCTCGGGCTGGTGACCATCACCCACCGACCCACCGCACCGCTGCGCGAGGTGGCCCGTACCTGCGTGTATCTGGCGGTGCGCCGGTGGTACCTCACCGCCGCGTCTCTGCTCGTGCTCGCGCTGCTCGCCCAGATCCTGGCGGCCCGCCCCGCGATCGCGCTCGGCCTCGCCGCCGCGCCGCTGCTCTACGTCGTCTGGGCCAACAGCCGCTTCACAGTGCGCGCCGCCCTCGATCCGCCAACGACCGCACCCCAGCGCACCTGACCACCACGTTCCGGCCATCGAGCCGAGACGCCGTTGACACTGCCCGGCACCGGACCGGACCCACGAGGGAGAACAGCATCCATGACGGCGACCGACGTCCGTCCCAGCTCCGACGCAGAGGCCACGGCGGCCGCGGTGGCCGCCGCGATACGCACCGTCGACGCGAACATCGCCACCTTCGGCGACCGGTACCCCGCGGACACCACAGACGCCAACCGCTACCCGCTGCGGCCACCGAGCGCCGGCCAACCCGAGGGCGCAAACGTCGGCTGGACCACCAGCTTCTGGCCCGGCCAGCTCTGGCTGGCCCACGACCTGACCGGTGCCGACCACCACCTGCGGGCCGCACTGTCGCACGTGGACAGCTTCGCGGACCGGATGACCCACGGCATCGACCTGGACACCCACGACCTCGGGTTCCTCTACACCCTCTCCTGCGTCACCCCGGCTCGTCGTACCGGCGACTCCCGGGCCCGGGGCGCGGCTCTCGCCGCCGCCGACCACCTGATGACGCGCGTGCTCGAACCCGCCGGAATCATCCAGGCCTGGGGCGACCTGAACGACCCCCGCCAGCGCGGCCGCACAATCATCGACAGCCTCATGAACACGCCGCTGCTCTTCTGGGCCAGCCAGACCACCGGCGACGACCGCTACGCCGCCGCGGCCCGCCGGCACACCGCTCAACTTCGCCAGCACATCCTGCGTCCGGACGGCACCACCTTCCACACCTTCTACTGGGACCCGGACAGCGGTGCGCCGCTGCGCGGGGAAACCGAACAGGGCCACGCCGACCACTCCTGCTGGGCCCGCGGGCAGGCCTGGGGCATCTACGGCTTCAGCCTCAACCACCGGCACATCGGCGACCCCGCACTGCTCGCCGCCGCGCGGACCTGCGCCGACCACTTCCTCGCCTGCCTGCCCGACGACCACGTGGCGTACTGGGACCTGGAGTTCGGCGACGGCAGCGGACAGGAGCGGGACAGCTCCGCCGCGGCCATCGCCGCCTGCGGCCTCGTCGAACTGGCGGACGGCCTCACCGACACGGCCAGCGCCGACCGGTACCGCAAAGCCGCCGCCGCGATCCTGCGCTCGCTCATCGACCACTACTCCACCGGCGGCCAGCCGGGCTCGAACGCGCTGCTCCTGCACGGCGTCTACGACAAGCCCAAGGACATCGGCGTCGACGAGGGAACCCTGTGGGGCGACTACTTCTACCTGGAAGCCCTCACCCGCGCCACCATTCCCGGTTGGACCAGCCCCTGGTGACCCCGCGACCGACCCGCTCCGCCCCACATCCCGAAAGGTGACCATGGACTACCGCTACCACTGCACCATTCCCGCCGCCGACGGCCGGAACACGCTGCCCGTCAATCCCTGCCGGCTGCTGGACTTCACCCTGCTGCGGCTGTCGGCCGGCGAGTCCTGGACCGGCGAGTCCGGTGACCGGGAGATCCTCGCCGTCATCCTCGGCGGCACTGCCAACTTCACCGTCGCCGGCCACCACTTCCCGCAGGTCGGCCAGCGCGCCGACGTCTTCTCCGGCAAGCCGCACTCGGTCTACCTCCCGGCCGGCTCCTCGATCACCATCGAGGCTGTCACCGCCGTGGAGATCGCCCTCCCCAGCGCACCCAGCGACCTGGCCACCGACCCCTACGTCATCGCGCCGGAGCAGGTCGCGACCGGCCGTTGGGGAGCGGCCAACTTCGGCCGCAACTACCACCAGATCCTCACCGAGATCGCCCAGCCGGAGCTGCCCGCCCGCCGGCTCATCGTCGGCGAGACCTACACGCCCTCGGGCAACTGGAGCACCTACCCGCCACACCGGCACAAGGTCGACGACCTGCCCGCCGAGGCCGCACACGAGGAGATGTACTACTACCGCGTCAGCCCGGCGAACGGTTTCGGCATCAGCCGGGTCTACACCGACGATGGGTACGAGGAGAACGTCACCATCCGTGACCACGTGATGCAGATGATGCCCGAGGGCTACCACACAGTGGTCAGCGCACCCGGCTACACCACCTATTTCCTGTGGTTCCTGGCCGGCACCCAACGCACCCAGGGCGCCCGCGAAGACGCCCACCTCGCCTGGGTGGGCCAGACCGTACCGACCCTGCGCAGCCTGGGCCTGTAGCGACGGTCCCGGACACCTTTTCGCCTCGACGGCCGCGTCGCGATGGTCACCGGCGGCATCAGTGGGATCGACAGGCCATCGCGACCAGGCCGGCGCTGACAGCTGGGCGAGGTCAGCGCCGGCCGGCCAGGAAACCCGTGCCACCGCCGGGTCCACCACGGCCGTACGGTCACGCCTCGGAGTCGCGAACGTCTGCCGCCTCCTGCCCGATCGGCGAAACGGGCACCTCCAGCGGCTGTCCCCGGCCTCGCAGCGCGTCGAGGAGCGCGACCAGGGCCACGAATCCGATCAGGCGGGAAGGGGAAACCCGGCCGAAGATCTCGTACTCCAGCCGCATCCGGGCGACCAGGAAGAGCATCGGACCGCCAACCACGAACAGAAGCCAACTGGGCCGCGGCTGCCCGAACGGATGGTCGATCACCAGCTCGTAACCGACTCCCGTGACGAGCACACTGAGCACGATCACTCGCCATCGCTTGGACCTCCCCGTGGAGCGGTGGCGCAGGCGGCTCCGCGCCACCATCGCCCCTCGCCCTCCCGTGGTCAGGGGGCGTAAAGGGCCGCAACCGGTGCCCAGGCGGCCTGCCGGGCGTTGCGGATGCGAGCTGTGGACTATCGCCCGGTGCTCCGGTCCACCGCACCGGGGATCGGGGTGCTGTCCGGGAACGCGTCGTCGAGCAGCGCCACCCCGTCCTGGGGATGCGCGCGCTCGACCAGCTCCGACCGCGAGGCGCGCTTCTTGGCGCGGTCGACGCCCATCGCCTCGTCGCGGTGCTGCTCCAGCGCTGGGTCACACTGGCCGTCGCGGTTGAACGACCACATCAGCATCGGCTCGCCCAACGGCAGCCTGTCCCCCGGGCCCTCGTCGAGGCGGCCGGTGTGCCAGGTGTGCCAGGTCTTGCCGTAGCTGTTGATCAACATTGCCATCAGCGCCCGCTCGGCGGACTCCGGCAGCCCCGGGGCGATCAGCGAGCCGCCGAGCACCTCGAAGTTGTGCGGGTGCCAGTACCCGCGTTCGGCCTCGGGCAGCGTGCCGTACAGCCGCTCGGACACGATGTACTCGATGCCGATCAGGTTGGCCTCGGCCGTGTTGCCGTCGAACAGCACGCACTGCAGGAAGTCGTCGTTGACCTGACGACAGTAGTGATGCGCCTCCATCTGCATCGACGGGTCGTCCTTCGCCGGGTGGAACCCGACGACGTACGCGTCGAAGCCCTTCAGGGGCGTCGTGTCCTGGAGGGCCTTGGAGCCGAGTGACAGCCCCTGGTGCCACAGGCTCGTCGACTCTCCCGGCGGTCGTACCGGGCTTGGACGCCGTTCCATCGATCACTCCTTCGCCAGGATCATGTCGTCTTCAGGCCAGGCTAGGTGGACTGAAGATCAGCTTTCGCGTTTCGGGAAGTAGCTCCGCGTTCGGGTTCGGATCCTCAACCTTCGGCTCGGGCACGTCGGAGCACCGGATTTCCCCTCATCAGCTGTCCCATCGTCGCTTCGGCCACCCCGGTGTCGTACCCGGTCCCGCCCGACGAAACCCGCGAAACCGACCCGGACGACTGCTCCGGCGCCAGGCACCTTGTGCGCGGTTGCCTCGGGTCGACTGCTGGCCCAGCGCCTCAGCCGAGCTGCGCCCCCGAAGCCCTTCTCGCGAACCTCGGGTGTCTGATCATCAGTCACTTTCACGACCGATTCGGCTTGCGGACATTGCGTATCCTGATGCCTACTCTCTGGAGGGTGGCATGGTCGACACGTACCCGCAGTTGTCGGGCCTCATCGAGGCCGCCGCCCGTGCTGGGGTGGCTCGGCTCGCTCCCGAGGAGCTTGTGTGCTTCGCCTCGGTCGCCGAAGCGTGGCGGCGGGACGGGTTGTCGCCGCGGGGCCGACCGGCACCCGGCGCAACGATCGGGTTCGGCATCGACGCGGTCCTGGTCAGCGAGATCGCCCTGCAGGCCGTCGCGTCGGGTCTGAGCGACGTTCTCGTGACCGGCGTGACGGCGGCTGGCGCCGGTTGGTGGCGCAGCCGGCGACGTCGGTCGACGGCACCGGCACCGGAATCGATCGAGTCGGGCGACGACGTACTCGTCGACGGGGACCGGTTGACCCTGACCGATGCGCAGGCCACCGCTCTACGCGAGGCGTGCCGGCGCCACGGTGTCGCCCTCGGGCTCACCGAGGAGCGGGCCGCGCTGCTGGCCGACGCGGCGGTGGGTGCCCTGCACCACAGCGTCTCCGCGCCGGAGTGACCCACACCGACGGGCAGCCGCCGACCGTTCCGGCGATCCGGAGACCGGCCGGACCGCCCACTCCGCTGCTCTGGCTCTATCTGCAGGTCGTCGGATTGGTGGGTGGCGTTGGTGTCGCGCTGGGCACCGTGTTCTTCTCCGGTCACCGTCCACTGGCGCAGCCGTACGCGCAGGCGATGGTCGGGTGCTCCAGGGCCTATGACGTCGACCCGAGCAGTCCCGCCGAATTCGACGCCACCCGGACGATGCAGTTTCTGACCTGCATGTCCGACCCGTCCCGGGTACGCGGGTTGGTGATGCTCGCCGGTGGGGTCCTGCTGATGGCCGGACTTGCCCTGATCATGGCACTGACCCCGGTGGTCGACCGGTGGCGGCTGCGCCGCCACCGACTCCCGGGCAGCATCGCCGGCGCCGAGCAGCGGTTTGCCGAACTCTGCGATCGGCACGGGCTGCACGGTCGGCACCGGCCCGAACTGGTCGTGGCGGGACCGTCGGTGCGGCAGGCGTTCACCACCGTCCGGCCCGGCGGCCGGCCACTTGTGGTGCTGCCGGCCGCGGTGGCCGTGGGTCACCGCGACCCGGCGCGGTTCGACCCGGTCGTCGAGCACGAGTTGGCGCATGTGCGGGGTCGGGACGTCCGGTGGGTCTCCGCGGTGCGCGGTCTGCTGTGGCTGGTCGTACCGGCGGTGCTGGTGGCGAGTGTTTCCGAGATCCGCAGGGAAGGGCTGACCGAGATCCCGACCGTCGCTGTCGGCCGGGCCCTGGTGCTGATGCTGCTGAGCGCCCTGCTGCGCGCGCAGGTGTTGCGACTGCGCGAACACGAGGCGGATCAGCAGGTCAACCGGATCGGTGACGCCACCGCACTGGTTCGGCTCCTGGAGGCCGCTGCCGCAACCCGGCCGCACCACCCCGGGCGGCTCCGCCACCTGTTCGCCCGGCACCCGACGCCGCGACGGCGGGCCGCCGCGCTGCGTGGCGGGCAGCCGGTGTCGGTCGACGGCCCGATGCAGGCTGCGGTGACCGGGGCGGTGACGGCGATCGTCGCGGGGGCGGCGGCACAGGCGGTGAACGCGTTGGCCCCCGACCGGGATCTCTCCGTGCTGCCGGCCGGCCTGATCGGTGTGCTGCTCGGGTTCGGGCTGACCCCCGCGCTGTACCGCCGGGCACTCACCGGCGCGCCGTCACGGCGTTGGCCCCCCGTCGTCGCGGCCGCTGCCGGTCTTGCCGTGGGCGGCTTCCTCTTTCCCACCGGGATTACCGTTGGCGGTGCGTCGTTCCCCACCGGCACTGCCAGCCTGGGCATCAGTCTGCGGTTCGCGATCATGGCCGCGCTGGCCGGCGTGGTCGCCGTCACCGCCTGCACCGTGCTGGCGGGGCTGGCGACCCGCCGGGGCCCGGACCGGTTCACCTCCTTCCGGAGGGGGTTCACCTATCTGGCGGCCGCCGCGACCGTCACGGCGATCTGCTGGCCGTTGCAGTTCCTCGCCAGCGGCCTGGAACGGTCGGCGCCCGTACGCGCCTGGCTGGTGTACGCGCTGCCCGCCGCGCCGTGGCCGTGGCTGGGCCTGACCCTGCCGACGGCGGTCGTGGCCCTGATCGGCTGGCGTCGGCTCGCCACCCGCGCCGTCCTGTCCGTCGTGGCGGTGACCGGGTTGGTCGGTGCGGGCCTCGCATCGGCACTGGCGCTCCGGAACCCACCGGCCACGCTGGACGCCGCGCTCTCCCTCCTTCAGCAACGAGGGTGGATCTGTGCCCTGGCCGGGTGGGCGGCACTCGTGGTGCTCGCCGTCGGACGCGGTGACCCCGGTGTGGGGAGAGCCCTTGTCGCCGGTGCGGGTGTCGCGGCGCTGACCGGCACCTCCCAGTTCGTGCACCAGTGGCTTGCCGGCCGTACCGCGGATGCGATCCTGCTCCGGCTGTATGTCGGTGCGCCGGTGATCTGGTGGCTCTACCTCGCGGCGCTCACGATGCCCGTCCTGCTCGGGCTCTCCGCTCTCGCCGGACGGCTCGGACAACGAACCGGTCCGCTCGGACGGCCAACCCGCCGGCCCGGCGGTCGAGCATGGCTGTGGCCGGCGGTGGGTCCGGTCACCGCGGCGCTCCTGGTCGGGGGCGCGGCGATCATCGGTCTGCCCGGCGGGCCGGTGCTGCTGCCGACCGGGGCGCCGCCGACCACCGCGCCGGCGGTCGTGCAGGTGCCGTCACCGACCACCGTCGGGCCGAGCGCCAACGCCTCGACTGGCACCCGGACCGGTGCTGATCCTGGCCGGTTGCTCACCGTCGCGGAGGCGGGCGCCGCCGCCAACGCGGTCCGGTCGGCCCTGCCCGCGTTCTGGAAGCCGCAGCAGCAGGAGGACACCCAGGACTCCGGCGCGGTCGTCGAGCCGGCGGCCTGCCGGGAGTTGGCCAGGGACGACTATCTGCGCCGGGTCGAGTCGGACGAACGGGTCGACGAGAGTCGCAGCTTCGCCACCAGGAAGTCGTCGACCAGCATCAGGCAGTCCACGGTCATCGTGATCGTCACCTCGTACGCCCACCCCGTTCCGGACACTCTTCTCGACGAGGCCGAGGCCGCCCGCGCCGCGTGCCCCCGGTTCACCGCCCCCGTCCCCGGTGGCTCCCCGGTGCGGTTCACCGTGAGCGCCCAGCCGGGCCCTCAGGTGGGAGAGGAGTCCTGGCGGGTGCGGTACGACCTCGTGTCCGGCAGGGGTTCGAGCAGGATCACCGGTACGACCCTGTACGGCCTGGTCCGGCTCGGTCACAACCTGGTGGTGGTGCAACTGACCGCCATCGCGGAGCCGCTGGACGAGGCCGTGTTCGAAGCCGCGGTCTCGTCGACGGTGACTGCCCTCAGCCGCTAGTCGGGCCTCGTCCTGTCGGGGGTTGGTCGTAGGTTCTGCACCCGTGAGCGCCCTCCAGACGTACCGCTACCTCCAGCCGTCCACGCTGCACCGGGGTGACCTGGCACTGCAGACCAGCGGCGGGCCCGCGACCAACCCGCGGTTCTTCTCGGGTTTCCTGACGACTCCGCAGGCGGCGGCCGCCGGGCTGTTGGCGGTCGCCGAAGTTGCCCGGACCCGTTATCACCAGCCGGTCAGCCCGGCGAGCCTCGACCCGGTGGTCACCGGCAGCCGGGACCGGATGCGCTTCGAGTCGTTCTCCGGCTGCTGCGGGGTGTACGCGCGGCTGGACGTCGTGCCGGCCGGGTTCGACGGCGACGTCGTCGAGCATGGCACCACGAACGTCGACGTGAACGCGCCGCTGCGGGAGGCGTTGGCCCGGGTGGGCGGCATCGACCCGCTGCACCTGTCGGTGGGGCCGGACGACCTGGTGGTGTCCACTCTCGACGGTCCAGTGGTGGAGAAGAAGGTGCCGCTGCCCGGGCGTTGGCTGCGGGGGTTCGCCGAGGTCCACCTGATCGCCGCGGCCATGCAACCGCGGGCGGAGATCCCGGCGGCGGAGGCGGCCACCTTCCTGCGGCGGCTGCCGGCGGGCAACGACAGGTCGGTGCTCTGGGTGGTGCCGGCCGGGCGCTCGCTGCGGCTGACCTCGCGCCCGGTGCCCGGCGCGGTGTGCCTGGCCGGCGCCGGACGGCTCGCCACGCTGCGTGGGTTGCTCCGGTACGCGAAGACCCTGCGGGTGTACGGGCCGCCGGCGGCGGTCGGGTCGCCGCCGCTGCCGAGCGTGTGGGAACTCGACACCGGCGCGCTGCGGCTGTCGCTGACCCTGTCGCCGGAGGCCTACCGGGGTTTCTCGGGCGAGGGCGGCGCGCTGACCGCGCTCGCCACGGACGACGTCGCCGACGACGCCGCGCTTGTCGCCGCGCTGCTGTCCTGGGATCCGACGATCGACGTCCACGCGCTGGCCGCCGCGGCGGGGATCTCGGCGGACCGGGTCCGGGCCGCGCTGGCCCAGCTCGGCACCGCCGGCCGGGTCGGCTTCGACGTGGCCGAGGCGGGCTACTTTCACCGGGTGCTGCCGTACGACGCCGGCCGGGCCGAGCGGGACAATCCCCGGCTGGTCGGGGCGCGGGCGCTTGTCGAGGCGGGCACGGTCAGCCTGGACGGCGAGGCGGCGACCGTACGCCACGGCGACGAGGTCTACCGGGTCCGCCGCCTGACGGACGGCTCGTACACCTGCTCCTGCCCCTGGTGGGCGCGGCACCGCGGTCAGCGCGGGCCCTGCAAGCACGCGCTCGCCACGACGATGGTGGGCGCTTCGGTGGAGGTCGGGGCATGACCGATCCGTTCGAGTTCCTGGTCCGGGGCGACATCGGCGCGGCCGTCGACGCGGTCACCGGCCTCGACGACCAGGGTCGGCGGTCGTTCGCCGACGGTTTGGTGGTCCACGTGCGCCGGCGGCGCGACAACTGGTGGTGGAACAACCAGGCGGCGGCTCTGGCGGTGGCCGCCGTCGGGTGCCTGCCCACCGCCGCCGCGGCGGCCGAGCTGCTCGGCCGGCGGAACGTGTCGCTGCGGGGCGCCGACGCCGCGCTGGTGGTCCAGGTCGCGCGGACCCGCGGGGTGCCCTGGCTGGGCGAGCTGGCATACCGGCTGGCGGACCGGCTGCGCCGCGATGACCCGACGGACGGCTGGGGCTTCGTCGCCGAGCTGCTCACCGCCGAGAAGGCGGAGGCACCCACCGGTGACCAGTTCGTCCAGGGGTGGCTCGCCCTGATGGCGTGGCCGCCGGAGGAGCAGCGACCGATCCCGCTGGTGGACCGGCTCCGGGCGGACGTTTTCCTCGACGCCCTGGTGCCGCGCCTGTTTCAGGTCGATGGCGCCGGGACGCGGATGTCCTTCGACGAGTTCATGACCGACGAGACGTTCGCCCTGCCGCGCGCGCTGACGCGACTGGCCGGCGAGGGCCGCCTGGACCGGAGGATGCTGCTCAACGGGTGCGTGAGCCGGCTGTTGCGCGGCGACCGGCCGGCCGCGTTGCGCGCGTTCGTCACCCTGCACGCCCTGCTGGAGCCCACCGCCGACGAGGTCGACCGGCGTCGCGGAGACTACCTGCGCCTGCTCGCCGACGCCCCCGGGTCCGTGGCGTCGATGGCGCAGAAGACGCTGCGGGCTCTCGACAGCGTGGAGGTCGAAGGGCTGCTCGACGCGTCCCGGGCCGTCCTCGTCCGGCCCGACAAGGCGCTGGTCCGCGCGCAGCTCGGCTGGCTGGACCAGCTCGCCCGCCGGCACCCCGAGCGGGCCGCGGAGATCGCCGAGGTCATCGCGACAGCGGTCGACCACCAGGCGGCGGACGTCCGCGACCGGGCCGGCACCCTGGCCGCCCGGCACGGTCACGTGATCGCCGCGCGGGTCGTGGTCGGCGCGGTGGGCGACGACCTGCCGCCACCGGCCGGCCCGCTGCCGGCGCCCCCGGCCATCACCGACCCGGACGAGTTGGCGGAGGAGGCCGCCTCCCTGCTCGGTGGCCCCACGACGGCGTCCGGTCTGGAACGGGTTCTCGACGCGGTGGTCCGGCTCGCCGGTGGTGACCGGGCCCGGCTGAAAGACGCAGTGATTCCGGTGCTGCGGCGACACCGCGCCGACGCGGAGGAGCACCCGTGGGATCCGTACTGCCTCTGCGGTCTCCTCGGCGGGGTGCTGCACGCGGCGGCCGACCCGGTCGAGGGACGCGTCCGGCGGGGACGGTGGAACGCGATGCTGGCGGCGATGCGGCGCCGCACGCCGGGCGGGCCGTCCCTCGATCCACGGGTACCCCCGCCGCACCGGCTGCTGCGCGCCCGGCTGGCCGAGATCGGTGACCGCGTCGGCGCGCCCCGGCACCCCGGTCTGCTCGCGGCACCGACCACGGCAAACGGTGCCCTCGACCCGGAGGTGCTGTACGACCGCCTGACCCTGCTCGGTGAGCGCGATGCGTGGGAGGTGGACCTGACGCAGGCCCTGCTGCGGCTTCCCGCGCGTGTCGACGAGCCCCTCGCGGCCAGGGCGGCGGCGCTCGGCACGCCCGCCGGTAACCGGCTCGCCGGATGGCTGCGCGCCGGCGGCCTGCCAACCCCGGACCAGCGGGTGGTCACGCTGCCCCGCCGGGAGCGCCGACAAAGCTACTACTACGGGTACGAGCATCAGCCCCAGCAACGGACGCACGTGCTGGTCAGCCCGCCGGAGGGCGTCGACGACCCGTTCGGCCTGCTCACCGTGCCGGCCGGATCCGTCGACAGCTACGTCGGCGGCGCGGCCCTGCTCTGGCCGGCCGCGCTGCCCGGTTACCGGGGACTGGTCGCGGCGTACGCGCTGCCCGACGTCGCCAGCGGCGCCGACCAGGACCTGTCCGGCGGTGCGGCGATCCTGCCGCTGCTCGCCGAGTGCGGCGGCGACGGCGGTCCCGCCGTCGACCTTGCCCTCGCGTACGGCCTGGGTGCCCGGCACGAGTCCGACCGGGTCGCCGCCGTCGACGCCCTGCTGATGCTGGCCGCCTCCGGCGACCTGGACGCTCCCACGGTCGGAGCCCACCTCGGCACCCTCGCCGCCGTCGGTGACCTCACGCTGACCCGCACCCTGCAGCCACTGCGCGACGCGACCGCCGCCGGTGCCCCGCTCAGCATCTGGCACCTGCTCGCCGCCGCGTTGCCCGCGCTGCTCGCGGCGCCGAAGACCCCGCGTGGCACCCCGGACCTGTTGACCCTGGCGGCGGAGACGGCGGGCGCGACCGGCGCCCGCACCGACGTGCCCGGGCTGGCCGAGGTCGCCGCGCGTGGCGGGTCGAGCCGGCTGGTCACCGAGGCGCGGCGCCTGGCCGACGCGCTCGGCAGGTGAGGCCATCTCCGGTTGCTCGCCCCCGCGTCAGCCTGCACTCCAACCACATCCTCGCCGCCTACCTGACCTGGGAAATAGCGGCGCTCGCGGCTTTGACGGAGGAGGTCGCACGAAAAGGTCAGCCGACAGGTGTGCCGACACCGCCGTGCTCCAGGATGGCGCGCAGCCGTGCCAGCGTGTGACCGAGTTCCGCGATCTGGGCCGGGGTGATCGACCGGCCGAGGTGCGTGGCCAGGTGTTCCTGAAAGGTACCTTCGGCGTCGTCAACGAGTTCCGCGCCCTGCGGGGTCAACTCCAGCAGCAGCGACCGGCCGTCGGCGGGGTTCGGCACTCGCCGGACCCAGGCCTGGTCCTCGATCCGGCCCACGCCCTTGCTGGTCGCCCCGACCCCGATCGCGAAAAACTCGGCGAGATCGGCGACCCGCGAACCAGGATGGTCGCGTAGGTAGAGAAGAAACTCGAACTGCGACGCCACAATGCCGTGCTTCCGACGCAGCGTCTCGTTCAAAGCGTTGTAGAGCCGGGTCTCACAGCGGACCAGGTCGCTGAAGACCTGAGCGAGTGTGACGGACCCGGCATCGGAAAAAGATGCCGCGGCAGGTATATTAGCTTCCACGGCATATATTTTATCGTCTGCGGGAGGCGTCGGACATGAGCAGGGCACAGCGCGCGGCAATCGGTGCCAGCCTGGGTAACGGGCCGACGGGCTTCACGCCGGAGCCGGTCGAGACGATGCGGAAAAACTTCGCCGCGCTCATGGCGCAGTTCCCGGTTCCTCCGGTGCGCACCTCGGACCTGACCCTGGGCGGCCGACCGGCGGTGCTTGTCGAACCGGAGGGCGAGACCCACCCGGGCACGATCCTGTACTTCCACGGCGGCTCGTTCGCGCTCGGATCTCCGCAGACCGCGATGGGTCTGACCGCGGGTCTGGTCACCCGGACAGGAGTGCGGGCCTTCTCCCTCGACTACCGGCTGGCCCCGGAAAACCCGTTCCCGGCCGCGATCGAGGACTGCCTCGCCGCGTATCAGTCCCTGCTCGACACCGGCGTCGCCGCCGAGTCGATCGCGTTCGCTGGCGATTCCGCCGGTGGTGGCCTCACGGTGACCGCTACCCTCGCCGCCCGAAACGCCGGGCTGCCTCTGCCAGGCGCGCTTGTCGCGTTCTCGCCCGGCCTGGACCACACCCGCACGGGCGAGTCGATGGACACCAAAGCGGGTGTCGACCCGTTCTTCACCCCGCAGGGCATGGCCCACACGGCCGGGCTCTATCTCAACGGCCAGGACCCGAACCAGGAGCTCGCGGCGCCCGCCGTGTTCGCCGACCTGACCGGGTTCCCGCCGATCCTGCTACAGGTCGGCACGAACGAACTGCTGCTGGACGACTCGGTCCGGCTGGCGCAACGCGCCCGCGACGCCGAGGTCGACGTCATCCTCGACATCACCGCGGGCGTACCGCACGTCTTCCAGTCCTTCATCGGCCAGCTCGACGAAGCCGACCAGGCCCTGGACCGGGCCGCCCTGTTCATCACGCAGCGACTGGAAACCCTCTGAGCGCAGGGTCCCGGTGGTGATCGGGCCAGTGCGACAGGTCCGGTGGCTTATGGTGAAAAACCGGGTGGCACGGCCGTCGCCTGTTGTGCGAGACCGGCGTCCGGTCCGGGACCGTAGGGTTCTCACGTTTTCCAGTCGGAGGGTGGACCGATGACCGCGAGCACCTCGGCGTGCCCGGTGTCGACGGCTGGGAGCCGCTGGTCGGCGGTTGATACCAGCCCATTTGCGCGGCTCACCGAGGCCGACGTCGCAGGACCTGGCGTCCTCTGCGGTTGCGCCGCCCACACCGCCGTGCCGACTGCGAACGCCCACGACGTCGACCACTGCTGAGATGGACTGGGCCGGATGGGCGTTGTTCGGGTTGGTGGCGACCGCGGCGCTCACCGCGGCGATGATCACCGCTCAACTGGCCGGCCTCACTCGGCTCGACCTTCCCCTGGTGCTCGGGGCCCTCGTCACCGAGGATCCCGATCGGGCCCGAGTCGTCGGGTTCTTCCTCCACCTCTGCGCCGGTCAGGGTTTCGCCCTCGGTTACGCGGTCGCGTTCACCCTGTTGCACCGCGCCACCTGGTGGATCGGGGCGCTGTTCGGGATGCTGCACGTCGGGATCGCGCTGACGGTGATTCTGCCGCTGCTTCCAGGTGTCCACCCGCGGATGGCCTCACATCGGGCGGGGCCGGCCAGCACTGCCGTGTTGGAGCCGCCCGGCCTGTTCGCTCTCAACTACGGCGTCCAGACCCCCGTGGTCGCGGTTGTCGTCCACGTCATCTACGGGGTCGTTCTCGGGCTGCTCCTCCACGGCACGTGACCCGCACCCCGCTGGTGTCCCCGCCGGATGCGCCGTGTTCGCCAGCGCGACTCCTTGGGAGGCGATCTCCATGACTAATGGGCCGGACACGACGTGCCCCCGGTCCTCGGCGCCGATCAGTGACTACGGCCTGCTGTCTGACACACGCACCGCTGCCCTGGTCGCCAGTGACGGCGCGATGGACTGGCTCTGCGTGCCCCGGTTCGACGGCGAGCCCCTGTTCGGAAGGCTGGTCGGAGGCCCGGACGCGGGAACGTTCCGGGTCGGACCGGCCCGGCCGGCTACGGTCGTCGAACGACGTTACCGGCAGCACACCGCCACACTGGAGACCACCTGGGCGGTGGGCAGCAGCCGGCTCAGCCTCACCGAGGCCATGGTGGCCGAGGTCAGCGGCCGTCTGCTACCCACGACACTGATCGTGCGGCGGCTGTCGGCCGAACACGCGGCGGCCGACGTCGTCGTGGAGTTCGACCCTCGTCTCGGCGCACGGCACCGCCGGCCCCGAGTCCATCACCGACGCCAGGGCCTCGTGTGTGAGTGGGGGCCGCTCGCGGTCTCGCTGGGCAGCACGCCCGTACTCAGCATCGAACCGGGTCGGCCCACCTCGGTCACGGTCAGGCCAGACCGTCCCGTCACCCTCGTTCTGGCCGTGGCCTACCGCGAACCGCTGATCCACGTCGAGCCGACGGCCGCCTGGGACCTGCTCGACGAGGACGAGGACCGATGGCGGGCGTGGGTCGCCGACATCGACGAGTCGCTACCCTTCCGCGAACACGTCGTACGAAGCCTGCTCACCTTGCGGCTGCTGACCTACTCCCCGTCGCGAGCCCCGGTGGCAGCACCCACCACGTCACTGCCCGAGACTCTCGGCGGGGTACGGAACTGGGACTACCGCTACGTCTGGCCCCGGGACGCCAGCATCGGCGTCAGCGCGTTCCTCAGCGTCGGCAAGACCGACGAGGCCCGCGGGTTCCTCGCGTGGCTGTTGCACGCCAGCCGGTTGCAGCGGCCACACCTGCCGGCACTGCTCACCCTTCAGGGCCGCCGCGTTCCCGTGGAGCGGGAAGTAGCCAACTGGCCCGGTTATCTCGACAGCCCTCCGGTACGGGTCGGCAACGGCGCCGCCAGCCAACACCAGCTCGACGGCTACGGCTGGGTGATCGACGCCGCCTGGGCGTTCGCTCAGGCCGGACACCGCCTCTACTCCGAGACGTGGCGCACGGTGCGCGGTTTCGCCGACGTCGTCGCCCGCTGTTGG
The DNA here is from genome assembly GCF_040639415.1 of Micromonospora sp. NPDC023888. Taxonomy (NCBI): domain Bacteria; kingdom Bacillati; phylum Actinomycetota; class Actinomycetes; order Micromonosporales; family Micromonosporaceae; genus Micromonospora; species Micromonospora sp. NPDC023888. The sequence continues at coordinate 18,065 of NZ_JBEZZW010000047.1, read as the reverse complement.
CAGGAGCCCGACGCTGGTGTCTGGGAAATCCGCGAACCCACCCAACACGTCCATTCCAAGCTCATGGGCTGGCTCGCCCTGGACCGGGCCCTGTCCATCGCCGACACTCACCCCCTGCCGGACCGGCAGCGTCGGCGCTGGCAAGAAACCCGTGACGCCATCGCCGCCGAGGTTCGCACGCGCGGCTTCGACCCGACGGCGGTCAGCTACGTCCGCAGCTACGGCTCCCAAGATCTCGACGCGGCCCTGCTCGTCCTGCCGTTGCTCGGCATCGACGACATCCGGTCGCCCCGGGTACGCGGCACCATCGACGCCATTCGGGACAGGCTCTCCGCAGGCGATCCGCTCCTCTACCGCTATCCGCCGGGACGGGACGGCCTTCCCGGCACCGAGGGCGCGTTCCTGCCCTGCTCATTCTGGCTCGTTCAGGGCCTCGCACGCACCGGGCGCCGCATGGAGGCCGTCGAGCTGTTCCAGGCCATGCTCGACTACGCCAGCCCACTCGGCCTCTACGCCGAAGAGTTGAACCCCGCGACGGGGGCGCACCTCGGCAACTACCCGCAGACGCTGACCCACGCCGCGCTCATCCAGGCCGCACTCGCCATCCGAGACGCCCCGCCCGTCTGATCCCGCATCCGCCGACCGACGCGTCCCGGTGCCGGTGATCGTGGGAGCACCGGCACGGACGCGGCCCACACGTGCGGGATCTCATCCCACGGTGAAGTGTCTGTCCCCGCCCGGGCTCTCCAGTTCGTCGAGGACGGCGACGGCCAAGTCCTCCGCGGAGATTCGGGACGCGCCGTCGGCACCGGTGATGAGCGTCGTGGTGCCCCGTTGGTACGTCCCGGTGCGGGTTCCGGGTTCGAGGATGGCGGGCGGGCTGAGGTAGACCCAGTCGGCCCGGTGCGCCCGGCAGGCGTCGAGTTGCGCGACGCTGGCGGCGGCGATGGTGCGCCAGGCCTCCGGCACGTACTCCGGGCTGTCGAGGACGAGCCGGTCCGGGTGACCGGGGATCCGCAGCGGGGCGGCGCCGCCGACGACGACGATGCGCGTCCGGGCCGCGTCGGCCGCGTCGAGCAGCGCCGTGGTCGTCGCGGAGACGGTGTGTTCGTACCCGGGGGCGGGACGGGTCGCCGCCACGACCGCATCGATGCCGTCGAAGAGTCGGCTGAGCCGCCCGGGATCGTCCGCGTCGCCCACGGCGGCGGTCACGCCGTGGGGCAGTGCGGCCGGTCTCCGCCTCCGAAAGATGGCGATCGGCTCGTGTCCCCTGTCCGCGGCCTCCACGACGACGCGCGAACCGACCATTCCCGCGGCTCCGACTACGGCGATCTTCATCGAGTTACCCCTTCCGGTACGAGCGGCGCGCCCGTGCGACGTGGGCGGGTTGGCGCGGGAAGTTGTCCCGCGGCGATGGCGGCCAGCGAGAGCCCGAGCCCGAGAAGCTCGATGGGGCCGAGCGTCTGATCGAGCAGGATGGCGCCGAGCAGCGCGGCGACAAGCGGCGAGAGCAGACCGAGAATCGCGACGGAGGTCACGGGCAGCGCGACGACGCCGCGGAACCACAGGACGTACGCGGCCAGCCCGCCGACCAGGCCCAGCCAGAGGTAGCCGAGAGCAGCGCGCGGGTCGATCACCGGTGGGGGGCCCTCGACGAGGAAGGTGATGGGCACCAGGAAGAGACCGCCCGCGCTGAGCTGCCACCCGGCGAAGGCCATGGGGGTCACCCCGGCGGGACGTCCCCAGCGCTTGGTGAGGGTCACCCCGAGCGCCATCGTGACCGCGCCGGCGAGGCCGGCCCCGATCCCCACCACGTCGAGCGCGGCATCCGGCCCGATCACCATCAGGCCCACGCCCACCACACCGGTCACGCCCCAGACGGCGCGCCAGACGGTGAGTCTCTCCCGCAGGAGCGACGCGGCCATGACAGCGACGACGAGCGGCTGCACCGCGCCCAGGGTTGCCGCGACACCTCCCGGCAGCCGCTCGGCCGCGACGAAGAGCAGCGGGAAGAAGAGCCCGATGTTCAGTACGCCGAGCGCTGCCGCTTTTCCCCACCACGCCCCTCTCGGCAGGGTACGGGAGACCGCCAGCGCCACCAGACCGGCGGGCAACGCGCGCAGGAGTCCTGCGAACAGCGGGTGACCCGGCGGAAGAAGCTCGGTGGTGACGACGTAGGTGGTGCCCCACGCCAGCGGGGCGAGCGCGGTCAGGGCAGTGCGTGGCAGGCCGCTGCGGAACGTGCCGCCGCCGGTCGCGCGGAGGAGTGTCTCCGCTCTGGAACTTGTCATATCGGAAGTCTCGTCGCCTACCCATCGATGAGTCCAACGCATGTTTGTCATCCGATCGATCTACAGAGAAGATGGATCGATGGAGCTTCACCAACTGCGCTACGTCCTCGCGGTCGCCGAGACGAGCAGTTTCACCCGGGCCGCCGAACGGTGCCTGGTCGTCCAGTCCGCGTTGAGCCACCAGATTGCGCGCCTGGAACGGGAACTCGGCGCGAGGCTCTTCGAGCGGACCAGCCGCCGGGTGCGGCTGACCCCGGCGGGTGCGGCGTTCCTCCCCGCCGCCCGCCAGTGTCTGGACGCCGCCGAACGCGCGGCCGCGGAGGTCGCGGCGGCGGTCGGAGAGGTACGGGGACGACTGACGGTGGGTCTGATCCCCACGGTTGCGGCCGTCGACATTCCGGCCACGCTTCGCGTGTTCCGGGAGCGGTACCCGTACGTGCGCGTCGGCCTGCGCGTCGGCGGGAGCGACGAACTCGTGGAGCAGGTCAAGGAGGGCGTCATGGACGTGGCGTTCCTGGGGCTGCCGGAAAAGGTCCACCCGAAGGGCGTCGACGCGCACGAACTCGCCCGGGACAGGCTCGTCGCCCTGGTCGCCCCGGATCATCCGCTCGCGCGGGAAACGGCAGTCGACCTCGACCGGCTCGCTGCCGAGGTCTTCGTGGACTTTCCGGTGGGAAGCGCCGGACGCGCCCAGACCGATCAGGCATTCTCCGCCGCCGGCCTGACCCGCGACGTCGCGTTCGAGGTGACCGCCGCCGACCTGATGGCTGACCTCGTCGCTGCGGGTCTCGGCGTCGCCATGCTCGCCTCCACCTACGTGCCGCGGCTCACCGGCGTGACCGCCATTGCGGTCGCCGATGCGCCGGCCCGGGTCGAGCATCTCGTCTGGAGCCGCCTGGGCCGGACCCCCGCGGTAAACGCCTTCCTCGCTGTTCTGAAGATTCCGGCCGGGTCGTCCCCGGAGCGGCAGCGACCCGGCCGGTGAGCCGAGCACTGCCTGCGGCCTCGCGGAGTGACTGGCGGATGGTCGCGCACTGTTTACGGCATGAGCGGACGTCGCCCGATTGGGGACCGGAAAGCATCATGGCCGACCACAGGCATCCCGGGCGCAGCAGCGCTCAGGCTACCGACCGGTCCCGCTCGTCGAGGCGGTTGTTCCGGTCGCTGTGTGAGTGCCGACCAGTTCGTACTCCACCACGATGCCGTTCGCAAGGTGGATGAACGCATCGACGTTGGTTACCGTCTCGGGATCCTCGCCGGCGCCGAGCATGAGTCGCACGGCAGCGGCATCGGTCTCGACGTGTCCGTACCTGTCCTCCGTCAAGCCGTCAGTCTCGCGCGCTTCTCACCCACCATGACGCGCACCCTCAACTGCTTGCCCGTTCAACTTTCCCAGGGTAGCGTAAAACAATCCATTGACGTCTATCAAAGTGGGTGAACGATGCTGTTGAAATCCATCGCCGTCGCCGCGTCCGTCGCGGGCGTGCTGGCCACCGCCCCCGCCGCCTCGGCGGCAACCTTTCAACCGTCGAACTGGTCAGCCGGCAACTGCCCACAGGGCACGTTCTGCATCTGGCCCAACTGGGATCACCCGCCGGAGGGCCCGACGGCGACTCCGTCTCTGGTGACCAGCGGCGAGTGGTCCGGCAACGTCCCGGCCTTCAACTTCTACAACTACACATCCCGGAACGCCGAGATCACCTGGTCCTACAACTACCTCGGGTCGCAGCTGTCTGGCGTGCTGTGCGCCCGCCCCGGTTCGGGCGGGGACCTCTATGTGCCCATGTTCGCCACGAAGGTGAGTTGGCAGACGCACTCCTGCTGACCGTTCACCGCCGTCCACCGCTTGCCGGCGACGCCGACCAGGTGGTGTAGCGGGACGAGTTCGGGTGACCAGCAGCGGTAGAACGCCAGCTCGGCGGTGGTGCGGTTGCGGCGGATCAGCAGCCAGTGATGACCGTCGTGCCGGTCGGTGGCCTGCGGCAGGGTGATGAACGCCCAGTCGTAGTAGCGGTGTCCTTTCACCTCGTCGCCGGCGGAGATCCGCTGCCACGCCCGTTTCGGTAGCTCGGCGGCGATTCGGTCGGCCCGTTGGATACCGAGGTCGGTCGGCACGCGGTACGAGCAGGCGACCGCGAGGACGTAACCCAGATTGGCCTCGCAAGGCCGCGGCCAGCTGCGGGTCACCGCCGTATGCCTCGTCGCCGGCGCCCCACCGGCAGGGCAACCCGCCGACCACGGCTGTTTCGATGAGGCAGCGTGCCAGCTGCGGTTTCGTCGCGAAGACGACGCTGTCCGGCACCCCGGCCTCAGCCCGTCGGTCAGGGTCCTCGGTCCAGGCTTGAGCGACGTCGACCAAGGGGTGCCCGAGCGAACGAAGGCGGTCGCCTGCCGTGCATCGGCTATCGTTCGCGGGTGTCGACGATCGAGCCGTATCGCATCTCCGTCGAGCCCGAAGTGCTTGTTGACCTGCGTGAGCGCATCGGCCGCACGCGCTGGCCGCAGGCACCGCTGGAGCCGGGATGGGAGTCCGGCACCGAGCCGGGTTACCTGCGCGAGCTGCTGAGCCAGTGGCAGGATTTCGATTGGCCGGCCTTCGAGAAGACGCTCAACGAGCTGCCGCACTACCGGTTCGAGGGTACGCATTTCGTCCACGCCCGCGGCCGGGGGCCAGACCCGCTACCTATCGTGCTCACCCACGGCTGGCCCGGCAGTTTCCTGGAATACCGCGACCTCATCCCGCTGCTCACCGAGCCCGACGACCCGGCCGACGCCTTCGACGTGGTGGTGCCGTCGCTGCCGGGGTTCGGGTTCTCCGACTGGCCGACATCCCCGGGCGTGGTCAACGCCGTCGTCGCGGACCGCTGGCATCGGCTGATGACCGAGGGGCTCGGCTACCGCACGTTCGCCGCCCACGGCAGCGACCTCGGCGCGGGCGTCACCACGCAGCTCGCCAAGCTGCATCCGAGGAGTGTCACCGGCATCCTCCTGAGCGCCACGGCGATGCCGCGGCCGCAGCAGCCGTGGAGCGACGCGGAGCAGCGGTACCTCGCATGGATGGACGAGTGGCAAACCGCCGAGGGCGCTTATGCACATCAACACGCGACGAAACCCCAGACCTTGGGGTACGGATTGACCGACTCCCCCGCCGGGCTGGCCGGCTGGATCGTCGAGAAGTACCGCGACTGGTCGGACAGTCACGGCGACGTCGACGCACGGATCGGCCGTGCGCACCTCCTCGCGACGCTCACGCTCTACTGGGTCACGGGCACCATTACGCCGTCGATCCGGATGTACTACGAGCACCGCCGGCAACCCACGCCGGTGACCGAGCGAATCCCGGTGCCGGCCGGCTTCGCGCTCTTCCCCAACGAGTTCGTACCGCTGCCTAAGCCGCCGCGTGAGCTGGCCGAGCGCTTCTACCAGGTCGAACGCTGGACCGAGCTGCCGCGCGGCGGACATTTCCCGGCCATCGAGGAGCCGCGGCTGCTCGCCGAGGAGCTGCGAGCGTTCTTCCGCCCGCTGCGCGCGCCAGTGTGACCCGTTCGCGCAGCGCTCTGACATCAACTGATGTCCAACGCTGACCAGATGGTGAGGGCCTCCGCCGAGGAGGAACTCGTCGGTATAACTCACCCGATGGATGCCATCGCCGCACCGCTGAAGCCTCACCAACACCGGATTGCGACATCTCGTCGAACTCAAGGAGGTGTCGGTACTGCTGCCCACGCTGTCCGTTGCGATCACGGTCCGCGGCAGACCGTGCACGGGTTCTCGCGCACGTTCGCGGGACCTAGGCCGTCGTCGCCGGTCTGGCTGAGGCACTTGGGGTTGCGGTGAGTTTTGACCTGTACGTCTGGCACGAGGACCAACCGGTCACTGCGGCCGAGGCGCGAGCAAAGCTGGAGCGCTGGGGCGACGGCGCACAGGAAGTGTTCGCCGCGCATCCCGCGGTGGGGCGGTTCTATGACGCACTGCTCGATCGCTTCCCGCAGCCGGAGAGTCTCGGCGATGATGACATCGACCGGCTCGGGGTGTGGAGCATGACTCCCGAGCGTTCCGACGATAGGTCCTTGTAGCTGCTGATGGGCAGCGTGCAGCAACCGGGGCAACTCCGGTCCACGAAATTCTTTCCGTTCACCTTACGCCCACGGCTCTGAATCGGCACCCTGACGCCGGCTACACCGCTCAAAGCAAGCGGCGCACTCGGTCGTGACGACCGGGAGGGGTCAGAAATTCATTTCAAGTTCTGCCATCGATAGAGAGTCGGAAACCAGTCCATACCCAACGGCCGAAAACACCATTCTCGCTGGCCAGACCCTGGAGAGCCAACTCGAATAATTTTCCAAGTAGCCCCGAAATGATAACTTGACGTTATAGTTCAATCGACAGTAGAGTCGTACTGGTCATCTCAGTCAACGAATCGGCACGGAACGTCCACCGGGATTGAGACACCGAGCGCCGTTCGTTGAGATGCGCAAAATTCCGCAGCGTGGTATGCGCCAGGTGTTTTACTCCACTTGCGGCACGCCATGCCGCGCGGAATCCTCTCTACTGTGTTTCAGGGAAGTAGGCGTCATCCGACGCATCCGTACCAGCATCCAGTCCCTGATCGGCGTCACTGTCGTGGCCGGAGGCGTGGTCATTTTCGCTCCTGCGGCGTCGGCCATCAGCATTCCCGTGGCGTGCAGCCCAGGCGCTCTCGTCGCGGCGGTCACCCAGGCCAACTCCACCGCGACCAGCGACACCCTTGTCCTCGCCTCGGGCTGCACCTACCAGATGACCCTCCCGTACGGAGGGCTCAGCAACGCGCTGCCGGTCATCACCACGCCCATCGAGATGATCGGCCCGGCGACGATCACGCGCTCTTCGCTGCTGCCCTTCCGGATCGCGGAGGTCAGCGTCACTGGCAAGCTGACCCTCACCACCGAAATCACGTTCTCCAATGGAAGTGTCGTCGGTAGCGGCGGCGGCATCCTGAACCGCGGTGCCGTCACTCTGACCAAGAGCAGCCTGCGCGGCAACACGGCCACACTCAACGGTGGCGGCCTGTCCAACGTCGACACCAGCACCGGCACGGCGCCGGCCGCGACGTTCACCCGAAGCCCGGTCGTCAACAACAGCGCGCTGCTGAGTGGTGGCGGAATCTACAACGGTCGCAGAGGCACCCTGACTACCACTGGTGTCTCCGGTAGCTTGATGCTCATCACCGGAAACAGCGCAACGCTGGGCGGTGGCGGAATCGCCGCGCTCAATTCCACCGCGACCACGCTGACCCAGACCGCGGTCACGGCCAACCACGAGCTCCTGACCGCCGGTGGCGTGTATCGCCAGGGCGGCACCATGACCACCACGAACTCCCCGATCAGCGCCAACACGCCGAACAATTGCGTGGGCAGCGCACCGGCGGTACCCAACTGCACGGGCTGATCACCGAGCGAATAAACTATTTAGCCACATCGAATGGGTGAGGCCGCGCATCGGAATAGCGATGTGTCGCTTCCCTGCTCAATCAGCAAGGCTGCGCCCGCTGGCTCATCGGAACCAACGGGCGCAGCCTTTGCGACGTTCAACGTCGTTGGGCGCAGTTCAACGCCGCTCAGGGCACCCTGTTGCTCCCAATCTGCTCCCCGGCCCGGGGTCCGTACGTGACCATCACGGAACCGACCTTCGTGGCACGGATCCTTCTCAATCGCCACACGGACACCGAGGAGTCTCTAGCCAACGCGGATGCATTCGTCGATCTGCCTGACGGCTCCAGTTGGGCACTGACGATCTTCGCCGTCGACGAGGTCCGCCGCCTGCTTGCGAGTTACAAGAAGACCGGCGAAGTCGCGAACGGCAGTTACTTCTGGGCCGTCGACCAGCTGATCGTGCCGGAACCGGGCGTGTCGGCCATGAGCGATCCGAGAACTGGTTCGCAGCGGGGAGATAAAGGCGTCGGTGTCCGATGCGGGATCTGGACCGAGGCCGCCTGGGCGTACCCACGAGGGGTGATGGCTCGGAGGATGCAAGGCACGGGTGGCGGCAAATCCGGATGCCGGGCGGGAGCTGTCGGGACGGTCGATGGGTGGACCGCTTACAGATCCATCGCGTAGACCCGGACCTGGCGGCCGGTGTCCGGCTGCACGGTCTCGCGTTCGAGCGTCATGCCCAGCTTGACCATCACTCGCGCCGACGCCTCGTTGCCGACAACGTGGATGCTGACCAGCCGCCGCAGTCCGAACTCGGCACGAGCGTGGGCCACCACGGACCGGGCCGCCTCGGTGGCCAAGCCCCGCCCCCAGTGCGCGCGGCCGAGCCGCCAGCCGATCTCCACCGCCGGCATGATCTCGGGCAGGAAGGTTGGCACCGCCAGCCCGGTGAAACCGGCCAGCTCGCCGGTCTCCTTGATCTCCACCGCGTACAGGCCGAAGCCGTGCTCATCCCAGTGCCGCTGATAGGTGGCCAGGCGCTCCGCGGTCGCGGCCCGGTCCAAGGTGCCACCGTCATGGATGTAGCGCATCACCTCAGGCTGTGCGTTTACCGCAGCGAAGCCGTCCAGATCGTTGCTTTGCCAGCGGCGCAACAGCAGCCGCGGAGTTTCCAGGGACGTGGCATCAAGGGAACTGTTCATGTCAGGCACGTCCCTTCGTAGCATTCGGGCGCTATCGGGGCGATGGATTATCCAGCCGCGAAGCTGCCGGTCAGCCGAACTAGTCTGAAGGGGCGCAGGGGCGCCAATGCTGACGCCTTCGGGCCCACCGAAGAGGTCTCCAGCCCGAAGGGCCTGCTCAGGACGTTGCCCGTGGGACCGGTGTCTCGAATGACGGAAGCGCAGCGGACTCCATCAGGCTCACCCGCAACGCTCCACATCGATTTGCAACAGGCCAGCAGACGTCGCCTTAGGCGAACCGAGACGCCGGCCGGCGCCAGCCATCCCGGGAGCAGCAACGCCGGCGCGATTGGTGTTCGGGTTCGGCAAGACCGACCACAACTGAACGCCGCGGAGGTCGATGCGATCAGCTCGCTGGAGCGGGACCTGCGTGTCGGGCCGCACCCGGCGACGTTCAACGGCTGAGCGCGCACTGCCGGTCCCACGCCACCCCCGGACACTGGTAGCCGTCGTCCGCCGGTCGAGGAATTCAATATGATTCCCCCACTTTGGAGGACTTACCAAGGAACATGAGCCCTGTGCTGCGGCACCCCCGCTCCAGGGCGCTACCGGGACAAGGGAGCGGCATGGCTCGGCACGAGCGGCCCGTAGATCCAACGGCTGGGCCGTTGTCGTCCTTCGCCCATGAGCTACGAAAGTTACGTGTCGAAGCGGGAAACCCCACCTACCGGCGATTGGCCGAAGTCGCCGGCTACAGCGCCTCGACCCTCTCCGCCGCTGCCAGCGGAATCCGGCAACCCAGCCTCGACGTGCTGCTCGCGTACGTCGGGGCCTGCGGCGGGGACACCGCCCAGTGGAGGCAGCGTTGGTTCGAACTGAACGAGGAACTGCGGCCCGCCAGTTCGGCCAGCGCACCAGCCGACCCGGCGAGGGCAGAAACACCCGACCCGACGCCGGCCGAACCGATCGCCACGCCCCTTGCAGAGTCACCGTCCACTGTGACTGCGGGGGATCCACCCGCCCCGGCTACGGGTGAGCCAACCGGCACCAGCGGCGCAGCCGGACCGACCCACGACCGGCCCGCGAGCCCCCCGCGGCACCGGAAACTCCGACGGCGACTGGCGCTGGCGGCGGTGGCGGTCGCCGGTCTCGCCGGTACGGCCGCCGTGGTGCCGATGACCCAGCCGAGGTGGGCGGCCAAGGGGGCGACGTCGGCCGGTGGCACGACGACAACCACAGCCTGCCCGGCGACCACCACGGACGCCGCCTTCACCGCCGTCACGTACGGCGGTGGCGTGCACGTCCGGAGCGAGCCCCGCCGCGACCAGGGCATCCTCTACACCATTCCGCCCGGCTGCGTGGTCGGGCTCACCGGCTACTGCCTGGGTGAGCGGATCACCGACTCGACCTCCCAGACCCCCGACATCCGCTGGTTCACCCTCGCCGACGGTGGGCTGATCGCCTCCGGGGTGGTGCACGGCAACCCGCCCACGGGCCTGGAACCGTCCCGCTGCCAGGGCGACCGACCCGGGCCGGCCGCGATCGCCCTCGCGATCGCCCCCGATATGACCGGCCCGGGTGGGTGGCGGCTGAGCGCGACCGGCACGCACGTGGAGATCGTCGGCTTTGCCGCCTACTACGCGGACGACCCCGCGCTGCCGGCGGAGCGCCGCTGGCACCAGATCGGAATGACCGGCACGGCCGCCCCGCCGTTCGACCTCGTCTGGAAGATCGACCGCCTGTCCGTGCAACCCGGACCCACTGCCGAGATCCCGGTGGCCGCGGTCGCCTGTCTCGGCGGTGGCGCGCCGACCGACGTACTCGACGTGCGGGCGGCCCGCCCCGACGGCTCCAGCACCGCCGAGGCCCTGCCGCTCGCCGCCGACCAGCGGCTCGCGGCCCGCCGTACCGCCTGCCTCTACCCCTGATGGGGGCGTACGCGGACGGCGGACGGCCACCACCGGTGGCCCGGCGGGACGGATCCCACCGGGCCACCGGTCAGGCGCACCGAACTCAACAGCCCTGGCGACCGGAGTGGATCCAGTAGGTGGTGCCGGCCCAGTCCATCTCGCCGTACGCGTCGACGCAGTTGTTCGCCGTGCCGGTCACACCGCGCGGCCCGGCGTAGTACAGGTAGTCGGCGTTGTCCTTGGTGGAGACCGCGGTGGCGGTGCACGAGCCGGTGCCGGAGGTCTCCGCGCACCGGGCGATCTGCACGGAGGTCCGCGCCGAGGAGCCGTACGCCGCGCCGCGGTGGTACATGCAGGCGCTGTTCGTGCCGCCGTTGGTGCTGTTGTAGTAGATGACCAGCTCGGCAACGGGCTTGCTCGGCGGGTACGCGTAGCTGTAGGTGACCGTGCCCGAGCAGGCCACCGCCGCCTGCGACGGGGCCGCCGTGACGACCAGCACCGTGCCGAAGGTCAGCATCGCCAGCAGCGCTCCGAACGCCTTGCGCAGCATCATGACTTCCACTCCTCAGGGACGGGGTTGGTTGAGAGTCGTCCCGCCGTCCACTTCTACGGAACAGCGAAGTTGATCGCCGCTGATGGTGGCGCCAATCAATCAATCTCGCACAACGCCGAACAACCGCGTACCGCGTCGCCGCGCCGGGCCAGACGGGTCGCGCCGGGGAAGGCGGTGGTCAGGCGCAACTCCCGGTAAAGCGGGCCACGGGGTACGGGTTCTCCCTGCTCGTCCAGGTCGCCCGCTGCAGGTGGCCGCGCCACAGCAGCCAGCCCACCCACGCCACTAGAGACATCGGAACCCACACGTACGGGTACCGCGTTAGCGGCTGCAGCGGACCCCACCAACTCGCCGTTTCAGCGGTCAGCATGTTGATCCCGAGCCCGAAGAACACACTGACCAGCAAGGAACGGACCTCGCTGTCCGGGCGACCCGCTCTTCGCTTCATCGAGCAACGACACTACACCGCTAGACAGCCGCATACCGATCGGATTGGGCTGGTCTGGCCATATCCGCCGACCCGCCGACGAAGGCGCCTGGACCTGCACGAAAGCGTGCGGCTCGGTGGCCGGATCTTGCGCAGCTGGAGCCCGAGTCAAAGCGTTGATGGCGCCTTCGGGCTCGCCGAAGAGGTCTCCAGCCTGAAGGGCCTGCGCAGGACGTACCCGTGGGATCGGTGTCTCGAATGACGGAATCGCGGCGGACTCCAGCAAGCTCACCCGCAATGCTCCACATCGATCTGCCGCAAGCCTACAGACGTGCCCTCAGGCGAACCGAGATGTCGACCGGCGCCAGCCATCCCGGGAGCAGCAACGCCTGACCACTTCGACCTCTACTGGGAGGTCACGCCGCACCGCTCGACCTCCATCACCGCAGGTCAAGGCCCTTCGTCTCGGTCCGGCATCGGTGAACACTTCGGTCGCGGAGACCACTTCGCCAACCTGCACCCAATCTGCTCCCAGTTGCAAGGCCGGGGCAACCACCGGCTCGTTACCACAGTGACCTGCGCACAGTCCCCTACCAGGCGACATGGAGCCTTGTCGACCGCTGTGCAGAACCGCGGAGCACTCCGGGGGAAACAGGACGCCGCACCCACTCTGACCTGGGGAAACGTAAAGCCGCAGATAGGGGTGGGTGCAGTTGGGCCCCGTTCGATGCCGTTGGACGCAGTTCAACGCCGTTCAGGACACCCTGTTGCTCCCACCCTGCTCCCCCGATCCCGGGCCGGTGGCCCTGGCGTCGCCCAGGCGCCTTGGGGCTCCGCTTCGGCACGTCTTCATCGAGCAGCGCGAGGCCGACTTTTAGTCAACGCGACCGGGGCGCCGAGGCGCAGCGCGCACGGTCGGCGGCAGATGCGGTAACGAACTCACGGGCCCGGGCGGTCAACCTCGGTGCCATACCGCGCAACCATGGTGCGGACGGCTTCGTCCACAACCGCGGTCGTGCGGGCAGGGGTCACCGTCCAATCCGGGAGCACCAGACTCGGCCAGAACAGGTGGTTGGAGATCATCCCGAGGAACTGCGTAGCGGCCATCTCCGGATCAGCGATGTCCGCGGCCCCCGCGTCGCGCTCGGTCAAGAGGTAGATCCGGACGGACTCGAAGTATGGCAGTTTGCCGCGTGAGAAATGCGCCTTGGCCAGTTCGGGAAAGCGTGGCAGTTCGGCGATGACGATGCGGAACAGGTCCGTCATCTCCGGCTGGCTCAACAGCGTCGCGTAGCGCCGGCCGAGCACCGTCAGGCCGGCCGTCAGGTCACCGGCGGGCGGCACGTCTGCGACGTCGTTCTCGGCCCACGAGTCGATGACGATGGCATCGAACAGTGCCGCCTTAGTCGGGAACTGCTTGAACAGCGTCGCTTTCGACACCCCGGCGCTCTCGGCAACACGCGCTAGTGATGCCCGGTCGTAGCCCAACTCGAGGAAAAGCTTAGTAGCGGCTTGCACGATGAGCGCGCGCTTCTCCTGCGCCACGCGCTGGTGATAAGCCGACGGCGCTGGGGTCATGCGCCCATGATAGCGAGGTGAGTGGGTTGACTCACCACTCCCGGCGGCGTAGCTTCGGCGTGGTGAGTCGCACGACTCACCACCCGGTTCTACGGGTTGTCGTCTCTCGCTCGTACTCGGAGGATCAGATGCCCCGCTTCGCCAATCAGACCGTTCTCGTGACCGGCGGCACCGGTGGGCAGGGAGCCAGCCACGTTCGCGCCTTGCACGCCGAAGGCGCCAACGTCGTCATCGGCGCCATCAATGCCGAGCGCGGCGCCGGCCTCGCCGCCGAGCTGGGAGGCGGGGCGCGTTTCGTCCACCTCGACGTCTCCCAGGAAGAGTCATGGGCCGCCGCCATCGCGGAGACCGAGAAGGCCTTCGGTGCGCTCACTGTCCTGGTCAACAACGCCGGGGTGCAGAACCCGCCGGCCCTCATCGAGTCCACCCAGCGGGCTACGTGGGCTCGCATCCTCGACATCAATCTCACCGGCACCTTCCTCGGCATCAAGGCGGCCGCACCGGCGCTGCGGCGCGCAGGGGGAGGAGCAATCGTCAACATCGCCTCCACCATGGGCATCGGCGGTACTGCCTTCTACGCGCCCTATGTCGCCAGCAAGTGGGCGGTCCGAGGGCTCACTCAGACCGCTGCCCTTGAGTTGGGCCGCGACAACATCCGCGTCAATGCCATCCACCCCGGCGTTGTCGCCACCCCGTTCATCACCGAGCCGGCGGCCGGCAGCGCCGCCCCGATCGCCGACTTCTACTCGCCCGAGCCGTTCGCCGTCCCGCGACTCGGGCAGCCCGCCGACATCACTGCGCTGCTGTTGTTCCTCATTTCGCCGCACGCGGCCTTCGTCACCGGCGCCGAGTATGTCATCGACGGCGGACTGCTCCTCGGCCCCGCTTTACAGAAGGAAGTCGCATGAACCCCGCAGACCAGCATGGTGAGCGCAGCGCGTCTGATCCACTTGCGCACCTGCCGCACGAGATCAGGCGCTCCATCGAAATCACACCTGCGGCCGGAACCCGCGAACGAATCGTGGACATCACCACCACCGGGCGTCGTACCGGACGATCCCACCGCATTGAAATCTTCTTCTATCGCGCCAACGGCGCAACCTATCTTTGCAGCGGAGCGGGCGGAGGCGCGACCGGTTGGTACGCGAACCTACGAGCGAACCCCGCTTTCACCTTCCACCTCAAGAACGGCATCAGCGCAGACCTGCCGGCGCACGCGACAACGGTCACCGATCCCACGGAACGGGCCGCAGTCATCGCAGCCATCGTCGACGACCTCAACCAGCCCCACGACCCTGGCACCATCAGGCCGACCCGATTGGAGGACTGGGCCGCCAGCAGGCTGATGCGAATCGACTTCGACTGAGCCGCCTCGCATGCTGTGAGGCGGCGCCGCACTGTCATCGGCTATGAGTGGACGCCGCCCTACCGCCTCCGCGGGAGCACCAACGCTGACGCCTTCGGGCTCGCCGAAGAGGTCTCCCAGCAAGAAGCCCTGGTCGGAAGGTTGCTGTGGGATTTGAGTCTCAGCTCCCAGGATGCATACCGACAGCAGCACAGACGGCCCAGAGCGGTACGTCGATGGGACCGACTCTCTTCAATGGGCCTCTGAGGGCTCCACGCCAACAGCCGGCACCGCCAGGTGGGGAGGAGCGAAGGTTGACCTCTTCGATCTTCTCGAAGAGGTCACCACAGAGAATGCGCTGGTCACCGGCTCCCGCATCGGATCGGCGTCTCAGCTAACGGGACCGACGATGGGGTCCGACGCCGGCGGTACGATCGGCGTCGACCATGTGCAGACCTGTCGCCGCGACGGCCACGACCTGTCACCCGGGGACACAAGCCATGCTGCGAGCAACACGCCTGACTACTTCGGCATCCACTGGGAGGTCACGCCGCACCGCTCGACCTCCATCACCGCAGGTCAAAGCCCCTCGTCTCCGCCCGGCATCGGTGAGCACTTCGGCCGCGGAGACCACTTCGCCAACCTGCACCCAATCTGCTCCCAAATGCAAGGCCCGGCCAACCAACGGCTCCTCACCGCCTTGACCTACGCACACTCCCCTGCCAGGAGACATAGAGCACTGTCGACCGCTGCGCAGAACCGCGGAGCACTCCGCGGTGAAACAGGACGCCACGCCCCCTATGACCTGCAGAAACGAGAAGCCGCAGGTGGGGGCAGGTGCGGTTGAGCGTCGTTTTGCGCTATTGGATGCAGTTCAACGCCGTTCAGGACACCCGGCTGCTCCCACCATGCTCCCCCAATCCCGAGCCCGTGACCCTGGCGTCGCCCAAGCGCCTTGGAGCTCCGCTTCGGCATGCCTCCAGCGAGCAGAGCGAGGCCAACATCTGGTAGACCGAGACCGGGGCACCGAAGCGCACTAGCGACTACAGACAGGTATCAAGACACCCGCAGTTTCCGGGGTGGCTCAACCGTCCAGCCAAACAGTCGAGCCAACGCCTCCGACGCCAGGCCGCTGGCGACGAACCCGCGCAGTCGCACTAGCCCATACTCAATAACGTAACCCACACAAGGACAGTCAAGGACGGAAGCATGTATGCGAGAAGTGCCGTGGTAGACAACGGACCCCTTGGGCGGTCACCTTGAGTAGCGGCATATTCGCTCAGGTAGTGCCGTGCCCGCCGGTCCACGTGCTGAAGATAGCGGCGGTGGCGGTGTCCAACATAGAGCCAGACGATCGCAAGCAGTACCCCGAAGGCGGCCACTGCGTGCCCAGAGGGCGACGCAATGGGCATCTGCACCACCAGCGCCGAGTAAGCGACAATCAACATCGATTGCGCCACGATGAAGAAGTTGCCGCGCTGCATGAACATGTTGTCCTCATGCAAAAGGTGACTCCACACCCTTGAAGCTGCTTCGTTCGGGGGCGGCTCAGGGGATCGCCTTTCCGGGTCCATACGACACTCCTACGGCATAGTTGACGTCGAGTTAACAGCCTCTGGGCGGGCTCATCGGCGTCTCTCAATGATGCACCGGCCGCGCAAGCGAGTGCTGCACCGGCTGTGCCTGCCGAGAACGTCAACCAAGCCTCGGTGTCGGTCTCCCCCGGCCAGGCGCGGCGGTCGCCAACCCATCCGGGTCGGAGATGACGTACGGAACGAGCTTGCGGGTCGTCTGGTCCGGGCTCGGCTCGGCGCGGGCCGGAGAATTCGGGATCAGGCCCACGAGCATCGACATCAGGATTGTGACAGGCAGGAACCATCGTCACGTCAGCGCAACTCCCCCTTTGGATAGGTGGCGGCAGGAGTAGTTCAGCCAACGCCATATGTCGATGCAGGGGTGACTAAGTAAGCGGACACTCACGGTCGGCGGGAAATCGCTACCCTCGCAGTCGACGGAGCGGGGAAGGGGTCAGCATGGCGGCGCTGGTCGAACACACCGAGCTGTACGTCGATGTCGACTATCGACTGTTCGCGATGATCGACGACAGCAACGACCGGCGCAACGTACCGCCCCCGCCGCACGAGCTCGATCAATGGGTCAGCTCGACGCCAGGCTACGTGGTGGTCGAGAACATCGACGACGCCGTGGTGCTGGGTAGCGACACCCGGCTGGAAACCTGGGACGGGCCGGCCGACTTCGATCCGGCCGGCTGGGACCGCAGCGACGTCCTCGAGGTGGTCTTCGAGTCGGGCATCCTCGGGTTCTCCAGCGGCACGGCCGGCGGCATCACCGCCGCCTACCGCCTACCGCCGGGCCGCCGATGGCGCGTACGGCTGGCCTGGCGCACCGAGGCGCCACCCGCTCCGGACGAGCTGCCGACCGCGTCGGTCCTCATCCAGTTCAGCCCGGCCTGAGCCGCCGGGCCGACACTTCACGATCGGGCGTGCCTGTCCCCGTGAGTGCGGCAACACCCACCGGGACGCTGACTCACGGCGCTACTCAGCGCTCAAAGCGGGCAGGCGCCCACCGGCTGCGGGCCCCGGCGACCGTGGTCACGGCGATCCGGCGGCGCACGATCAGCACCGCGAGGCGGCATCCGCCGGTCACCGCGATCCTGAGCGGAAATGACGGCCTGTGGTGACGGACCAGATCGCGAGCCAGGAGGTCACACGTCGGCTTCGAGAGCGAAGGTGTTGCCGTCCGGGTCCTGGAACCAGGCGATACGTCCACCTCCGGCCCGCGCGGTGATCCCCTTGGCGTCGTGCTCGAGCTGCTCGTAGCGAACGAACTCGACGCCGGACGAGGAGAGCTCCTCGACAATCTGGTCGATGTCGTCGACGTACCACGTCGCCAGCGTCGCCGGGGTCTTCCCGGCAGTGACCGACTGGTACACGTTCAACGCCGGTCCGCCTCCGGAGCCATAGACGCGGCTGCCGTCGGCGATGGTGGCGCTGGGGCCGGACCGCAACGCCCGCAGGCCCAGCGCGCCTTCGTAAAAGGCCACGGCCTTCTGAATGTCGGACACGGCGACCGAGGTTCTGAGGTGGTACGCGCTCAAGGGCATGAACCACTCTGGCAGGTACCCCACGAATCGTGGCGCCGAACCGACGACCTCCGGGCCGTGTTTTAGGAAGCTGTCAGCGTTGCGGGACTCAGGACGGGCGCATGTGAGGATGCCTACATGGGACAGACACCGAGTCGGCGGGCGGCCTCGGACGCGATCAGCGACCAGGGATGGCGGTACTTGCTAGGCGCGTTGCGCACGTCGGTCCCCGTCGGCTCACTGGTCCAGGCAACCGAGGTGGCGGC
>NZ_JBEZZW010000046.1:0-58673 GCF_040639415.1 Micromonospora sp. NPDC023888 | reverse complement strand
GCGCCGTCGAGGGCGGCGCCGAACCGGCCCACGCGGCCACCCCACGCAAAGGGCCGGCCGGGGCATCGCGGTGAGCGATACCCCGGCCGGTTGTCGTGTGTCAGTCGGTCGCCTTCGTTTCCCTTGATGTCTTGCATCATGATCCAGAACTCGTCCGGGCCCGTCTGGGCGGCTGCCGTGGTCAGGGTCGCGTGTGCCTGAATGCGGCCAGTTGGTCAGGGGCTAGGGGTAGTCGCGTCCACGTCCCAGCGGAGTGTCAGGCGGGGTCCGTGGGCGGCCGCGTCTTATCGGCGGCAGATCCGGACACCGCTAGGAACCCACGGCGTCACGGTGGCGGTGGGGGCCTGGTACGCCCCAGGACTGCGACATCGACCGCAGCCCCAGATAGAGGAACGGCAACAGCAGGAACAGGTCCGCCAGGTGCGCGATGGACGCCTCCCGGGTGACGCGGCTCAGCGGGAACACGACCGCGCCCAGGCTGACCATGATGCCGACCGGAAGTGGCGCCACGCGCACCCTGGCCAGCACGAGGCCCAGGACGAACAGGCTGATGGGAAACAGCGGTCCGCACGTCCAGTACACAGCGAACGCGGCGAACGGGTGCTCGCCGAGTCGTTCGACCGCATCGGCGTGGGAGACGGCGAACAGTCCCTCATGAATACTCTGTACGCCGTAGGCCACCCCGCCGATCGCGCCGAACACCGTTACCGGCAACGCGACCGCGACGTACCTCGGCGTGGTGGGCCGCAGCCGCTCGAACAACCCGATCAGCCCGATGAGCCAGCACGCGGTCGACAACACGATGATCGTGCCGGCGGTGCTGCCTTGAGTGTCGTTCTGCCAGAAGAAGCCGGCGAGCAGATTCAACGCCGGACCCAAGATGAGAAACATGACCGGAACGCTACGAGCGGCGTACCCGTACCGGATCTGCCATCGGTGGGCGTCGGCCTACCGCGGTCGCGGTAGGCCGGCAAGCCCGCTGCGGTACGCGAACACGACCAGTTGTGCCCGATCGCGAGCCCCGAGCTTCGTCATCGCCCGGTTGGTGTGGGTCTTCGCCGTGGCCGGGCTCATCCTCAGCCGGTCCGCCACCTCCACTGTCGACAGGCCGTCGGCGACAAGGGCGACCACCTCCCGCTCCCGCGAGGTCAGGCTGTCGAGGCCCGGTACTTCTGGTCCGCTGGCGAAGGCCGCGATGAGCCGTCTGGTCACGGCGGGCGCCAGCAGCGCGTCACCGGCGGCGACCACGCGTACCGCCCGGCGCAGTTCGTCCGGCTCCAGATCCTTGAGCAGGAACCCGCTCGCGCCGGCCTGCAGCGCCGCGAAGACGTACTCGTCCAACTCGAATGTGGTCAGCACGACAACACGTACGTCGGGCAACCTGGCATCGGCGAGGATGCGCCGGGCGGCCGTCAAACCGTCCGTGCCCGGCATCCGGATGTCCATCAACACGACATCCGGCCGGTGGGCTCGGGTGAGAGCGATCGCCTCCTCCCCATCGGTTGCCTCCGCGACAACCTCGATGTCCGGCGCCCGCTCCAGCAGGACCCGGAAGCCCGCGCGTACGAGGGTCTGGTCGTCGGCCAGCAGGACTCGAACCGTCATACCGGCAGCCACCCCCGCACCTCGAAGCCTCCGCCGTCGGCCGGCCCCGCCCGAAGCCACCCGCCCAGCCCGCCGGCGCGCTCGGCCATGCCACGCAGCCCGTTGCCGGCTACCGGGACGCCGCCCCGCCCGTTGTCGCGCACCGTCACCGACAGTCCGTCGGGACGGTATCCGACACGCACCTCGATCTGGGCCGCACCGGCGTGCCGCAACGCGTTCGTCACTGCCTCTTGGACGATGCGGTAAGCGGTGGTTTCCACGGCCCGTGGCAACGCGCGCGGCTCGCCATCGCAGGTCACGACCGCACCGGTCGATTCGGCCAGCGCGGGCAGCCGATCGAGCGTGGGCGTCGGCGGCTCCGGCCCGGCCCCCGGGGTGCCGTCGCGCAGCACGCCCACCGCCGCGCGTAACTCCACCATCGCCTCGCGGCTGGCCCGGCGTACCTCGCGCAGCGCGATTCGGGCCTGGGCGGGATCCTCGTCCAGCACGTCGGCCGCGACGCCCGCCTGCACCGACACCACGGCCAAGGTGTGCGCCGTGACGTCGTGGAGCTCCCGGGCGATGCGGATACGCTCCTCGACGACCCGCTGCTCGGCGGCCCGGCTCTGGTCGGCCGCCAGCAACGCCAGCTGGGTCCGGCGCCCGCGCACCACCTCGCCGAGCAGCAACGCCGCCACGAATACAACAGTCGAGCTGTCCAGCGACGCGTCGAACGGCCTCGCGCCGGCCACCGCCACCCGCCCCTGGGCATCCAGGAGCACGAACAGGGCCGCGACGATGAGACCCACGCGCTGCCGCGACGCCGCACCGACGGAGTACAGCGCGACCCACGCGGGCACCGCCGGCGCGCCACCCGGGTAGTGGTGGATGTGGTAGGCCAGATAAAGCCCGCCCACGAGGATCAGCACACCGACCGGCCACCGCCGTCGAACGGGCAGCACGAACACCATCACGGCGGCGGCACCGTACGCCCACAGGTCCGGCACTCGGTCACCCAGCGCCACCGGCGTCGTCGCGAGCCGGTACGCAGTCAGCCCGCCCGCGGCCGCCACGATCATCGTCTCCACGACCCAACGCCGCATACCGCCCGACTGTACGGACTGCCGCACCCGTCGACATACTACGAACGTCGTATCCGCCTCGCGTGAGCCGCTCACCCGCAGAACAGGACGCCTCTGACCCGTATGCCACCTCCGCGTAGTTCGAACAGCCTGGGAAACGGAATGGAGAGCCCTTTTGGACGGCCCCGGTATGTCCGGAATCGTGGAGTCGTATCGATACCGCCTGTTCGTAAGAGGGATGCGCCTCGCTCTGCTCTTCCCGGTAACGCTCGTGTTGATGGTGTTCGCCCGGCTCGGCGTTGTGCCGAACGTACTTGTGCCGATCGTGATGCTGCTCTTCGTCACCATGGTGCTGGGGATCATGGTGGGCTGGATTGGTGCGGCTCTCCTGGTGCGGCAGACCTCTCGGTACTCGGGCGCAGCGAGAGGCAGCGTCGACACCCGGAAGGTCGGCGCTCTCATCCGACAGGCGGCTCGGGATATCGGGAATCTCCGCAGGTGGTGACGAGTCCCCGCCCGGGTGACCAGATGGGTGACGACGGGTGCGGAGTGTGGCGCACGAGCGGGGGTGTGCCCGCAATGTTCCCGCAGGTCACGCTTGCTGTCAGTGCAGGCTCACGAGCCGCCTTCGACACACCGCCGAAGGCTGCTCCGAGGTGCACCGCACGCGGCGAGGCGGCGGACCAGGTGGTTGACTTGGGTTTCACGAAGTGGGGGCGTCCCTGCAACCCGGATGCCCCGACTTGCAGGAAGCCGAGTCGATCAACCGGGACCCGCCGGTGGACGGTCACCGTGTCCAACGATCCGGGCTAGCCCTCGATCCAGGGCAACCTGTCCATCCTCACTGCGGTCGCGATGTCCGCCCTGTTGGCGTGAACGTAGGGCTTCACCACCGCGGTTCCCACCGAGCGACAGCGTTGGATGTGCGGCAATCGAATCGGCTGCGCACGAGCACCACAATGGATTGGGCGTTCGGGTCCATCCGAGACAGCCTCGGACACCGCTGGTCGCACCATCGATCGGCCACTATGGTGATCATCTACAGAGCAACGTCAGTACGGGGGAACGTATGACTGAGCTTGTTGATGGGTTGCCGAGCCCCATCGGGCTCACCGGCCCGGGCGAGTACGTTGCCGCCCTCCGCCAGTTGCGGGCCTGGTCGGATCTGTCATATCGGCAGCTGGCCCGCCGGGCGGAGGCCGTGGGCGAGATGCTGCCAGCGAGTACGACCGCCTCGATGCTCGCCCGCTCGAGCCTGCCCAGGAGCGACGTCGTCGCGACGTTCGTCCGGGCTTGCGGGCTCGACGACACGGTCGTCGCCATGTGGGTCATGGCGCGCAACACGCTCGCCGCCGCATCCACCCAGCCGGCCGCCGCGGCACCTGTCACGTACGACGCGTCGCAGTCTGCACCGAACGGTGGATCCCTGCCTGCCATGCTGCCCGCCGATATCGCCGATTTCACCGGTCGCGAGGATCACGTGGCATCGCTGCACCAGTTCCTGTCGGGCGCGACGAATACCGACCGCCACCACCACGCGCCGGCCATCGCGACGATCAGCGGCATGGGTGGCATCGGCAAGACCGCCCTCGCGGTGCACGTCGCACACCGGCTGGCCGGCACCCACCCCGACGGTCAGCTCTACGTGAACCTGCGCGGTGCCGACGCGTCGCCGCTGCAGCCCGGCGACGTCCTGGCTCGCTTCCTGCGCGCGCTGGGCGTACCGAACCAGGTGATTCCGGCCGACGAGACCGAACGCGCCGAGCTGTACCGAAGTCGCCTCGCCGACGGCTGCGTACTCCTGGTTCTGGACAACGCCGCCACCGAGGAACAGGTCCGACCGTTGCTGCCGGGCACGGCGAGCTGTGCTGTCATCGTGACCAGCCGGGCACGACTCACCGGCATCGAGGGTGCTCGCCGCGTCGACCTCGACGTGTTCCCAGCTACCACGGCGATCCGGCTCCTGTCCAGGATCACCACGGAGGAGCGGGTGGCCGCGCAGCACACGGGGGCTGCAGAGATCGTCGCGTTGTGCGGTGGGCTACCACTGGCGGTGCGCGTCGCCGGTGCACGCCTCGCCGCCCGACCCACCTGGCACCTCGGACACCTGGCGACGATGCTCGGCGACGAGCGACGCCGTCTGGACCAGTTGACAGCCGGCGACCTGGCGGTGCGCGCGTCGCTCACGCTGAGCTACCAGGGGCTCGATCCGACGGTACGGCGGCTGTTCCGGCTGCTCGGCCTCTTCGACCTGCCAGATTTTCCGGCCTGGTTCGCCGCGGCCCTACTCGAGTCGACGTTGGACACGGGGATCGAGCACGCCGAAACGTTGGTGGATGCACAGCTGCTCACCGCGGCTGAGACCGATGCGGCCGGGCAGCAGCGCTACCGCTTCCATGACCTGGTACGAATATTCGCTCGGGAACGCGCAGAGGTCGAGGAGACCGACGAGTCGCTTGCCAGCGCGCTCACCCGTGGATTCGGTGGCTGGCTGGCCCTCACCGAGTGGATGGCTCGACACATCCCGGGGCCGTGCTATGCGGCGATCAGTGGGCCCGGACCGCGCCCGGCCACGGGCTGGGCCGAGCGGTACGCGCCGAGTGCCGACCCGGGCCTGTGGTTCGACGCCGAGCGATCGGCGCTGCTGTCCCTGATCCGGCAGGCATGTCTGCTCGGCCGCGACGACGTGGCGTTCGACCTGGCCGGCTGCCTGGAGAAATACTTCGACGTGCGCGGCATGTACAGCGACTGGGTCGACACCAACACCGAGGTCATGTCGGCGTGCCGCGCGGCAGGCAACCTGCTCGGTGAGGCGGTCATGCTACGCGGCCTGATCGACGTGACCACGTGGATCACCGAAGGCGGCGACGGCGACGCGATGTCCCGGATGCACGACGACGCGTTCCGGTTGTTGGAAATGTTCACCTTGCTGCGGCACGAGCAGGGCATCTGCGACGCCGCGGTGATGTGCTCCTGGGCGCTCACCGCCGCCGGCGACCACTCCGCGGCAATCACCTACGCCACCCGCGCCCTTCAGTTGGCCAACCAGTCCGAGCACCAGGGCGGCCGGATCCGCGCCCGGTTGGCGTTGTCCATCGCCCAGTACGAGCAGGGGCGGTTCGACCAGGCCGCCGCTGGCCTGGTCGACGCGCTGGACGAGGCGCGGGCCCTGGACAATCCGCGCTGGGTTGCGACCGTTCTGCAGTTCGCCGGCATCGCCCATCGCCAGCTCGGCAACCTTGAGCGCAGTCAAAACATGCTCCGCGAGTCGCTGACGATCTCGCGTCACTACGGCGACACCTACACCGAAGTCCTGACGCTGCTCGCGCTGGCTCGGCTGGATCTCCAGCGCGGTGATCCGGCCGCGCGCAGCACGGCAGAGACGGCCGTGGCGCTCAGCCGGGAGTACCACATGAGCCACCACCTGGCCGAGGCGTTGGAGGTGCTGGGCGAAATCGAGTTGGCCGACGGGTTCCCCGCACGGGCGATCGCTCACCTTGAGGAGTCGGTCGCGATCTGGCGCACCCGCGGGTGGCATTCGATGCAGGCCACCGCACTCACCAATCTGGGCAAGGCGTACGCGCAGACCGAACCGTTGGCCGCGCGAGGGGCGTTCGAGGAGGCCGCGGCCATCCTCACCCGGCTCGGCGACACCGCCAGACTCGCCGAACTCCTCCCGTACATCCCGACGCACGCGACCGAGTGCCGCCAGGAACCGACGCCGCCGCGCGTGGGGTGATACCTGCGTCACTGCGACGGCACGCCGCCGAAGATCGCTGCCGCGCGGTTTGCCAGCTCTGCACGGTCCAGCTTTCCGTTCGGGAGCGAGGGCAGGCTGGCGACGGGTCGGAACGCCCTGGGTACCGCGACTGCTGGAAGTCGCCGCAGCAGATGGGTTCTCAGCTTTCCTTCGTCGATGCTGGACAGGCCGGTGAGGAAGGCGGCGACCCGGGAATCGTGTACGCCGATGGCCGCATCGGTAATTCCGGGAAAGGTGAGCAGAGCGCTTTCGATCTCGGCAGGCTCGATACGCATCCCACCCAGTTTGAGTTGATCATCGGCGCGGCCGTGATACCGCAACAGGCCATCGTCACCGAGGCTGACGACGTCCCCGGTACGGTACTCGCGATGCCCGTTCGCCACCCCGGGCGAGGAGATGACGAGTTCGCCATCTTGGATGGACACCGTCGTCCCGGGGATAGGTCTGCCAATGGGCACGGGGTTTTCGCCAGGGGCACATTTGTGCACCGTGCTCCACACCGTGCACTCGGTTGGGCCGTATTCGTTGAACAGGGCGGTTCGTGGCGCGATCTCGAAATGCTGCCGAACAAGTTCGGGCGAGCAGGTCTCCCCGGCAACGATCACCGTCGTGAGCGATTCAATCGGTGCACGCAGCAGGAGCCGGTAGAGCGAGGGAACCATGAGCGCGTGGGTCGGCTGGTGCTCCCGACCGGACCTCAGAACGGCGGGCAGGTCTGCCGGCCTGTCGCTGGGGATGATGAGTGTCGAGCCAGTGCACAACGTCCAGTAGATGCCCGCCACCGAGCTGTCGAAGGATATGGACGAGCACAACAGGAACCGGTGTGGTGGCTCACGGTAGTACTCGATCCGGGCTGTGGTGGAGTAGCTCAGCGCTGTCCGGGAGACTGTCACCGCTTGAGGGTTGCCAGTCGAGCCGCTGGTGAAGATGGTGTAGGCGTACGGGCCGTCCCGCCAGGGCGCTGTCCCTTCGGGCAGTGTCGCGATCAGGTCCTGGGTGAGGTGGATACGTGCCCCGCTGCGCTGCTTCATCTGCTGCTGCCGCTCAGCGGGAAACGCCATGTCGATGGGCACGTATCGGGCGCCGGCCCGCAGCACCCCCAGCATCCCGGCGACTGCCCATCGGGACAGCGGGGCGTGCACACCAACGGGCTCGCCCACGGCCACGTCCCGGGTCTTCAGATAGTTCGCTATGGAGCCCGACACGCGTTCCAGGTCCCCGTACGTCGTTGACCCGTGACGGTCGACGAGCGCGGTGGTAGCCGGCATCTCCCGCATGCGTGCCCGGATCATCGCCAACACATCGCTGGTCATCGCGGTCGGCCCACCACGGGAAGGCTCTTGATGCCGGCAAGCCACGTTGAGCGGACGTGGACGATGTCGCCGGCAAGCTCGAAAGACGTGAACCCTTGAAACATCTCCTCGAAGACGATCCTCAGCGCCAGCCGCGCAAGCGCCGCCCCGATGCAGTAGTGCGCACCGGCGCCGAAGGCCAGGTGGCGCTGCCCTCGGCGGGAGGGATTCAGCCGGTGGGGGTCGGGGAAGTAGCGCTCGTCGCGGTTGGAGGACCCAATCCACAGCACCACCGCATCTCCGGCGGCGATTGCCTTTCCGTTGATGGCTGTGTCCTGGGTCGCCGTACGCAGGAAGTGCCCGGCGGGAGAGGTCCAGCGGATCGCTTCCTCTACTGCGCCGGGAATGAGAGCGCGCCGCGCGGCCCACGTCGGGTACTGACCGGTGCGCAGCAGTTCGGCGAGCGTCGCGGTGGGAACGTGAGCGATGGAGGCCGCAGCTCCCAGAATCAGGCTGTAACAGTTGGCCACTACTCCACCGGCGCTGATCGGAAGCGCCAACAGCGTGTCCACCAGGTCGCCACGTGGACGCTTACGGTGTTCCACCGACAGGTTCAGCAGGTAGGCGAACAGCTCGCGGTGGCCCCGGTCGAGGGTCGCCTGAGGGCCCTCTTCGACGGCGGTGTCCGGGTCGTGTTCGGCGACCGACATCGCCACCAGGCGAGCGATCAGCGGCCAGTCCTGGGCCGGGATGCCCATGAGCGGCCCAAGGAACGCCATCGGGAGCGGCGAGATGGCGGTCGCGAAGTCGAAGCTGCCCGACAGCGACCCGAGCAGATCTCGGACATGGTCCCGGACGACGGCGGCATGCTGCTGGACAGCACGCATCGCCAGGTCACGCTGTAGGGGTCCGCGAATTCGGGCGAGCTCCGGCGGGTCGGTCGCAGAGAACTGCTGCCCCTGGGCGGGCTCCGGCCGGCCGAGCATGTTGAGCATGACGCCACCGGTGGAGGAGAAGGTGGCATGGTCCGACAGCACCCTCTCGGCGCCGTCGAACGTGGAGACGCCCCAGAAGCCCTTGCTGTCGACAGCTTGCCACCGCACCGGTTCTCGCTCGCGCATCGCCTGCCATACCGCGTGCGGGTCGCCGTCGGCGTACAGCGCCGGGTCGCTGAGGTCGATCCGTGCGAGGTCGATGGCTGCCACATCGGTTGACGGGACCAGGTTCATACCGCCGAGACCTCCTGCAGAAGGTCGGCGATAGTGGGCCTGAGGAACAGAACCGCCGCGTCGATCTCTATGCCGAACTCTTCGTAGATGTCCATCAGCAGGTCCGCGGCCAGAAGGGAGTCGCCGCCGAGGGCGAAGAAGTTGTCCTCGACGGTGACCGTGGGAACACCTAGTTTCTTGCTCCACAGCTCGATCAGCCGGCCCTGGAGTTCAGCTTGCTGCTGCATAGAGGTCTCCCCACGTGTCGACGAACCGCTGAACGAGAGCCCGCATCCCAGCTTCGCGATAAAGATCATCCCGGTAGCGCAGGCACACGGTGTAGACGCCGCCGTTTCCGAGCTCCAGCCAGAAGGCGAGCCCGTTGACGGGCAGTATCGGCCCGCCGAGACCCAGGCCAGCGGGAATGGTCAGGGGCTCGATACTGCCGTCAGCCGGAACCTGTATCACCTCGAACTGAGCCAGGGCCGGGCCACCGCGGGCGAAGACGGCGCCGGCAGCAGGCACCGTCTCCACGAGCACCGGGAAGGGAATCTCCTGGGCGTAGGCCGCAATGAAGGCTCGCTGCACCGCGGGCAGGTCCGTTGTCGTCAGCCGCACCGGCAACACGTTCATGTAAAGGCCCACGGTGTCCCACTCGGACCGGTCGCGCCCGTAGGTCAGCACCGGGATGAGCAAATCTCGGCCTGCGCTCAGCGGTTGAAGAGCATGGGCGAATGCGGCGAACAGCACCACGAACGCGGTGCTTCGCGCCGCGCGGCCGACCACATCCGCCTGGGCCACCGTGATATCGGTCCTGATCCGCAGCTCTCGTGTGGTCTCGGGCCCGCCGGAGCCACCGTCCGTGGTCAGCGTCGGGACATCGGCGAGCGCGTGCTCCCAGAACGGGACGGCCCGGGGCATCCTTTTGAGCTGCTTCACCGACACCTCGTGTCGGTAGGACGGGGCCGGAGTGCCGTCCCCCGCGAGCACGTCACACATCAGGACACGCATCGACCAGGGGTCGGACACCGTGTGGTGCGCCACGAGCAGTAGTTCGCAGCCGTTCACGTACGCCCAGAGTAGGCACGGCGACTCCGGCGGATAGCTTGCCGCCGCCGACGCCGCCCAGACATCGTCGACGTCCGCCAGTGGCACCGGGCCGGCGCCGAGCACGGGATGCCGGCGCACGGCTGCGTCGAGGCGGTCTTGCATCCAGTCGAGATCCGGCTTCTCCGGCAGCCGCACGCCGCCAACGGCGACGAACCGCTCGGCGGGAATCCCGCTACCGGCCCACGCGAGAATCTGCTGTCCGTATGGCATCTCAGCCAACGTGTATCGCCTCCTCGTTGCGCTTTCCGGCATGGTCAGCGGGCAGGTCGCGCATCCAACGCAGAGGCGAGAGAAGCACCCACAGTCCTGAGGCCCACACTCCGGCTGCGGCGATCCACAAGGTCGGCCGGACGCCGATCCAGGAGCCCAGCGCGCCGCCCAGGAGCGCGCCCAACGGCATCACCCCGAAGATGACCCACCGCACCGAGGCCGTCATCCGGCCGAGCAGTTCCGGTGGGCAGACCCGTTGGCGGTAACTGATCGATGCGGCGTTGTAGATGGCGAACAGAGCGCTGAGTGCGGCCATGCCGACGGTGTAGGTCGCCATGCCCCAGCCCGGCCGCGACGCGGGGACGAGCAGAACCAGCCAGCCCAGGCCGAGCGGTGCGGCCCAGATGATCCTCGCCGAGCCCACTGCACGGGCCAACCGTCCCGATACCAGCCCCCCACTGACACCACCGATGGTGACCAAGGCGAGAGTCAGCGCGACCTGTCCCTCGGACAGCTGCAGAACCCGCACCAGATACAGCACCGAGAGAGCGAAAATCATCTGGCTGAACAGGTTCAGGGTCGCCGCCGCCGCGACCAGCCTCGGCATGATGGGATGACGGAACACAAACGAGAGCCCCTCGGCCAACTCGCGGCGGAAATGCCGTTCGCGCGCCACAGCCCGCGCTGGCTCGTCTCGGCGAATCAACAGCAGCGACAAGGCGTTGCCGAGGTAGGCCACGGCATCCAACCCCACCGTTCTTGCCACACCCATCACCGAAATGAGCGCGCCGCCGACACTGTACCCGGCGATCATCGAAACCGAATAGGTCGTGCTCATCTTCCCGTTGGCGTCAAGCAATTGCTCAGGTGGCACGATGGTCGGCACCAGACTGTGGTGAGCAGTTTCGTAGAGCACCGTGCACACGCCCGAAAGCAACGCGACAATCCAAAGCTGCGCCATCGTGACCCAGCCCGACCAGGCGCCTACGGCGACCGTGGCCACCAGTCCGGCCCGCAGAAGATGGCAAATGATCATGAGCATTCGTTTCGGCCAGCGGTCTACCCAGACCCCCGCCGGCAGTGAAATCAACAGATAGGCGACCATTCTTGTCGCGGTTAGCACGCCGACCTCCAGCGCGCTCGCCTCAAGAACGGTTACCGCAAGGAGAGGAATGGCGAGCAACGAAATCGCATCGCCGGTTTCGCTCAACGTCCGCCCCGACCAGAGCACCATAAAATCGCGGTGACGCCAAAGGCTCTGACTCATCGCGCCGCCTCTTGCCGCAACATCGCCGTCATCGAACTCAGCAATCTCTCCAGGTCCTCCCGCTCATAACCCGATCGCATGACACGAAGGGTCAGAGTGACCTCAGGAAAGACGCTGGCAATGAGGTAGAAGCTCGGACCGCTGCGTCCTCGTGCCGGCAACCACTCAATCCGGCTGTGCCCAAGACCACCACCGGCCGCGGCACCAGTTCGGGGTGGCGGTGAGACGAACGTGAAGAAGCATCCCCGGTCGAGGTCCAGTGGCGCGACCGCAGCGGGATCGACGATCCCGTGCTGAAGGGCGCGTATCGCGTTGATGTTGGCATCGGCGGCAACGGCAGCGAACGGGCGTCCCGCATCTTCGGCGCTGCGGACCGGAACCCACTGCGTCATCGACGAGACAAGGTTTCGTACCGATGGCTCCAGCCGGTTCGCGGACAGCAGGCACAGCAGGGGCGGGTCTGCCCCGGCCGCGCTGGCGAGAGCGTGCGAGTAGGCCGCGAAGAGCAGATTGGGTAACGTAACTTCGAGTTTCTGTGCGGTTTGCCGCGCAAGACGGAAAGAGATCCCAGTATGTGCGCAGGCCCGCAAAAGGCCCTGGCGCACAATCCCCGTCTCCGGTGGCGCGGCAGCAATCGTTTGTTCGCGATACTCGGCGGCAGCCGCGAGCCTCGCCACGTATACCGGTTCTCGTTGACGTGCGGCCAGCCCTCGGGGCGTGGGGGCCGGCCGCATTGCCTGTCGCGATTCGATCAGTGACTGAAAGTCCTGCTGAAGGACCGTCAGGGCCGCGCCGTCGGCGGCAAGGTGGTGGATAACCAGTTGGACCTCACACGTCAATCCGTTCTTCTGGACCGCCCAGGCCCGCCACGGCGCCTGCTCGGTCAGGTCGAACGGAAGCCGAAGCTGCTCGGCAGCCATCGTCGACCACTGTTCCTGCTCGACGGTTCCCTGGTAAGCGGCTGGAGCGGAGGCGGCAACAACCTGGCGGACGTCACTGGAGCCGCCGTCCCTGACGTAATGCGTCCGTAGGGATTCATGCCGCTCCGCAAGCGCGGCAAGGGCCCACCTGACTTCATCCGTGCCAATGCCCGGTGGCACGGCCCAGACCGGGTTCATATTTGATTCCCAGCGCTGATCGGCGGGGCGACGCACGGCGTCCTGCCATAGCGACAACTGCCCCATAGTCAGCGGATAAATGTTCTCCACGTTTCCAGCCACCACCATATCTCCACAGGAATCGGGGCGGTCGCGGCTGTCGCACCGGCCGCCCCGACCCTACGAGCATGGTTTCTGCCGGACTCAGCCAGCGCAGTCGTTCTTCACCATTCTGTTCACCTCCCCCGTTGCTCCGGATTGGTGTTCGGAACACCGTCGACCCTGACACCCGGCGGCGAGCAGCGTCAATGGAAGGGGCCGTACGCGAGTGTCCGAAAGCGTGCGAGATCATGCGGGTCGCCGCTCAACCGAGGAACTCGGGGCCTGATCCGCAGGAGCGTGAGAATCGCGCCCTTCGCAGGCTGTTGTGGAGCGAGGTGGGTGATACCACCGCGCCGCTGTCGATCCGGCGGCGAGGTCGAGGTCCTCCCATCTCGGGACGAGGATCTCGCCGATGCGGGCGCCGGTGGCGAGCCTGAGGCCGACGATGTCCGGTGCGCCGGTGGTCAGGAGCGACGTCTCTCGGTCAGGGGTTGAGCAGTCTCCAGTCTCCTTCGGAGATGACCTCAACGGTGGGATCAGCTGCGGGAGGACGTTTGGACGGCCGACAGGATGTAGCGGATGACCTGATCGTCGTTGTAGAGGCTGGAGTGCGCGAGTCCTTTCCGGGTTGGGTCGGCACGCGGCTCAAGCTGCAGCAGCGTCGCCGCACCCGGCGGCGCGGCCTCGGCCGAGCACGAGGCGACCAGACCCGCGAACGGCCCGTCGATACCAAATACCACTGCTGACCCGGCCATCGCCGCCGCCACCGCGACCATCACCAGGCCTGGCGCAGCAAATCCGTAGACCAGCAGGTCGAACGCCAACCGCCCGCCGCGGCCGACGAGGCTGGCCACGACAAACGCGAACTGTGGCACAGCTATGAGGATGGTCCAGAACCACAGATTGGTAAGCAGCCGGGTCGCCGCCGCGCTCAGCCAGCCGACGAACTGGCCGGCAGCAAGCAGTCCCGATGCCTCATCCCCAGCGGCTCGGATGACGACGGTCTCGTCGGGTCGGGCGGTGGGTGCGTGAATAGCGCCGATGAGCCGGCTCCGCCAGCCTGGCCCCAGGGACCGCCGATGCAGGACCGCCCCGGCGACGCACAGCGCCAGGATCGCCGCGAATATGCTGCCACCGATGACCAGCGCCGCGTCAGCGGGCGACTGCGGGCCAGTCACCGCTGTCGCGGCAGCCGACCCGAGCAGCAGCGCGCTGAACAGGACGATGACGAACACCGGCCAACCAGTGATGCTCCGAGGGCGCGCGTGCAGGAATGGCGTCGCCAGTGTCACCGTCGTCACCCGCGCTGCGCGACCACGCTCGGTACGCAGCCGGTCGGCGGCGTGCAGGGCGACGTTGCCGCCGTGGCTGTGCGCAATCACCCAGTGCCTGGCGAGGGGATGCTCGGTGAGCTGCCGCTGCAAGTGCTCGGTCAAGCCCTCTGCGGCGTCCGAACGCGCTCGATGAGAGTTTCGACCCGACCACGGGAACCGGGTCACGTGGCAGCCCGCCCGCTCCAGCGACGTGCTCAGTGCGCTGTTCGGTCGGGTCCACGGTGCGTCGCGCGCGAACGTGCCGTGGACCAGTGTGATCACAGAGGTGCGATCACCGGTCATGGATCGCGTCGAGCGTCTACCCACCGACGTACCGTACTGACTGACCGCGCCCGCCGCTAACGACAACAGACACTCACGAAAGAGCCGGGGTGCCGCTCCGTACTCGGTGAGGGAGAATCGAGGCATGTTTGTCATTAGGGAGCGGTTCTTCTCGATCGGCGACGACTTCGACGTGCTCGACGAGCACGGCACCAAGGTTTTCCACATCGACGGCAAGGTCTTCAGCGTTCGCAACAAGGTCGTCATCGAGGACGCTTCCGGGCATGAGGTCGCCACGCTGCACCGGCACCTCGTGGCGCTGCGTCCCACCTACGAGATCCGGATCGGCGGCGAGAAGGCCGCCGAGGTCCGCAAGAAGCTCCTCACGCCGTTCCGTGAGAAGTTCACAATCGATGTGCCGGGGTCCGACGACCTGGAGATGAAGGGTGACCTGCTCGACCACGAGTACGTGATCGAGCGCGACGGCGTCGAGGTGGCCGCGGTCTCCAAACGGTGGCTGACGATCCGGGACACCTACGCCGTGCAGGTCAGTGCCGACGTCGACCCGCTGCTCATCATCGGCAGCGTCCTCGCGCTCGACCTGGCCATGGACCGCGACAAGAAGGACGACGAGGACTGACCCCTCGGAAGGCAGCCGCGCTACTGATGGTTCGACCACCCGGTGCGGACGGACGGAGATCTCAGCTGGGCCGCCAGCGTCAGTAGGGGAGCTTGACCGCGTCCGATACCGGCTGGCCGGTTGCCTCATCGAAGAAGTCGTCCACGCCGGTGGCTCCTTGCCGCTTCAGCAGGTCCTCGGCCTGGGCACTCTGGGCACTGTCCAGGCCATATATCCGGCCGTTCCGGAGGTGCCTGGTCTCTGCGTTCGCCGGGATCGTCAGGTCGAAGGATGCTGACCTCCCGGTCATCTTCCTGCGGGGGTAGTAGTCGATGTTTCCGTCGTCCCAGTTCACCTCGAGGATGAACCAGTACGTCAGCCCCGGCTCTGGCTCGCCGGATGCCGTAGCTGTGACCTTGACCCTGTGTGAGTCGCCGGGCGAGGAGCTGAGCTGATAGCGCAGGTCCTCCAAGGTCGGACTGGACGTGGGGGAGGGGCTCACGCCATCAGGTTCTGCCGGTGCCGCGGCCAGGGCAACCTGGGCGACCGTGGCGAATCCGAAGAGGGCTGCCGCCGCGAACGACATGATCGTCCATTTGTCGCTGTGCTTCCGCACGTAAAAGAACGCTGCCACCAGGATCACGGTGATGATTCCGCTGGTGGCGGCGGTGATATAGATAGCATCGCTGCTCACGCGATGAGTGTGTCGTATGGAGGCAAATTTCGCCCGTATCAGCGACACGATCGGGCACGAGCGCCAAGAGCACGATTCGAATGATCAAAATTGCGCGGCTAGCCGATCGTTTATGGATCCCACGTTTCCATGATCGCAGCGGCCGCACATTCACCGAGGAGTGGTCCGCCGCGTTTGAACGGACCACGACCCCCGGCTGCTGTCTCGCTCGGCACCGACGCCGGAATACGGCCGACTCCTCGTCCAGACCGACCACCTGGGCCCTGCGGCCGGCGCGCAGACCCGGGGTCCGCGCGCCGGGGTGTCAGGCCGCCGCCCGCTTCGGGAGCTTCCACCCGGGCCGGGGGAAGTGGCAGGTGTATCCGTTGGGATAGGTCTGGAGGTAGTTCTGGTGCTCGGGCTCGGCCTCCCAGAAGTCGCCCGCCGGGGTCACCTCGGTGACGACCTTGCCGGGCCACAGACCTGAGGCGTCGACGTCGGCGATCGTGTCCTCGGCGACCCGCTTCTGCTCGTCGTTGACGTAGAAGATCGCCGAGCGGTAGCTGATGCCGATGTCGTTGCCCTGGCGGTTCTTCGTCGAGGGGTCGTGCACCTGGAAGAAGAACTCGAGCAGCGTGCGGAAGTCGGTCTTCTCGGTGTCGTAGACGACCTCGATGGACTCCGCGTGGGTGCCGTGGTTGCGGTAGGTGGCGTTCGGGACGTCGCCGCCGCTGTAGCCGACGCGCGTGGACACCACGCCGGGCTGCTTGCGGAACAGCTCCTCCATGCCCCAGAAGCAGCCGCCGGCAAGGATCGCCTTTTCGGTGGTCACGTCGTCTCCTTACTTGACGTCGGTGTTGGTGGTACTCGTGAACATGGTGCGGTATTCGCCGTACCCTGCGTTCTCCAGCTCGTCCTCATGGTTGTCCCAGTAGGCGTTGGCGAACGGGTGCTCGGTGCCGTCCTGCTGGGTCACGCGGTACTGCTCCGGGTCGAGCCGCGTTACGGCCCCTACTTTCCGTGGACTATAGGGTCCATGGAGGTGCCCGAAGATGGTCGGCTGAGTGCCCTCTTCATGGCGGTTGGCCTGGGTTATCCTGCCTTCACGGTAGCACCCGCTCGCACCAACTCTGGACTTGACAGACCACTTCTGCGGTGAATAGGTTCGGGACGTCCGGCCGTGTGGCTCCGCAGGCCACGAATGTCCCACTTGCCCATCGGCGCCGAGTTCTAACGACGTCGCGCCACTCCGGGAGCACCGGGTGCCGTAACGCCGAGGCCCTGCGGCGGGTCTCGGCCCCTCCTCGTGACCGGTACGAACGGGGACCAAATACAAGGAGGTGCCGGATGAAGGCGATCGTGGTGACGGACGAGCCTGCGGGGACGGCCGGGATGAGGCTGGTGGAGCGGCCCGAGCCGGAACCGTCGCTCAACGACGTCGTCGTTCGGGTTCATGCGTCGGGATTCGTCCCGACCGAGATGGCGTGGCCCTCGACCTGGACCGATCGCCTCGGCCGTGACCGGACGCCGTCGATCCCCGGGCACGAGTTGGCCGGAGTGGTCACCGCTCTCGGCTATGGCACGACGGGTCTGTCTGTGGGGCAGCGGGTGTTCGGCCTCACGGACTGGACTCGCGACGGGACCCTGGCGGAGTATGTGGCCGTCGAAGCGCGTAACCTCGCGCCGCTGCCTGGCGACGTCGACTTCACGGTGGGCGCGAGCCTACCGATCTCGGGCCTGACCGCATGGCAGGGACTGTTTGAGCACGGCCGCCTTCAGTCGGGGCAGAACGTCCTCGTGCACGGCGCGGCCGGGGCAGTCGGGTCGATGGTGACGCAGCTCGCCCGTGAGTTCGGTGCGTACGTCATCGGCACCGGACGCGCTGCCGACCGTCAGACCGCGCTCGACTTCGGCGCGCAGGAGTTCGTCGACCTCGGCAACGACGTCCTTGAAGACGTCGGCGGAGTCGATCTGGTTTTCGATGTCATCGGCGGCGACATCGGGAAGCGGTCCGCAGGCCTGATTCGAGCCGGAGGAACGCTGGTGTCTGTCGTCGGGCCGCCCGAGGCGCGGCCCGCAGACGGCCTGGCGGTCGACTTCGTCGTCGTGTCCGATCGCGCCCAACTGGGTGAGATCGTCCGGCGGGTGCGGGACGGACGCCTGCGGACGAACATCGGCAACGTCGCGAGCCTCGAGGACGCCGTTGCGGCCCTCAACCCGACCTCGCGGATCGTCGGGAAGACGGTCATCCGCGTCCGTCCGTAAGAACGGGACAGCGAGCCGTCCTGGTCTCCCTGTGGATCAGCAGCAACCGCGTGGCCGGATCGGGCGACTCGTGCCGGACGACGTCATCGGACTGGTCCGCCACTGGGTGGGCACCCGGCGTGACCAGCTCCCCGCAGCCCGGAGTCCATACGAACGCGGTGTTGTTCCTGCTGCTGGCGGACAGGTCGAGCTTGATGACCGCCGGCGGCAACCGACGCTTGAAACGTAACGTTGAGATCGCGCTGGCGGCTGCGGACGTGCCGTGCGCGTCCGCAGCCCGCGCGTGGCTCAATGCCCGCGCCCAGCTGTGTTCGACCGAGGGAATGCCGGGTCCAGAACGTCAGCGTAATCCGGATGAGCAGTGACGAACGCTGCCGCGAACGGACACGTGACGGTGGCGGTCCTTCCTCGCTTGCGCAGCTCGTCGAGGACGCCGCCGATGAGCCTGGAGGCCACCCCCTTTCCCCGGAACTCGGGGAGCACGGATGTCCCCATCAGTACGACGCGGCTCCCGACCTTGCTGTAGACGAGTCCGGCGGCTGACTGGCCCCCTATCGTGGCCTCGTAGATGCCGAGCGCACTGTTGTCGGTGATGACGATCTCTTCCGCCTCGGGCCCGCTGGCTCCCGAAAGGTTCGAGCCAGCCACATCATGCTCGGCGCTCGTCAACGTGATCATGTCCTCGGCGTTGTCCGCCATGTTGTCTCCTGAATCTCGCGTCTGGTCAGCAACCTGGGAGTGCCCAGTCAGGTCGGATGAAGTGGCAGGGGTATCGCGCCTCACGCGAATGACGACATGGTCATCCTCTGGTGGGCCCGAAGCGTTCGGTGCGGATGTTCGCGGGTCGTGGCCGATGCCGACGAGGAGGTCGGCAACGGTCTCGACGAACCCGGTGAGCCCGCAGACGAACGCCACATCGTCGGCGTCGCAGGGCCACGCGACGCGAGGGCTTCCGCGTCCAGTCGTCGTAGAGCAGCCTGGTCGTGGCCGTCCCTGATCCGGGAGAGGTAACTGGACTATCGCGTCCAGAGTAGCTGGCAGGGCATCGGCCTGCAAACCCCGCTGACCATCAGCAGGTTCAAGGAATTGGCAGCGCCTGGTGGTCGTAACCGGTTCCCGATGTTCGGCGAGTGCCTCCATATCCGGGACTAGGGTGGACCCAAGGGTCCACAGGTGTGGCTAATACACAGCCGGCGGTCACCGGCACCAACGGTTGGCGGAGCGTGGTCGTGTTCAAGGCGTCGCTCACGACACATCGCTGATCGGCCCCGGAGTTGGCGGCTTCCTATCAACGGGACTAAATGGTCCATGATTTCGGTCCGCCCTGTCGATGATCTCGCGGGCACCGCACGTTCAGTCAAACGACCCGCCCATGCGTTCGTCCGTCACCACGCACGAATGGGACATGGCGCAGCCTGGACTCCAAGGTCCCATTCTCCATCGATTATCTGGCGCGCTGGATACACTTGACCGATGAGCGACGAGCGGGTGGCTGCGCCGACGAATCCGCGGCGGATCAGTCAACGGGGCATCGCGACGCGAGAGCGGATCCTCGAGGCGGCGAACCGGCTGATGTTCGTGCGCGGAGTGAACGCGACGACCCTTGACGACGTCCGCGAGGCAAGCCAGACCAGCAAGTCTCAGCTCTACCACCACTTCGCCGACAAGCAGGAGCTCGTGCGCGCGTTGGTCAGATACCGAGGCGCGCTTGTGCTCCAGCGTGAGCGCGGAGGGCTCGAACGGCTGAGATCGTTCTCAGGGCTGGTCCGGTGGCGTAACGCGCTGGTCCAGGCCAACTCGCTGAACTACGGCAAATACGGGTGCGGCCTCGGGTCGATGGCTGTCGAGCTGTCCGATCAAGATGAGCAGGCTCGATCGACTCTGTTGGAGACGTTCGCGGCATGGGAAAAGCTGATCAGCGATGGTCTGCACCGGATGCGGGACGGCGGTGCACTGCGCCAGGACGCCGACCCGGAGAAGTTGGCCACGGGGTTGATGGCAGCTTTGCAAGGCGGCTATCTGTTGGCGAACGCCGCGCACGACGTCGCACCCATGGAAGTTGCACTGGATATGGCGCTGGAACACATCAAATCGTTCCTTGTGGAGCCGTCCGGCGAGCCGAGAGGTTGATTGAGCCGGTTTCATCGTGATCAGGGGTCACGCTTACGCCGGGACTACCTGCCGATCGCCGGCGGCATCATGAGCGACCGTCGTGTCCTGCCGGCCGGGTTCCTGTACAGGGGGAGGAAGCGCTCGTCGAGGTGATCCCGGTGCGCGTCGCGGACCTCGGCCCGCGGTCCGTTGAGAGGGAACACCAGCCGGCGAAGGTCGTCGGGCCTCGGTGTAGTCCCTCCTGAGCCGGAGTCACTGGCGATCGTCGGTCACCAGTGGCAACGCCGTGGGCCGTTGAGCCGGAGTGTGTTGCAGATGTCGGAGACGCCGGGCACGTCGTAGGCGCGTTCCGCCGCGGCCTGCCGCGCGCTCGCGTCACTGACCACGCCAGCGAGGATGAACCGAAAAGCGGCCGTCGGGCGGCTGACGCAGGTGTGGTCAGGGGATGTTCGCCGATGTTGGCCGCCTGCCACTGGGCGGGGTGGCACCCTGGGCACGTGGACTGGGCAGTGAGCCGGGGGAATCTGGCATCGGGGTTACGGTGAACGGCCTCTGATGCGTACCGCGTTGATCGTGGTAGCCGCGTTGGCAGCGGCGGTGGTCGTGGACCTGATCTCTGGCGTGCTCGTCCGCCGTGTGGCCCGTGGCCGTTACCGGTGGCTGCTGGAGCCGCTGCGGCATGCCTGCCGCCGCCCGGCGGCGGCGGTCCTGCTGGTTGGGGCGCTGTACCACACGCTGCCGATGGGACGGGCCGGGTGGCAGCGTCCTCTGCGGCACGTCGTCCTGGTGGCTCTGGTGGTATCCGGGGCATGGTTAGTGATCAAGGCGTTGCACGTCGCCGAGGGGGTCGCGTTCAGTCGACTGCGGGATGACAAGGTCGCCAGTCGACGGGTCCGGCGGGCTCGCACCCAGATTCGCCCCGTGCGGCGGCTCACCGTCGCCGTGGTCACGATCGTCGCGATCGGCCTGATCCTGATCACCTTTCGGCCGGTACGCCTCTTCGGCGTCTCCGTGCTGACGTCGGCGGGGGTGGTCGGCGCGTTGATCGGCCTGTCGGCCCGTACCGCGCTCGGCAACGCGTTCGCCGGTGTTCAGGTCGCCTTCGCCGACGGCCTGCACGTCGGCGACGTGCTGGTGATCGACGGCGAATGGGGCCGAGTTGAGGAGGTGAAGCTGACAAACGTGGTGATCCGGCTCTGGGACGAGCGGATGCTCATCCTGCCGACCACCTACTTCACCGAGCGGCCGTTCCAGAACTGGACCCGGAACGAGTCCAGGGTCGTCGGCAAGATCCAGATTCATGTCGACCACACCGCCGACCTGGCCGACCTGCGCCGGGAGGCGCGCCGGCTGGTCAAGTCCTCACCGCTGTGGGATCGACACCAGTGGGTGCTCCAGATGGTCGACTCCACCCCGCAGACGGTGGTCATCGAGGTGCAGGCATCGGCCGCCGACGGGGCCAGCGCCTGGGACCTGCGCTGCGACCTGCGCGAGGGACTTGTCGCCTACCTGCGCGACAATCATCCCCAGTGGTTGCCACGCACTCGCGGTCAGTATCAGCCCTGACCGGGCGGGTCCGACGGACCGATCACCATGCGGCTTCATCTGAGAACGATCTGACCTGACCATCTGCCATGCCACCACCACGGGGACGCCGCCATCGGTTATGTGGCTCCGATCCCCGGACCGTCCCCTCGGACCCGGTCGCGATCTACCCGTGCGTCCACGCATCAAACGGCACGGCTGCAACCGAGGAGACAGGGAGCCTCACCGCAGGGTGTGGCCTAGGTGCCGATCCGGCGGGGCTGGAGCTGTCCCGACCCTGGCCCGGTCAACTGCCAGAACTCCTGCGGCAACTGGTCGACAAAGTCTCCGTACTCCTTTGCGCTGGCAGCCTCACGGAGGGTATCCAACACGGCCCGCGCTCCGTCGGCGGCCACCTGGCGATCCACCCCTGCCCGGGACTGCACCCGTTCGAAGAATTCGGTGAGGCCGAATCGTTCCGGATCTTCGGTGGGCCTGGACACCAGGCCGCGTAGCTCCTCGGGGAGCTGGGAGGCGAGG
Source organism: Micromonospora sp. NPDC023888 (assembly GCF_040639415.1). NCBI lineage: Bacteria > Bacillati > Actinomycetota > Actinomycetes > Micromonosporales > Micromonosporaceae > Micromonospora > Micromonospora sp. NPDC023888. The sequence goes on along the minus strand of NZ_JBEZZW010000046.1, from coordinate 36,633 downwards.
TCCCTTGCCTGGCCACCAGTGATCCGTTTTGCCATAGTCTCGAGCGTGGCGCGGGTGATCGGTTCCGCCTGCCCCGGCGGAACCTTGGGTCGTGCTGCCACAGACTGAATGAACTCGCTGTAGTTCACCTCGGATCCCCTCTCCGAACCGGATTGCGGCGGGTTCCCGCCCCCGCCCGGGTGAAACGGCGGCTCGCCCAACCTCAGGGTGGTGGCGGACGGCGGTGGGTGATACGTCGGGTCACCCGCAACTGATACAGGCCCGCGCTGGTGATGGCATAGAAGACGGGTAGGAGGAGAAAGATGACCAGGCCGATCACGGGGGCCCCCAGGTAGCCGATCATCCCCGCGAAAAGGTACAAGACGACCCCGGCGAGGGCCCGGAACCGCTCGACGTGGAAGAAGCTGCCCTTGACCTGGTCCTTCAGTAGATCAGGGTTCCGGGCCAGGTAGTGGTAGAACGCCAGCCAGGTCGCGCACAGCAACGCGCTGATCAGCGCGTAGAAGGCGATTGCCACACGCTGGTCGGCGTTGTTGTGCTCCTGCAGCGCGTGCGACACGACGATCGTCGGAAACGGCAGCAGCGCCGTGGTGAACAGCACGAACAGGTTCACCCAGTGCAGGCCGCGATCGGCCTCTCGAATGCGGTTGAACGCCGCCTTGTGGTTGAGCCAGACGACGGCCACGTACGAGTAGGACGCGAGATACGCGACGTACGACGGCCACTGATTGAGCAAGCCGGACAGGAGGCGACCAGGCGGGACGTCCGGTACCCGGAGGTCCAGGACCAGCAGCGTGATGATGATGGCGAAGATCGCATCGCTGAACGCCACGGCACGGCTGGTGTCCGATCGGGTGCCTAGGTCTGTGTCTGGCCCGCTCACCGGGTGCGCCTACCCAGGGTCGTCTGCGGCAAACAGATGGGCAGTTCGGTAGCGAATGCAGCGCAACCCGCAGATCAGTGCCTGTGGACAGACGCCGCGCCCGGCCACCGGGCGTGCCGCGGTGGCCGGGTGCGGGTGGTGGTCAGGGTTTGAGGACGACCTTCTCGCAGTTGTCCTGCTTGTTCTTGAAGATCTCGAAGCCGCGCTCTGCCTGGTCAAGCGGCAGGGTGTGAGTGATGACCCGGGTCGGGTCGATCTCCCCACGCTCGATGCGCTGCAGCAGCGGCTTCATGTAGCGCTGCACGTGGCATTGACCGGTACGCAGGGTCAGCGCCCGGTTCATCCATGCCCCGGCCGGGAACTTGTCGAGGAAGCCGCCGTACACGCCGATCACCGACACGATGCCACCGCTGCGGCACGACAGGATCGCCTGCCGCAGCGCGTGCGGTCGCTCGGTCTCCGAGCGGACGGCCTGCTTGATCCGGTCATACGCGTGCACGTGCGCGCTGCCGTGGCTGGACTCCATGCCGACGGCGTCGATGCACTTGTCCGGTCCCCGCCCACCGGTCAGTTCCAGCAGCCGAGACCGCACGTCGACTTCCTCGAAGTTCACCGGCGTGTGGCCCGCCCTCTCGGCCATCTGCAGCCGGTACGGCTCCTTGTCGATAGCGATGACCTTCGCGGCACCAAGCGCCCTGGCACTGTCCATCGCGAACTGGCCAACCGGGCCGGCGCCCCACACCGCCACCACGTCCGTCGGCTGGATGTCGCACATCTCGGCACCCATGTAGCCGGTGGGCAGGATGTCGGAGAGGAACAGCACCTGCTCATCGGTCAGGTCCGACTCAATCTTCAGCGGCCCGACGTCGGCGAACGGCACCCGCGCGTACTGCGCCTGACCGCCCGCGAAGCCGCCGGTCAGATGCGAATAACCGAAAATTCCGGCGACCGGGTGGCCGAACATCTTCTCCGCGATCCCGGCGTTGGGGTTGGAGTTCTCGCAGCAGGAGTACAGCTCGGCGGCGCAGGCACCGCACGCCCCGCACGCGATGGGGAACGGCACGACCACCCGGTCCCCGACGCGCAGCCGATCCGGATCGACGCCCCCACCGACCTCGATCACCTCGCCCATGAACTCGTGGCCCATGACGTCACCGTCCTGCATCGTGGGCACATACCCGTCGACCAGGTGCAGGTCCGAGCCGCAGATCGCGGTGGAAGTGATCCGCACGATGGCATCGCGCTCGTTCAGGATCCTCGGGTCCGGCACGTCACGGACCTTGACCTTGTTGCGGCCCGCCCAGGTGTTCGCCCTCACGAGTCGGCCCCCTTCGCGAACTCGGAATCCGACAGCGGCTGCGCCGGACGCTGCGGGAACTCCTTGCGGGCCCGCTTGCCCCACGGGGCGCCCTCGGACCGGACCACCTGGCCCGTCTCCAGCACCTGCTTGAGCCGGCGCAGGTCGTCGTCGAGCTGCTGGTGCGGTTCCTCGCCGAAGTACTTGGCGACGGCCTTGCCTATCGCGCCGCCCGGGATGTTGTACGACAGAACGACATGCACCTCGGTGCTGACCCCGTCCGGGGCGGGCACGAACCGGACCGTACCGGCGTTCGGCACGTCGGCGTTCCCGGTCGACCGCCAGGCGATCTTCTCGCCCGGCGTCTCGTCGACAATCTCCGCGTCCCACTCGACGTTCTTGCCGAACGGAGCGCTGGCGGACCAGTGGCTCGTCCGGTCACCGGTGGTACGGATCTCCTCAAGGTGGGCCATGAACGTCGGGAGATTGTCCAGCTCGCGCCAGAATGCGTAGACCTTGGGCGGGGGTTTGCGGATGGTTGTCGTGGCTGTCAACTCCATGGGTCCTCCTTCGCGCGAGCCTCGTACCGCCCTCGTTGAGCCGATCCTTTTCGCCCGAGTGGCCTGCACGGCGGTCAGCAGGTCCACCACCGTGATCCCGACGACGGCGCCAGTGACACCGACGAGGCGACGCCGGCGGCGCCCGTTGCGGTGGGCGATGGCCACCCCGAGGGAGGCCAGGTCCATCGCGTCGCCCACGACCCGGGTCCACGCCCAGGTGCTCTTTCGCCGGCTCGTCAGGAGCCCGGCCGCGTGTATCAACTCCCGCGCCCCGACCAGCGGCACCACCGTCCGGGTCGTCGGGGAGTCGTCCACGCCGCTGATCCGGCGCACCGTGTCCGGTGCCGCCAGCTGTGCCACGCCCAGGCCGAGACTCATCCAGCCGAGCCGGCGCCCTCGCCGCTGCACGTCGTCCTGCTTGGCCTTCACTGCCTCTCGGGTGGCAAGTTGAGTCACGGGTAGCCTCCGTATCCGGTCGCACCCGGCCGAGCATCCCGGTTCACGACGGTCCGGGGTGCGACCCGTAAAGGCCGGAATACCCCTGGAAAATCACCTCAACCCGCCCATCGGCCGCGGTACGGAGGCAATCCCTGTCCCTCTGCTCGGCATGACGTCAGGGGCATGATCACCAGCACCGGTAAGGCCTGCCACGCAACCAGATCGTCGATCACATACCCGCCGTGCACCCGTACCGAGTGCGCCAGCCGGCGGAGGCGCCGACGCGGGCTCAGGACCGGCCGATCATCCCGGCCCCGAGCCCGGCGGTCAGGCCGTCGCCATCTGGCGGACGTTTTCCCCCTGGGCGAACTCCTCGACCATCTTGGCGCAGAAGGCCGGTAGGTCGCTGGGGCTGCGGCTGGTGACGAGACCGTTGTCGACCTGCACCTGCTGGTCCACCCAATTCCCGCCGGCGTTGCGGATGTCGGTGCGCAGGCTGGGGAATGAGGTGAGGGTCCGGCCATTGACCACGCCGCTCTCCACAAGCGACCAGGGGCCGTGGCAGATCGCCGCTACCGGCTTCTGTTGTTGGAAGAACGCCCGGACGAAGTCCATCGCCTGCGGATTCATCCGGAGCCGGTCGGGGTTGACGGTCCCGCCCGGCAGCAACAGGGCGTCGTAGTCGGCCGCATTGACGTCGTTCACGGTCCGGTCCACCCGGTAGTGGTTGGCCGGGTTGATGTCCTGGTTCATTGACTGGATCTCGCCGGGTTGCAACGAGATCAGGTGCACCTCGGCTCCCGCCTGCTCCGCGGCGGCTCGGGACTGGGTGTACTCCACGTCCTCCACCCCGTCGGCGGCGAGGCAAGCGACTCGCTTGCCGGTCAGTGGCTGCTGGTCCTGCGCCATTTCTGCGGCCTCCCTGTGCGGCGCCGCCCCGTCGGCGGCGCATCCCTAGTGCGCGGTCGCCTTCCCGGTGCGGGAATCGGCAAACTGGGCAGCGAAGCCGCTCGAGGGGCGGACAATCCGGAAGGGCCCGCCGCACAGCGACTGCCTGCGGGGAGAGGGCCGCGCTACGCGCGAATGCTGCCCCTCGCGGCGGGTAACCCAGACCACCCACCCACTGTTACCCGGAAAGGTCGACATGACGCTGCCTGCCGACGCGATCGAGCTACCGTCCGGCCAGACCATGCCCGTGCTCGGCCAGGGAACGTGGTACCTCGGCGAGCACCCCGCGAGGCGGCCGGACGAGCTGGCTGCCCTACGCACCGGGCTCGACCTGGGCATGACCCTGATCGACACCGCGGAGATGTACGGTGACGGCGCTTCCGAGGAACTCGTCGGCGAGGCGATCGTCGGGCGACGAGCCGACGTCTTTCTGGTCGACAAGGTGCTGCCGTCCAACGCCAGCCGACGGGGCGCCGTGCAGGCCTGCCGCCGCAGCCTGCAACGGCTCGGCGTCGACCACATCGACCTCTACCTGCTGCACTGGCGGGGCACGCATCCACTCGCGGAGACGATCGAGGCGTTCGCCGAACTCGTCGATGCCGGTGACATCGGGCAGTGGGGCGTGAGCAACTTCGATCTTTCGGACATGACCGACCTCCTTGAGGCCGGGGGAAGCGCCTGCGCGACGAATCAGATCCTGTACAACCTCACCCGCCGCGGTCCCGAGTACGACCTCCTACCGTGGCTACGCGAGCATCGGATCCCGGTGATGGCGTACTCGCCGATCGAGCAGGGGCGACTGCTCGGCCACCCCCAGGTCGCGGAGGCCGCCGCCCGGCACGAGGCCACGCCCGCTCAGGTCGCGCTGGCCTGGCTGCTACGGCAGGAGATGGTCGCGGCCATCCCCCGATCGTCCAAGCCGGAACACACCCGGGAGAACGCCGAAGCGCGCGAGGTGCAGTTGACCGAGGAGGACGTGGCGGCACTCGACACGGCGTTCCCGCCGCCGACAGGCCCGCAACCGCTGGAGATGTTGTAGGGCCAGCGGACGTTCCGGCGGGAGTCACCGGACAGCAGGTCCCGTTCAGTGCCAGAAGTGTCCCGCGCGGGTCATCCTTTATGAAAGGGTTTGTTCTGGAAGGTCGCTAATTATCGACGGCACGCACACAAGTGGATGAAGCGATAGGGGCGGACATGAGGTGGCTGATCGGCGGAGCGGTCGTGGTTGCCGGCGGGATGGTCGCGCGGCGCCTGCTCGGCGGGACTGACCAGGGTGACGGCCACTGGCAACGGGGTCAGACACGGAGGCGCCGGCCGCGGTGGCACATGGCGACGGTGAACCGACCAGCCAATGACGTCGCTCCCGGCGGCCAGCTCCCCGAGCCGCTGGCCGGGCTTGGCGACGCCGTCGAGGTCCAGCTCCGGCCCGCCCCCGGCGACCGGGGGACAGAGATCGCCGTACGGCTGCGCGATGGTTCCCGCCTACCTGTTGCCGCCGCCGCTCGACGGGCCACCGGCCGGGATCCGGAGCAGGCGATCCGGGCTGCGCTGCGAGAGTCGAAGCAGCTCATCGAGACCACTGAGGTCCTGCACCCGGACTATCCGCCCACCACCGAGCCGACCCCGATGAACAAGCCACTGCGGATGGCCACCCAGCAGGGTCGGCGGGAGGGACGACTGTGAAGGCGCTGGTCTGGGAGGGAGCCAACGAGCTCGCGGTGCGGCAGGTTCCGGACCCGCAGATCCGCAACGATCAGGACGCCATTGTCCGGGTCCGTCGGAGTGTGACCTGCGGTTCGGACCTGCACCTGCTCGGCGGGTACATCCCGTTCATGGAACGAGGCGATGTCCTCGGGCACGAGTTCCTTGGCGACATCGTCGAGGTCGGCCCTCAGGTACGCAACCACAAGGTAGGCGACCGGGTCGTCGTCTGTTCGTTCGTCTCCTGCGGCAAGTGCTGGTACTGCCAGCAACAACAGTTCTCGCTGTGCGACAACGGCAACACGATCCCGATGATCACCGAGAACGTCTGGGGTTCCGCGCCCGGAGGCTGCTACGGCTACTCCCACGCACTCGGGGGCTTCGCCGGCAGCCACGCCGAATATATCCGCGTCCCGTACGCCGACCAGGGTGCCTTCACCGTCCCGGACGAGGTGAGCGACGAGCGCGCGCTGTTCGCCTCCGACGCCGCGCCGACCGGCTGGATGGGCGCCGACCTTGGCGGGGTCAAACCGGGTGATGTCGTGGCGGTCTGGGGCGCCGGTGGGGTGGGGCAGATGGCGGCTCGGGCGTCCGTGCTGCTCGGCGCCGACCGGGTGATCGTGATCGACCGCCTCGACAACCGGCTCGAGATGGCCCGGACGCATCTCGGCGTCGAGACGCTGAACTACGAGCGGCAGGACGTCAGCGGCGAGTTGCTGGAGCGCAGTGGCGGTCGAGGCCCGGACGTGTGCATCGAGGCGGTCGGTATGGAATCGCACAGCAGCGGTCCGCAATTCTTGTACGACCAGGTCAAGCAGCAGCTGCGCATCGAGTCCGACCGTCCGATCGCTGCCCGGGAGGCGATCTACAACTGCCGCAAGGGCGGCAGTGTGTTCATCCTGGGCGTGTTCGCCGGCCTGGTGGACAAGTTCCCGCTCGGAGCGGTGATGAACAAGGGGCTGACGCTGCGCGGCGCGCAGCAGCACGGACAGCGCTACATTCCCATGCTGCTGGAGCGGATGGCCCGCGGCGAGCTGGTCACCGAACATCTCGCGACGCACACCATGCCGTTGGACGAAGCGCCGCGCGGCTACGAGATGTTCAAACAGAAACTCGACGGATGCGTGCGGGCCGTCTTCCAACCCACCAGCTGACCGTCGCGACTTGGCCTCTGCCCTCTTATCTTCCGCTGTGGGGCTGCCCGCCTTTGTCGTCTCGCCAGCCGTCGGGTTGGGGGTGGTAGCCGTATGCGGCGGCCCGCACTGTCTCCTCGTTCTCCAGCCCGGAGCCGATCGCGCCGCCGACGGTGGCCAGTGAGCTGGTGATCCAGGCGAGCGTCAGATAGTCGGTGAGGTCGACTGGCCGTTGCAGGGTCTGTTCCAGCACGGAGGTGTCGATCAGCAGTGCCTCGACGAGCACCGTACCCACGAACAGCACCACGTAGGACACCGCCGTGGCCAGCGTGAGAGTGAGGATCGTCCCCAGGTTGAACAGCCGTGCCAGCTCGGTTGGTGTCTCGCGGTCTGGTTTCTCCCAGAGGTCGTGCGCAACGATCAGCCAGGCCACCAACGCCGTCAGCCCGAGCAGCATGATCACGGTGAGCCGGAGTCCGTCGAGCGCATCGCCCATCTGCCAGATGGTGTCCGTGGTGAGCGCGAACGCGGCGGTGCCGAACGCGCCGACCAGCAGCTTGGACAGGCCCAGCAGGGCGCGCCCCGGGCGGTTGGCTCGGACCATGCCGGCCAACAGACGCGCCCGACCGATCAGCCCCGAGGCGAGGTATCGCCGCTCACCGGCGTCAGCCTCGCCGATCACCCGGTGGACGGTGGGAACCCGGCGTGTCATCTCGGCTGGTGCCCGATCGGCCGGCGGCAGCCGCTGGTCGGACGCATCGGTCAGCAGCCTGCTCACCAGATGCGGGATGGCCGTTCGGGCCGCTCGCAGCTGGTGCAGTCCCAGCGCGGGCAGGGACACCATCGCGACTCGGCGTCGTCCGGAGGTCTGCGCGACGAGGGGCACCCGCTCGGCATGCAGTGGCAGATCGGTCAGGCAGATTCCGATGTCCCACTGGTCGTCGGCGCGCCGTCTCGCAAGATCGTCTAGCAGGGCCTCGGCGCCGCCGTCGCGTCGTGGCGCCACCTCCCCCCAGCCTTCCCGGACGGTCCACCGCACATCCGCGCTGACCCGCTCCGTGAGCCCGCGGACCAGCTCCGCAGCGAGCCTCGCAGCCACCCGGGCCGGGTAGTCCGGTGGGGTTGCCACCAGCCCCACGACGATCTCCGGCCGTTGTCGTTTGCTCTGCGTCACCGCTGCTCCTCACCGGTAGCCGGACTCAGCCGCCGACGGCGAAACCGGGGCGTCACGCCGTCGCGGCAGCTCCCGTGCCGACTGACGTGGTGGTAGAGCCAGGCCGCCGAGGGGAGCGCCGCGACCAGTCCGTACAGCGCCAACGCGACGCCTGCATCGAACCGGGCGGCCCGCCCACGCAGCCTAAAAGACCTCTTTGAATGGTGCAGCGGATTCGGTGGAAGGCGTTCAGGAGGCTCGCACCACCTCAGTGGGGGCACCGATGGGGGCTACTTCCAGCGTCCGGCCCAGGCGGCTCCGGGGTGCCTCGCGCTGCTGAAGCATCTTGGGCCCAGCCCCGCTGACGCACTACGCGCGAGACCGATGGAATCGATGACCTGCGCGTCCCGTCGGGCTCCAGTGGACGCGACACGCCAGGGCGAACGCGTGAGTGTCAGAGCCGCGATTGAGGCGGCTCTGACACTCACGCGATATTCCGAAGCGCAGTGGACCTACCTGACCGTGCGTGAGCTGTAGCTGTGAGACAGCCCTGAAGGCCCCTAGATTCGTTGAAGTTTGAATCGCTGATTGGTACCCGTGCCGGGTGTCCACTGGGAGATGCGGGCACCGTCGGCGGTCGAAGCCTGCCAAACGTCCATTGCCAGACCGCTTTGCCGGTTGATGAGTCGGAAAACCCCGCCGCCCTGGTCGTCGATCCGCCATTGCTGGCTGGCGGCGTTTGGTGAGTCGGGTTGCTGGGTGATGTCGGCGCCAGTGCTGTTGCTGGCGACCTGCAGGAACAGGCCGCTGTGCCGCGCCCTGATCCGAAAGTGGCCCCCGTCCGCCGACAGAAACTCGAACTGCTGGTTCTGTCCGCTGCTGCTCGCCCACTGGATCAGCAATCCGCCGGCGGCGGTGGACGCACCGTTGATGTCGGCGGCCTTGCCGCTGTGCTGGGCCACGAGCCGGTAGTACGCACCAGCCTCGACCGGCCCCGAGTTGACACCGGCCGCGCGGTAGGTGTGGCCGGCCTGTCCGGTGAACTCCACGAGATCGGCCTCGATCCGCGTCGGCTGGACGACGACGCCGCTCGTCTCGTCGCGCAGTTCGAAGGTGCCGGCGAAGATCCGGTTGCGAACGCGGATGGGTCCGGCGCGGTCGGGAGTGACGACGAGCTCGATTCGGCTGCTGCTCCAAGCGGCGCCGACGGTGTATCCGCCGCGGCCGCGGAGCCCGGTGACCTGCCCGGTTGGCCAGGCGGATGGTAGTGCGGGCAGGAGGTGTAGTTCGCCGGTGTGGCTCTGTAGCAGCATTTCGGCGATGCCGGAGGTGGCGCCGAAGTTGCCGTCGATCTGGAAGGGCGGGTGCAGGTCGAACATGTTCGGTGCGAGCCGGTCGGTGCGTACCAGGTCGCCGAGGAGCTTGTGGGCGCGGGTGGCATCTTCCAGTCGTGCCCAATAGTTGATCTTCCAGGCGAGTGACCAGCCGGTGCCGTCGTCGCCGCGCAGTTCCAGGGTCTGTCGTGCGGCCTGGTGCAGTTGTGGCGTGCCGCGTTTGGTGATCTGGTTGCTGGGGTGCAGCCCGTACAGGTGGGAGACGTGCCGGTGGGTCCGCTCGGTCTCCACCCAGTCGGCGAGCCATTCCTGGACGTTGCCGCGGGACCCGACCCGCGTCGGCGGCAGCCGGTCCCGGGCCGTCAGTACCTGGGCCCGGTAGGTGGCATCCACGTTGAGGACTTCGGCGGCCCGCGCGACGCCGTTGAACAGGTCACGCAGGATCTGGTTGTCCATCGTCGGCCCCGCGCACACGCTGGCGTTGGTGTGATGACGCAACTCGGGCGAGTTCGACGGATTGGTGACGAGGTAGCCGAGCGTCGGGTGGCTGACCAGCGTGTCGAGGAAGAACTGGGCGGCGCCCTTCATGGCCGGGTAGTTGGCGCGCAGGAACTCGACGTCTCCGGTGAACTGGTAGTGGTCCCAGATCATGGTGGCCAGCCAGGCGCCGCCGGTTTGCCACATTCCCCACAGGGCTTCGTCGACCACCGACGAGCCGCGCCACGCGTCGGTGTTGTGGTGGGTGACCCAACCCCCTGCGCCGTACTGCACCTGAGCAGTGCGGGCGCCGGTCACCGTCAGATCTCGGATCATGTCGAAGACCGGCAGGTAACACTCGGCCAGGTTGGTGGTGTCGGCTGGCCAGTAGTTCATCGGCAGGTTCGCGTTGATCGTGAACTTCGAGTCCCAGGAGGGAGCCATCTGGTCATTCCAGATCCCCTGCAGGTTCGCCGGCTGGCTGCCCGGCCGTGAGGAGGAGATCAGCAGGTAGCGACCGTACTGGAACAGCAGCGCGGAAAACTGCGGATCGTTGACGCTCGCGTGCTGCGCGATCCGTACGTCGGTGGTTTGGTCGGCCGCCGTCGTGCGTCCCAGATCGATCGACACCCGGTTGAACAGCGCCTGATAGTCGGCCACATGTCGGCCGCGCAACTGGTCGAAGCCGACGGTGCGGGCCGCGTCGAGGTGCCGCCGCGCGATGCCCTGGTAGTCGCCGTTGACGGTCCGGTAGTTGACGTAACTGGAACCAATCGACACCAACAGGGTGACGCTTGTCGCGCCGGAGACCCGCAGCGTGCCACCGGAGCTGCTGACCGTACCGCCGCTCACGGAGGCATTGGCCAGGGCAAGGAACCGGACCTGCCCGGTGATGCCCTCCATGTTGCCGGAAACACCGTCGAGGCCGATCGTGGCGGCGTCCGGACTGGACACGGTCGTCCGTTGCGGGCTGCTGAACGTGGCGGTGAACGTGATCGCGTTTGCCCGGTCAGCGGTCAACCGGATCACGATCACCTGGTCCGGTGCGCTTGCGAAGACCTCACGTTGAAAGCGCACCCCGTTGAGCACGTAGCTGGTGGTAGTGGTGGCCGTGGTCAGATCGAGGGTCCGCTGGTACTGCGACGCCCCGCTGGCACTGCCGAAGGCCAGCCGCAGGTCGCCGACCGGCTGGTAGGCCAACTGCCCGACGGGACTGCCCAGCATGGTTTGGTTGATCAGATCCTGCGCCTGCGTCCACTGGTCGGCGAAGACCCGCCGTCGAATCTCCGCCAGGTTGGCCGCACCACGGGTGTTGGCCGAGTCGTACGGGCCACCGGCCCACACGGTGTCCTCGTTGAGCTGCAACCGCTCGGTGTCGACATTCCCGAACACCATCGCGCCCAACCGGCCGTTACCAATCGGCAGAGCCCGTAGCCAATCCGTACCCGCCGCCTCGTCGTACCACAACGCCAGGTCGTTGGCTGCCAGCACGTTTGGGGGTGCGGCCGACCCGGCCCGAGCGGCTGCGGTCCAACCCGCCGGCAGCAGCATGGCACCAGCCCCAGCTGCCCCGGCTCCGAGTAGTTTCCTTCGTGTCACTTCAGACATCTTGTCTCCTTCACCCAGCCGAGCGACGCAGCGGCGGCCCCAGCCGCCCCGGTCGTGACGATCGAAGGGCAGGAGAAGCGGAACGTTGACGAGGACATCGCCTGAGTTTTTCGGGGGTGTTACGGCGTCCACCATTCATCAGACGTCACATGTTAACCACTGAAATAAAAGACGGTCAATGCGTTGCCACGGGGTCACACACGGTGCTGTCGTCCCGACCGTCCAGGGCTCGCAGAGCCAGCCCACACCCGCTCTGCCCGTCCACCTCACCGTGCCGCACGGGGTGCCACTTCGCTCGCGTCGGCATCAGTTTGCATGGGCGGCGCGTCACCTTACTGTTCGCGTCATCGCCCTGCGGCGTCGGCGCGCAAGAGGCGATCGACTGACCGGTACTCCCTAAAGGTCAGACGTGCGCTCTGGACCGGGCCGGTCCCAGCGGCCGACCTACCGCTCAGGCATCAAGGACCTGCCATTCCTGGCTGATCTCGCCGCTTACCGGTTGCTGGACCACCCTGGCGCCGTCCGCGGTGGAGCCGCCTTCGACGCCGACACACCAGCCATTGCTCACGTTGACGAACCGGTAGTAGCCGCTGGTCGTCGCCGGGACGAGATTCCACCACTGGTTACGTCCGCCGTTGTCGGCCCATTGAACGAGTGCCGCGCCCTGGCCCGATCCACCTGGACTGTCCAGGACTTTCCCGCTTTTGACACCGGACAGCCGGAATGAGCCATCGCTGTTGGGCAGCAGCCGCCACTGCTGGTTGGTCGCGCCAGTCCACGGCCACTGGATGACAGTTGCCCCGTCCGTGGTGGAGCCGCCGTTGACGTCCAGCACCTTTGCGCTGCGCCGGTTGACCAGTCGAACGACGCCGCCGGTGGCCGGCAGACCGACGACGACCTGTACCTGTTGCCCGGCCGTCAACGAGATCACCCGGGCATGCGAGCCGAGCGGCGAGGGGGTGACCGTCGCGGACGTGGTGATGGATGCCATCCCGCGCCGGCTGAGCAGGGTGATCGCCTGGGTGATCGTCGAGGTGAGTGCCACGGTTACTGAGCGACCAGGCAGATCCCAGGAGAGGCTGTGAATGCGGACCTGGTTGCGTCCGCGGACCCCGGTGATGGTGCCTTTGGCGAGCTGGCCGGGCACGGCGGGCAGTAGCTCGATGATGCCGGGCCTGGTGTACACGAGCGCTTCGCTGAGCACGGCCGGCAGCGTGTTGGCCGCATCGGCGTTGTAGGTCTCCAGATTCGGGTTGTGTGCCGTCATCAGCGACCGGAAGATCATGTTGTTGCCGATGATCTTCCGGAGATTGTTGTAGACGCCGGCGCCGTCCTTGAGCCGGGCGGAGGCGAGGGCTCGATGCAGGCTGCCGTGCGCCGAGGTGTTCTCGTCACCGCGCAGCGCCAAGGCCCTCAGTGCGGCGGTGACCAGACCGGGCGCCTCCTCGGGATTGATCTCGTGCAGGGGCCACGCGCCGTACAGGTGATGGACGTGGCGATGGTTGTAGCGGTCCGTGAGGCCCGGCCAGGACCATTCGGCAAGGGCGCCGCTGCCGTTGACCGTGTACGGCGGAAGCTTCGCCAGCAGGGCCGTCCAGCGTGCGACACCTTGGCCGGCGCCCTGTTCGACACCGAGCGCGTTGGCGGCCTCGACGGCCGCCCGCAGGGCGTGTCTGCCGGCCTGGATGTCGCCGGTGGCGTTGATCGCCAGCAGGACGTTCGTGCTGGCCGGCGAGTTCTCCATCGAGAACGACGGCACGAACACCACACGGCCGGCCGAATCGGTGCGGGTCAGGAAGTCCTCGTAGAACAGCGCCAGCTCCATCAGCGCCGGTCCCAGCTTCTCGGCCAGAAATGTCCGGTCCCCGGTGACCTGGTAATACTCCAGCAGCGGATAGAGCAGCCAGTCCGCGCCACCGGTCCAGCACTGGCCGGGGAAGCCGGGGTCGAAGTGCAGCATGTATCCGTACTCGCCGTCGGTTCGCGATGGGGCCAGGAAGCCGCGAGCGCCGTACAGGTTGCGAGCGTTCGTGCGCCAGTGGGCGAGCTGGCCGAGGATCAGGTTGAAGTAGCCCTGCATGGCATCGGTGAGGTCGAGAATGTTGCCGCCGGCGACCTGCAGGTTGATGTTGGCATCGGTGGTGAAGTCGTCGGCCCAGGCGCCGTTCCAGGTGCCGGCCCAGATTCCGGTCAACCGCGGCGGCAGCACGCCGCTGGAGCTGATGAACAGGTAACGGCCGCTGTCGTAGAGGCGCTCCAGCAGGGCCAGATCGATGGTGTTGCGGTTGGCGTTCTGCCGGGCGATCAGCTCGGTGGTCGACAGTTGCCGGTCGGCGGCGGAGACGTTCAGGTCCAGGCGGGAGCGGTCGTACATCGCCGAGTGCAGGGCGACGTGCCGGGTCCGCAGGGTGCCGTAGTCGGCGCTCACCGCCGCCAGCGCCGCGTGCAACGGCTTGCCGTCCCAAGCGGTGGATGACTCGTACCTGTCGAGTTTGGTCAGCAGGACGAGCCTGGTCGCCGCGGTGACGACGATGGTCGACCCGTTCGCGGCTACCGTGCCACCGGTGGCGACGACCCGGGTGACGCCCTCGAAGCCGAACGCTCCCTGCCCGGACGGGTAGGTGCCCCGCAGGTTCAGGTAACCGGAACCGTCGATGACGCTGGACAGGGTGGTGAAACGGACCGACCCGGGGACGCCGGCCAGGGATGTGTTGACGCTCAGCGTCGCGTCGATCGACCGTCCGGCGGCTGGGGTCAGTTCGTGCACGACGACCTTGTCGGCTCGGGAAGCGAAGGCGCGGCGAGTCCAGGTGCCGTTGCTGTCGGTCCAGGTGGAGGTGACCTCCCCGGTCCGGAAGTCGGTGATGCGGGCGTACCCGTTGGCGGTGGTCATGCCGGGCGTGCTGATCTGCAACTCGAAGCCGGGGTGGTAGGTCTGGGTCCAGCGCAGGCTCCAGCCGGCCGCGAAGTCCGTGTTGGCTCCGGCGTAGTTCCCGGCCAGCGCCTTGTCCCGCACGCCGGCCAGCCGCCCGGAGATCACTGGCGGGGTCACGCCCCGGCTGCCGTTGGGCAGCACGAAGCGGTGGTGATTGAAGATCACTTTCTCGAGGGCTGGCGTTCCGTACAGGACGGCGCCGTACTCGCCGTTGCCGATGAGGAACCCGTCCGTCCAGGTTGTCGCCGCGGTCGCGTCGTAGATCCCGCGCTCGGGCATGGTGACCTGAGGCGCAGCGGCGGCGGCCCGTCCGGCGCCCACGGCCGGGATCAGGGCCGCCGAGCCGGCGGTCAGCGCGGTGGTGACGAGTAGGCGCCTACGGCTCACGGGCAGGTCTGACATCAGTAGTTCCTCTCGACACCGAGGCTGAAGGGTTGTGGTCTACTCGGGCGCGGGAACCCCCGTGCCCGAGTAGGCCTCACGACGATCGTCAGGCGGTCACCGGCGGTCGGACTTGTCAACCACCTTTGCCACTGGTCAGGCGGGTACGAACTGCCACTGTTGGTTGGTCCCGCTGTTGGCGGTCCACTGCACGACCTGCGCGCCGTCACTTGTCGAGGCGGCGTAGACGTCGGCCGCCAGTCCGCTGGCCTGGCTGACGATGGTGTAGTAGCCGTCACCGGTGGGCCGCAGGTACCACGTCTGGTTGGTGCCGCCGTTTGCCGACCACTGCTGTAGTTGCAGGCCCGTCGTGGTGCTGCCGGCGTTGACGTCGAGCACCTTTCCGGAGGCGGTGTAGCGCAGGGTGTACGCGTCCTGGGTGGCGCTGATCGTCCAGGTGGGGGTGCCGCTCTGCTGGACCGTCTTGGCACCGTCGGCGGTGGAGTTGCCGGCGATGGCGAGGGGTTTTCCGCTGTTGCGGTTGACGATGCGGTAGGTGCCGGGAGTCGGCCCGGTGCCGCCGCCTCCGCCGAGGTTGAGGTATTCGGCCGAGTCGGTGAAGGTGGTGCTGCCGGACTTCGTGGTCGACAGTTGCAGGTACACGCGGCTACCGGTGGCGGGGGTGGTGAAGGACACCGGCTGGGTCACCCGCGAGCCGAGTGGGATGGTCAGGTTGCTGCTGCCGGACCCGACGACAGTGCCGGTCGGGCTGTCGAGCCGGGCGGTCCAGGCGAAGGTCACCGACGTGTTGGTGAGGTCGTCGTTGAACACGGTGATGTTGCGGGTCACCGTGGCGTTGCGGGCGTAGCTGGGCACCGCCTGCGGCAGCGGGAAGCTGCCGTTCGAGTCCGAATTGCCGGAGGCTGACCAGTACGGGAGGTCGACCGCGGCCACCGGGTTGAACGCCGCCTGCACGCGCTGGATCTGTGCGTTGCTCCACGGGTCGGGCAGGTTGTCCGCACCGTAGACCGGGCGACTGTTCTCCTCCGTGGTGAAGTCGGTGGTTCGCACGCCCGGCACCACGCTGGCCCAGGCGGACAGCAGCGTGTACGGGCGCAGGTCGCTGGCGTCCTTGCCGCGCTTGGCAGCAGTCGCGGTGGCGAACCACGTGAAGCCCTGCTTGGTGCTGCAGGCGGGCCAGATGTACTCGCCTTCGCCGTCCGGGCGCCCGGAATGGCGATTCAGGGCCTCGCCGTAGCGGCCGACGCCGTCCAGGTAGTGCCCGAAGATGGCGAAGTTGGAGTAGGTCATGGCCGGGTACCGGCTGGGCGAGTCCGCGCCCGGGCCGGCGTCGATGCTGATCGGCCGGGTGCCGTCGTTGCCGTTCATCGCCGCGTACAGGTCCTGTTGGAACTGCTGCGAGTCGTTGTTGTTGGAGCTGGGCTCGTTGATCTGGCTCCAGCGGATGATCGCCGGATGGTTGCGGTCACGCAGGGTCAGCGCCCGAGCGTGGGCCATCATGTTGTTGCGTCCGGACACGAAGTCCTGGGAACCACTGCGGATGGCGGTCTCGTCGATGACCATCAGGCCCATCTCGTCGGCCACGTCGAGCATGTACGGGCTGGCCGGTTCCATGTGCATGCGTACCACGTTGTAGTTGAGACGCTGGTAGTTGTTCACCGCCGCGGGCCAGCCGCCGTTGCCGGA
This sequence comes from Micromonospora sp. NPDC023888, assembly GCF_040639415.1. Lineage (NCBI taxonomy): Bacteria > Bacillati > Actinomycetota > Actinomycetes > Micromonosporales > Micromonosporaceae > Micromonospora > Micromonospora sp. NPDC023888. Next base: position 20,078 of record NZ_JBEZZW010000046.1, on the reverse strand, counting down.
CGACGGCGGCAGAAAACCGGGCAGGGTGTCGTACGCGTCGCCCTTACCGCCGTTGTTGACCCGGTCGTAGTCGGCGCCCTGCAGGCTGTCGCCACGGAAGTTCACCCGCACGCCGTTGAGGTAGTAGTACTCGCCGTTCTGCGTGCTCTCCCGGAACCCGAAGCGGTACGTGGCGTCACTGGTGCGGCCGTCGTCAGCGGTGGCGTGGATCGCCAGGCGGTGCAGTTGGGCCCGGTACCCGGACCGGTACGGCACATTGGGCCACCAGTACGAGGTGGCGCCGAGGTCCCACGCCACGGGACCCACCGTGACCTTCGCCGTCGAACGGGCCGCCACCGTCACGGTTTGCTGCGGCAGCTGCGGGTAGCTGAAAGAGCCCGCGCCGTCGGACGTGAGCGACCCGCTCAGGGTGACCGTTCTGGTCGTGGCCGAGGAGTTGGTCACCGACACGTCGTAGCTGAGGGTGCGGTTCGCCACCGAGGTGCGGACGAACGCGTCGCTGACGTACACCGCCGGATACACCCGCAGGGACGCGGACCGGTAGATGCCCTGCGGTATCGCCTCGGACCAGTCGGCCGCTATGGGGACCAGGTACTTGCCGTCGGACGACTTCAACGCACCGCGGCCCTTCACCTGCACGCTGATCGTGTGGGTGGTGCCCGGTGCGGCGTAGCTACTGATGTCGAAGTTCGACGGGGTGAACGCGGTCGTCTGGGTCGCCACCACCCGACCGTCGACGGAGAGCGTCGCCTGGTGGTTGACGGCGCCGAACTCGATCCAGGTCGACTGCGGCTGCCCCGAGTCCGGCACGGTGATGCTGCGCGAGTACACCGCCTCGGTCACGTCGGTGAAGCCCTGCTTGTACCAGCCGCCACCGGGCACCGTGATCGAGGTCGTCGCCCGACCCGAGGGCGTGAAGCTCCACGTCCCGCTCAGATCGACCGAGGCGATCGCTGCGTTACCGGCGGCGACACCGTCAAGTCCGGCGGCCGCGACACTCTGCGTCGCGACCGGTGCGGCCAGGGCCGGCTCGGGGGTCGCCAGGGTCAGGCCACCCAGCGTCAGAGTCAGGCCGAGCGCCACGGTCGCGGCCAGCCCCCTGGCCGGCGCCGACATTCGGCCACCCCAGTGGACGTTCGTACGATGCACGGAAACCTCCTGTGACTCACCCGACGGCCTCATGGCTTCGAGCAAAGGCATATGCGCCGGCGGTAGTCGAATCGATTCGACGATCGACCGGCGTCATCGACCACCCGGGAGGGTGGAACACAGCCGACATGTAGATGTGATTAACCGGCAACACGGGCACCGAGTCAAGGATTTCGACTCATCTATCTCTTGCCGACGCCTGAAATTCCACCAATGCCCAACAAAAGCCGCAGCAAAGGTAGGACGAAAGGCCTGTCGCCTCCTGGTCGCCGTGCCCCGCCGGAACCGCATCGTCGCGCGACCACTGGCGTCGTGAGTGCTTCGCCCGCGGTGTCTACCTGTTCCACTACGCGGCCGGCACGGGCTGGAGGTACTACGACCAGGACAGCGATTGGGACTGCAAGGATCTCGGCCTCAGCGAGCCGACGGTTCTGCATCTCCTGACCGGGGTGACAGCGGTCGCGCGCTGTGGTGTACGCCCGTTACGGTGTGCACCACAGTCAATCGGCCGCATCGAGGCGGCCGCTGCTGGAAGGCAGTCACAACGGCGGACAGCACTCACCACCGGTGCCGCGGCTGTAGCGGTGGTGTTCGCCAGCGCCGGACCCCAGGGTCCCGACTGCTCGTCGACGACGATCCTCGGGAGCCTCTCGAGCTGCCAGCTGGCCGGTATCTCGCTTCCAGGGGAGTGGAGTGCGTCGAGACTTGGGCGGCGGCGACGTGTGGCGTCCGGACGCCCACCGAGAGAGGATCTTCGATGACGGTCTTGAAGTGTTACCAGGCCGGTTCGGCGCTGGCCGGGCTCCTGCTGGTCGTCAGCTCCGGCTCCGCTGCCTCGGCGGCGTCGCCGACGGTGAGTGCGCCGACCACGACCACGCTGACCACCCAGGGCCGTACCGCGGAAAGCTACACGGGCCTGATGAACGGCGAATCCTTCCAGCAGGACGGCATCGTCTCGCACAAGCGATGGCAGTACGCGGCGTTCTGGGACGAGCAGGGTTACGTCAACGTCTCCCGGCGTCCGACGAACGGCACGTGGCAGACCATCCGCCTGACGGACTACCGGACCACCACCACCGATTCACACAATGTGATCAGCATCGGGCTCTCGCACGAGGACGGGAGCATCCACCTGTCGTTCGACATGCATTCCCAGCGGTTTCGCTATCGCAAGTCGGTGGCCGGAATCGCCACCTCACCGGACACCGCCACCTGGTCACCGGGCATCTTCGGCGCCGTGCAGAACAACCTCGCCGGACGCGACATGGCGGTCATGACCTATCCGCAGTTCACCACCATGCCGGACGGCAGTCTGCAACTGACGATCCGTACGGGGGAGAGTGGGAACGGCAACCAGGTCCTGTTCGAGTATCGGGCGGGTTCGTGGAACTTCGTCGGCAAGATCATGGATGGCACCACGCTCGGTAACAATGCCTATCTGTTCGGCTTCCAGTACGACGGGCAGGGCGTGCTGCACATGACCTGGACCGTCCGGGAGACCATGGACGCGAGCACCAACCACGATCTCTACTACGCGTACAGCACGGACCGGGGCCGAACGTGGCGCAGTGGTTCGGGTGCGCTGATCGGCACTGCCGACTCCAGCCCGATCTCGACGACCAACGCCGCGGCGCGGTTCTGGACCATCGGGCAGAACCGCGGTCTGATGAACCAGGAATCGCAGACCGTCGACTCGGCGGGGAACGTGCACGTCCTGGCCTCCCACCTGCCGCCGTCGGCGCCCAGTGACGCCGTCTTCACCAACGCCCGCACCAGCGCGGTGCTCGTTCACTACTGGCGTGAGGCTGCGACCGGCCAGTGGCGCCAGCGGATCCTCGGCTACCAGGCGGGCGTCAGCCGCGGCGACATCGGCGTCGATTCCCGTGACAATCTGTTCGTGGTCAGCGCCGCCTCGAACACGGGAGTGTTGCAGGTCGCGACCGCGTCCCGAGCCTCGGGTTGGTCGGACTGGGCCGTGCGTTACCGGTCCACGGCGACCTTCACCTCCGATCCGTTGCTCGACCACCGCCTGCTGAAGTCCAACAACATCGCCAGCGTCTTCGCACCGCACCAGGGCGGCAGCCGGATCGACGTCCTGAACTTCACAAGCGCCGGGAACTGACTGACCCTGCGGGGGTGGCCACGAGCGGGAGCGGAAACGGATTCCCGCTCGTGGCGCAGTCATCGTTTGATCCGGCGGATGCCCCTGGTCGCCGGCTTGTCGAGGATTGGTGTCCGCGGGTCGAGCTGCGGTGCCCGACCGCCGAACCACTGCGCCGATCGGCTAACGGGACGTGGCGGAGTCGATGAGGAGCAACTGCGCGACCGCGTCCGGGCGGTCCAGTGGCACGAGATGGCCGCTGTGGGGGATCAGCTCACCGGAAAGGTCATCGGCAATGGGCGTGAGCTGCCGGTGGAGCAGGTCGCCGACGGTGTTGCCGCCGACGGCCAGGGTGGGCGTGGTCAGCCGGCCGGCCGCGGAGATCGCCGCCGCGTTCTGCTCGGCGGCGCGGTAGTAACCGAAGCCGCAGCGCAGCGCCTCACGACCGGTGTACGCGCTGACGAACGCGTCGCGGATCTCCGGGGGCACGCCCCGACGTTCGAAGGTGCCGGCCACGAGGAACCAGTCGAGGTATTCGGCCTCGTGGCCTTCGAGCACCGTCTCGGCGAGCCCAGGGGCGGAGTGGAAGCCGAACCACCATGGTGGTGCCGGGAAGCCACCAGGCAGGCCGGGCAGCGTCGCCTCCATCAGCACCAGGCGACGCACCCGGGCCGGGTGCAGGGTGCCGAGCAGGAAAGCGGCGGGCACGCCTGCGTCCAAGGCCACGACCTCGGCCTGCTCGACCCCCAGCGCGTCGAGCAGGCCGAGCATGTCACCGGCCCCGGTCACCGCGTCGAACCCGTCCGCCGCGCGAGCGCTGTCCCCGAGCCCGCGCAGATCTGGCGCGATGACGCGGCGCCGCCCACCCAGCAACGGCAGTATCTCGCGCCAGACCTGCCAGGTGTGCGGCCAGCCGTGCATCAGCAGCACCGGTGGGCCCGCGCCGTCCAGGGCGACGTTCAGCTCGGTGCCGTTGGTCCGGATCCTGCGCAACTCCACGTGTGCCTCCCGCTGGTTACCATTGGTTACCTACTTAACTTGGGAGACGCCGGATGACTTCGCAAGACGGCACTTTTGCGTCACCTGGTGAGCCCGTGGTAACCGGGGATCTCTTCAGCCCGGCCTGCCCGACCCGGCAGTTGCTCGACCGGATCGGCGACAAGTGGACGTCGATGCTGATCAAGGTGCTGGCGGAGAACCACCCGGTGGAGCTCGGGTTCGCGGAGCTACGCCGCCGCGCCCCCGGGGTGTCGAACAAGATGTTGTCGCAGACGCTGCAAAGCCTGTGCCGCGACGGCCTGGTCACCCGCCGGGTCGAGGCGAGCGTGCCGCCGCGGGTCTATTACGCGCTCACCAGCCTGGGTCTCTCCCTGGACGCCCCGCTGGCAGCGGTCCGGGCGTGGGCCGAGCAGCACATATCAACAATCGAAGAGTGCCGTCGCAAACCTGACCAGTAGTGGCGCCCCGGCGGGGCAGGTACAGCTGACCGGACCGCACGCTGGACCTGTGGGAAGCCGGCCCGAGCCGCGAATCGGGCCGGCTCGGGCCGGAACGCCCCCCGGCGGTCGCCGACGTCCGACACCGGACAGGTCGGCCACCCCGAGCGGACGTTCCCTCCGAGCGGACCGTCACTCCGGCCAGTCGTTGCGCAGGATGACCTCCACGAAGTCGTCCCGGACGAAGTTCGGGTCGAAGTGGGCGAGCACGTCCGCGTTGACGTTGCCGAACGTCGTCTGTGGGCGGTGCCTGTTGCCCTCGTTGAAGGCGGCCAGGATCTGCCGCTTGAAGTCGGGGCGCGGATGGGCGGCGGTGACCTCGGCGATCCGTTCCGGATCGAGGTCGCGGTAACCGATGCCCAGCACGTCGGTCTCCACTCCCGCGGTGACCAGTGCGATCTCCGGGTCGAGGAACTCCGGCACCCCCGGCGTGGTGTGCAACGCGATGGACAGCCAGACCTTGCGGGCCTGTGCAGCAGGTCGGCCATGGTCGAGCAGGAACCGCTCGGCGGCATGTGCTCCGTCGACCTCGAACCGCAGGTCGGTGCTGCCGTACCGCTCGGTCAGGCCGAGATCGTGGAACATGGCACCGACGTACAGCAGTTCGAGGTCGGGGCTCAGACCACGCCGCTCACCCTGGAGCGCGCCGAACAGGAACACCCGGCGGCTGTGCCGGAACAACAGGTCGTTGGTGGCTGCCCGGACGAGGTCGGTAGCGGCAGCCACGAGCGGGGTGTCCGGGATGGTGATCCCGGCGATGGTTTCGGCCATGGTGTGTTCATCCTGTTCCTACGGAGGTTCCTGCTGGTGCTGAGGTTCGCCACCGATGCTGCCGGGCTAGACTCGGCCGGGCCATGTCCAGAAGGACCGTCATCCCACAGATGCGGACATCGGATCGGCTGGAGGGAGCGGGTCGGATGAGCCGAGGGCGGTCACACCGCGTCGGGGTGCTCGTCTTCGACGGGGTGCAGCTACTCGACGTCTCCGGGCCGGTGGACGTCTTCACCGGGGCTACCCAGCGCGGCGCCGACTATGCGGTGGCCCTGCTCGGCTGGCGGTCGGATTCGGTGCGTACCGCGTCCGGGGTTCGCTTGTCCGCCGACACCACGGTGGCCGAGTCCACGCCGCTGGACACGCTCGTGCTGACCGGAGCCGAAGACCTGACCGCGCTGCCCGACGCCGAGGACCTACGTGCCCGACTGGGTCCACTGATCGGGCCGCCGACCCGGCTCGCCGCGGTCTGCACCGGCGCGTTCGTGCTGGCCCGGACCGGTTGGCTCGCCGGCCACCCGGCCACCACCCACTGGCGGCACGCCGGCCGCCTACAGGCCGAATTCCCGGAGATCGAGGTCCGGCCGGACGCCATCCACGTCCGCTCCGGCCGGTTCGCCACCAGCGCCGGGGTCACCGCCGGGATCGACCTCGCCCTCGCACTTGTCGAGGAGGACCACGGTGCCGACCTGGCCCGCGAGGTCGCCCGGGAACTCGTGGTGTTCATGCAGCGCCCGGGTGGGCAGTCCCAGTTCTCCGTCCGGCAGGACCTGCCGCCGACCCTCGACCAGCGGCTACGCCGGGTCGCCGACCGGGTCGCCACCGACCCGGCCCGGGCGTACCCGATCGAGGCGATGGCGCACGACGCGATGATGACCCCCCGCCACCTGCGGCGGCTCTTCCAACAGGAGTTCGGGCTCACCCCGGCGCGCTACCTGGAACTTGCCCGGGTCGAGGCGGCCCGCGCGCTGCTGGAGCGGGGCGGCACGGTCACCGAGGCGGCCCGGCGCAGTGGGTTCGGCAGCGACGAAACGCTGCGGCGGGCCTTCACCGCGTCGTACGGCATCCCGCCGTCGGTCTACCAGCGCCGGTTCCGGACCACAACCACCACCGCCTGGTGATTCCGGAGACCCGGGTTCCGCTGCCCGCTGGGGTCGACCCACCGATGATCAGGCGCGCGGCGGCCGGTCAACCCCGGCGGTACCGGTACGGGCCGGAGCCGACCGTGAAGACCGCCGATCCGTCGTCGGCGCCGGAGGATGCGATCCCGCCCTCGGGGACGTCGCCTCGCTGCCGTTGCTAGAGTCATGTCGTTGCTAAAGCAAATTTATCACCGGCAGCTACCTTGCCGAGAGGGTGCCTCCGATGACCAAGCTCTCCGTCATCTACTACTCCTCGACCGCTCCGCTGGGCGACGCCCAGCTCAACGCCTGACGGACCCCCGCTGGTGCCGGGCGGCCTTCCGAGCGGACGCAAACGATCAAGGGGCAGCGGTTCGAGTCGCTCCGAGCGCAGCCAGGAGGTGCCCGGCATGGATCGTTCCGAAGCGCCGACGTGGTCGTTGATCGGCCGTGACGAGGAACTTGCGGTGGCCCGCAGGTTTCTGCGCCGGGCGACGGTCAACGGTGGGTCAATGGTGGTGTCCGGAGAGCCCGGGGTGGGCAAGACGGCACTGCTCGACGCGGTCGCGGAGTCCGCCGCGGAGACGGGGATGCGCGTGCTCCGTGCGGCCGGCGTCGCGTTTGAGGCGGACATCAGTTACTCCAGCTTGAACCAGCTGCTGTTTCCGCTCTACGACGCCTTCGCCGAACTCCCGCCCGTGCACCGTGAGGCGCTCCGGGTGGCGCTCGGGTTCGGCAGCGGCCAGCCGCCGGACCGGTTGCTGGTGTCCAACGCGGTGCTGCTCCTGCTTCGCTCCATGGCCACGGCCCGGCCGCTGCTGCTCATCGTCGACGACCTCCCGTGGCTCGACCGGTCCAGTTCGGCGGTGCTCGGGTTCGTCGCGCGCCGGCTGGTGGGCACGAGCGTGGGCTTCCTGGCCGCGACCCGGTCGCACACCGCGAGCTTCTTCGAGCAGGGCGGACTCCCCGAACTCGAACTGCAGCCCCTGCGGCCGGACGCCGCCAGCGAACTGATCAACCAGCGTTTTCCCGAACTCGCCCCGGCGGTCCGGCGACGGTTGCTCTCGGAGGCACGCGGGAACCCGCTCGCCCTCCTGGAACTGCCCTCCGCGTTGAGCGGGTCGCAACGTCTCATTGCGGCCTCCCTGCCCGCCGTCCTGCCGTTGACCCGACGGCTGCAGGCACTCTTCGCGACGCGGGTGTCCCACCTGCCCGAAGCCTGCCGCCGGCTCCTGTTGCTCGGCGCGTTGGACGGTACGGGCGAACTCGGCGTGCTCCTCGATGCGGCGAGCGACCACGACCTTGATGATCTCGAACCGGCCGAGCGCGACCAGCTGGTCCGGGTCCACAGCAGCACCCGTCGGTTCGCCTTTCGGCACCCTCTGATCGAGTCGGCAGTCGTCGAGGTGGCCACCAGCGGCGAACTGCGCTGGGCGCACAGCGCCCTCGCCCGGACACTCGTCGGGCAGCCGGAGCGTCGGGCATGGCACCTCGGCGAGGCGGCGGTCGGGCCGGACGAGCGGGTCGCCGCTCTGCTGGAGCAGGCCGCGCACCAGATCCTGCGCCGCGGTGACGCCGTGGGCGCGGTGGCGTCGTTGACCCGGTCCGCCGACCTGACACCGGATCCTGCCGAGCGCGGTCGACGGCTTGCGCAGGCCGCCTACATCGGCGCCGACGCCGGCGGCGAACTGACAAACGCCTCGCAACTGTTGGACGACGCTCGTCGGGCCAGCCCGGGTGGCTCGTTGTACGCCACGGCAGCCGCCGTGCACCTGTTGCTCAACAGCGACGGCGACGTCCGGACCGCGCACCGACTGCTGGTCGGCGCCATCGAGGCGGGTGGGCACGGCTACGACGCCGACGACGAGGCCCTGATCGACGTGCTGCACACGCTTCTGCTGCTCTGCTTCTTCACGGGTGAGCCCAGCAGTTGGGAGCCGTTCTTCGCCGCGCTCAACCGGTTGACGCCCAAGGCGCCCGAGCTGCTCACGGTGGCGGCCGGCACCTTCAGCGACCCGGCACGCATGGGCCATGCGGTGGCCGGCCGCCTCGACGCGCTCGTCGCCGGAACGGGCGCCGAGGTCGACCCCACGGAGATCGTTCGCATCGGCATCGCCGCGATCTACCTGGACCGGCTGTGGGCCTGTCGAGAGGCCGACTGGCGGATTGTCCGCCTCGGTCGGGAGGGTGCCGCGCCGGCTCGCCGCCACCTCGGCGTGCTGTTGCACCTCTGCATGGACGACTACCACAGCGGGCGGTGGGGCGAGGCCGCGGATCTCGCCGACGAGGGCATCCGGCTGTGCGACGAGCACGGGTTCCGGTTCTTCGGCTGGTACTTCCAGTACATCCAGGCGCTGCTCGCCGCCGTACGGGGAGACGCCGAGGCCAGTGATGCGTTGACTGATCGGATTCTGCGCTTCGCGGTACCCCGCGGCGCGCGGGCGGCGGAGTTCTACGCCTACCACGTGCGGGGTCTGAACGATCTGGCGCGAGGTGACTTCGAGAGCGCGTACCAGCACGCGACGCTGCTCAGTCCTGCGGGCACGCTCGCGCCGTACGTGCCGCACGCCCTGTGGGGCTGCCTGGATCTGGTGGAGGCCGCTGCCCGTACCAACCGGCTCCCCGAGGCCGCGGCGCACGCCGCCACCCTCAAGGAGGCGAACCTCGCCGCGCTGTCGCCGCGGCTCGGGCTGCTCGGCGCGGCGGCGTCGGCCCTCGCCGCCCCGAACGACCGTGCCGAGGAGCTCTTCGAGGTGGCGTTGGCGCTGCCCGACATCGAGCGCTGGCCGTTCGATCTGGCGCGGGTGCGTCTGGCGTACGGGGAGTGGTTGCGCCGCAGCAGAGCGACGGCGAAGTCCCGGGCCCAACTCCGGACGGCCCTGGACACCTTCGAGCGGCTGGACGCCCGGCCGTGGGTCGAACGGGCGAGCAACGAGTTGCGTGCCACCGGTCTCACGAAGCCGAGAAACGACCCACGTCCCGCCGTGCTCACCGTTCAGGAACGGGAGATCGCGCAACTGGCGGCTTCTGGTCTGACGAACAAGCAGATCGGCGAGAAGCTGTTCCTCTCGCACCGGACGGTCGGCAGCCATCTGTACCAGATCTTTCCCAAGCTGGGCATCACCTCCCGGGCCGCGCTCCGCGACGCGCTCCTGGCGCCGGACGAGGATGCGGCCCGGGAAATCGAAGTGGCACCCGAACCGTAGTGCGGACGTGTGCGGTACCCGGCACCGCCCTCACGCCGACGGCCCGCCAGCCTCCGCCAACTGCCGCAGTCGCAGCAGCGTGTTCTGGTGGGCGTAGTAGAGCGCCTCCACCCGGGAGCCGCCCACCACCACCGTCGTCAGTTCGCGCTCGACCTTCCTCGCGATCACCTGGGTGCCCGGCGGGAACGGGACGAGTTCCCACGCCTGGTAGAGGCTCATGTCCGGCGAGGAGCCGATCCAACCGAACCGGGCGTTGAGCTGGTACTCGGACACCACGGCCTCCAGATGGATCCCGTACATCTCGATCTCGAACTCCGCACCCAGCTGAATCCCGTTCGGGGCGTGCGCTCGTCGTACCTCGGGAACCCAGTCGGGCCACCGCTGGACGTCGACCAGGTGGGCGTACACCCGTTCCGGTGACGCAGCGATGACTGTCTCGCCGTGCATCGAGGATTCCGTGCCGGGGGCCGTGAAATCCGTGGAGCGGTAGCTGTCCGTACGCGCCCAGGACACGCCTGCGCCGGCCTGTGGATGACGCATGTGGTTCTCCGTTCCCTTACTCCTGGCACCCACTGATCGCGGGGGTGCCGAAACCTCCACACCTTGCCTGACCCAGCTTGTCCCCGGTGGCTCGCCAGGTGACCGGTCAAACGACTTAGCGGATGACTGGCCTTCGACGGGACAGGCCGCCACCGAGGACGTAACCGGCCAGCCGCCGGTGTCCGAGCACGAACGGCGAGACCGTCGTACCTCCTGCCGCCCCGACCGCGGCCGCACTGCGTCCGCCGGGCCCGGCCGGTGGCGTACGTCAATGTGCCGGTCGAGTACGTCACCGGGTCCGGAGATAACCCCTGCCAACTCACGGACGCGCGTCCAGTCATGTGACGGGTGCGGTCACCGGCGCCGGTGACCGAGTCTGTGATCACCGCAGAGCGCGCCGAACGACGAGTGCGGCTGGCGGAGCAACGGCGCTCCGCCGACGCCGTGTCACCGGCGCCTGCGGCGCCCCTCCACAGCGAGGGGTCACTCAGGGAAAGGGAAAGCACTTGCCGTACATCACAGTGGGCGAAGAGAACAACACGGCGATCGAGCTGTACTACGAGGACCACGGCACCGGTCAGCCGGTCGTCCTGATCCACGGGTTTCCGCTCAGCGGGCACTCGTGGGAGAAGCAGTCGGCCGAGTTGCTCCGTGCCGGCTACCGGGTCGTCACCTACGACCGCCGTGGCTTCGGCCAGTCCAGCCAGACGGTCCTCGGGTACGACTACGACACCTTCGCCGCGGACCTGAACGTCCTCATGGAGCAGCTCGACCTGACCAGCGCCGTACTGGTCGGCTTCTCCATGGGCACCGGTGAGGCCGCCCGCTACCTGGGCCGCTACGGATCAGCGCGGGTCGCGAAGGTGGCCTTCCTCGCCTCGCTGGAGCCGTTCCTGCTCAAGACCGACGACAACCCGACCGGCGCCGCGCCCCGGGAGTTCTTCGAGGGCATCACCGAGCAGGTGCGCAAGGACCGGTACGCCTACTACACGGCCTTCTACGCCGACTTCTACAACCTCGACGAGAACCTGGGCACCAGGATCAGCGAGGAGGCCGTCCGGAACAGTTGGGCCGTCGCCGCCAGCGGCGGCTGGTACGCGGCCGCCGCCGCCCCGCTGACCTGGATCACCGACTTCCGGGACGACATTCCCAAGATCGATGTTCCGGCCCTGATCCTGCACGGCACCGGCGACCGCATCCTGCCGATCGACTCCACCGGACGCCCGTTCCACAAGGCGCTTCCCAGCGCCGACTACGTCGAGATCGACGGGGCGCCCCACGGCCTGCTCTGGACCCACGCCGACGAGGTCAACAACGCACTGGTCGCCTTCCTCGCCAAGTGACGGCCTGAAGAACGGCTCACGGTGGCGGGCGGGCAGGCCGCGATTCCGCTCCCGCCCGCCACCGTCGCACCACAGTGGCGCGTCCCACGCGGCGCGCCGCCGCTGCCCGAAGTCAGCCGCCCGACGGACGGCCGATCGACTGACCCAGAAGGAGTAATCAACCATGCACGCTGCTGTCGCGACGGCTGTCGACGCCCCGTTGTCGCTCGTCGAACGTGATGTCCCCACCCCCGGACCCGGCGAGGTTCTGGTCCGGATGACCGCCTGTGGGGTGTGTTTCACCGACCTGAACCTGGTCCGCGGCCATTTCCCGTTCGCTCGTTTCCCGGTGGTGCCGGGCCACGAGATCACCGGTGTCGTCGAGGCGGTCGGGGACGGGGTCGCCTTCCCGACGGTGGGTACGGCGGTGGGGGCGCAGTTCCTGGCCGACTCGTGCGGGCACTGCGACTACTGCGTACGCGGTGACCAGATCCTCTGCCCGGCCAAGCGGATCACCGGCATCGTCGTCGACGGTGGGTACGCCGAGTTCGCGGTGTTGAAGGCCGGGTTTGTGACTCCACTGCCGGCCGGACTGGACCCGGTCGCGGCGGCACCGCTGATGTGCGCGGGCATCACGGCGTTCAACGGCCTTCGGCAGGCCGGGACCCGCCCGGAGTCACGGGTGGCCGTCATCGGCTCCGGAGGCATCGGAGCGCTGGCGATCCGCTACGCCACCGCGATGGGCGCCCGCGTCGCGGTCCTCGGTCACTCCCGCCGCGCCGAGGAGCAGGTGCTGTCGCTGGGCGCGGAGCGGTTCATCGTGTCCAGCGAGCAGGACCCCGCCGCGGCGCTGAAGGACTGGGACGGTGGGGCGAACGTCATCCTCAACGCCGCGCCCACCACCGCCGCCGCGGCGGCCGCGTTCGGCGGGCTCGCCCCCGACGGCACGCTTGTCCTCTGCGGCTACGACAACACCCCGCTGAGCCTGCCCACCCAGCCGATGGTCCTCAACCGGCTGCACGTGATGGCCAACCCGTCCGGGTCGCCACACGACCTCCGCGACACCCTCGCCTTCTCCGCCGCGCACGGGATCCTCCCCGAGATCACCCGCATCTCCCTCGACGAGGCGCCGGCGACGCTGGCGGCCATGGCGTCGGGGACCGCGCACGGCCGCAGCGTCATCGTCTTCTGACCACCACGGTCAGCATCGATCATTGAAGGGAAGACACCTCATGTCCGTCGTACTGATCACCGGTGCCTCCAGCGGCTTCGGGGCGCTCACCGCCCAGGCGCTCGCCCGCGCCGGCCACACCGTCTACGCCAGCATGCGTGCCACCACCGGCCGCAACGCGGCGGCGGTCTCGGCGACCGCCGCCTTCGCCCGCGACAACAACGTCGACCTGCGCACCATCGAACTCGACGTGCAGTCGCAGGAGTCCGCCGACGCCGCCGTCGCGGAAATCGTCGCCGAGCACGGTGTGCTCGACGTCCTGGTCCACAACGCCGGGCACATGGTCACCGGGCCGACCGAGGCGTTCACGCCCGAGGAGATCGCCGACGTCTACGACATCAACGTGCTCGGCACCCAGCGGGTGAACCGGGCCGCGCTGCCGAGCATGCGTGCCCGTGGCAACGGCCTCGTGGTCTGGATCGGTTCGAGCAGCACCCGGGGCGGCACCCCGCCGTACCTCGGCCCGTACTTCGCGGCCAAGGCCGGCATGGACGCCCTGGCGATCAGCTACGCCGGCGAGCTGGCCCGCTTCAACATCGAGACCAGCATCGTCGTGCCGGGCTCCTTCACCCAGGGCACGAACCACTTCGCCCACAGCGGCCGCCCGGCGGACCAGGCGACCGTCGACGCGTACGAGGAACGGTACGGGGGCCTCATGGCGCAGGTCTCACAGCGGCTGGCGGAACTCGCGCCGCCGGACGCCGACGTCGCCGAGGTGGCCGCGGCGGTCGTGCGAGTCGTGGAGACGCCGCACGGCAAGCGGCCGTTCCGGGTCCACGTCGACCCCGTCGACGACGGCTCCGAGGTGGTGAGTGTGGTCGCCGACCGGATCCGAGCCGAGTTCCTCACGCGCATCGGCCTCGACGACCTGCTCCACCCGCACAACTGACGGACGACCCGAATGGCTGTGACAAACACATCCCCGATCCAATGAACGGCTCATCGGCGGCGGCGACCGACGCGGCGGCGCGCCGGTCGCTGCGCCCAGGTGAACTGATCATCCCCATTCCGGGTGCGTCCGCCGAGTCGAGGACTCGCCATGGCGATACTCACACTCGGTGCACAGTGGGCCGTAACTCGTCACGCACATGGGAGCATCGATGCACGTTACGTAAGTGCGGACGTTGGGTGGTTGGGGGAGCATGCCCAAGAGTCAGGTGCGGCGTGACCAGTTCGGGGGCCTCCTCAGGACCCTCCGCTTGGAGCGGCGGCTGACCCAGGAGGAGCTTGCCGAAGCGGCCGGCTCCAGTGTCCGCGGCATCCGGGAGATGGAGCGCGGCCGGGTGCGCAGCCCGCAACGACGGACGGTGGTGCTGCTCGCCGACGCCCTGCGGCTGGCCGGGGCGGACCGCGACCGTTTCGTCGCCCTGGCCCGGGTCGAGCGGCAGCCGCACGACCGCGCGGAGGTGCCGGACGACCGCGTGGAGGTGCCGGGCGATCGCCTGCCGGACGATCGCCCGGCGGTGGTCGTACCCGGGGAACTGCCCGCCGCCGTTCCGGACCTGGCCGGTCGGGCGGAGATCCTGGAACGGCTCTCGACACTGGCCGCCGACGTCACCGCAGGGCGGCCGGACACCGCCTCGGTGGTGGTGCTGCACGGGCCGCCGGGGATCGGCAAGACGAGCCTCGCCGTCGCCGCCGGACATCGACTCAGCCCGGCCTTCGCCGGCGGACAGCTCTTCGTCGACCTGCAGGGCGCCTCGCCGGACGGCCCGCTCGACCCGGCCGAGGCGCTGGCCGGATTGCTGCGGTCGCTCGGGGTGCCGGACAGCCGGGTGCCGGTGTCGCCGGCCGAGCGTGGTGGTCTGTTCCGCACCCTCACCCGGGACCGGCCGCTGCTGGTGGTCCTGGACAACGCCGCAAGCGAGGCACAGGTACGCCCCCTGCTGCCGGCCGGGCGGGGATGCCTCGCGCTGGTCACCTGCCGGCGTCCACTGACGGGTCTTGCCGGTGCGGTCCGCCTGCCGCTCGACCTGCTCGCCCCGGCAGCCGCTCGACTGCTGCTGGCGGCGATCGTCGGTGCCGACCGGATCGACGCCGAGCCGGCCGCTGCCGACCAACTCGTCAAACTCTGCGGTCGGCTGCCGCTGGCCGTCCGGATCGCCGGCAACCGCCTCGCCAGCCGACCGCAGTGGTCGGTCGGTTGGCTGGTTGACCTGCTCCGCGACCAGCGTCAGCGGCTGACCGTGCTGACCGCCGGAGACCTGGGCGTCCGATCCGCGTTCGAGGTCTCCTACCGGCAACTGGACCCGATGGCCGCGCGGGTGTTCCGGCGGGCGTCGCTGATTCCCGGCACCGACTTCGAACCCGCGCTGGTCGCCGCCGTGGCCGGCACCGGCGAGGAGACCGCGGCGGCGGCCCTGGAGGAGTTGGTCGAGGCCGGTGTCCTCCTCACCGTGGGGGACCGGTACCAGTTCCACGACCTGGTCCGGCTCTACGCCCAGGAACGCCTCGACGCCGAGGAACAACAGGCCTGCCGGGCGGGGGCGCACGATCAGATGGTCGGCTGGCTGCTGCGGCGTACCCGGGAGGCCGGCTTGATGTTCGAACCGGTCGCCTGCCGGGTCGACTCCCCGTTCGACGACGATGCAGCGGCGGCGTACTGGTTGGATCGGGAGTCCGGCAACTGGCTGGCTGCGCTGCGCGACGCGGCCCGGCGCGGTCGGCACGCCGACGTGGTCGCGGTCACCAGGGCTCTGCACTGGTACTCGGACGCCAACAGTCACCGGCACTCCTGGGACGAGATCTTCTCGCTGGGAGCGGCCGCGGCCCGGGCTGCCGGTAGCCCCCGCGACGAGGCCGTACTGCTGAACTTCCTGGGCTGGGCGCGGTACTTCTGCCGGGACCGCAACACCGACGGGCTGGCCGCCCTGGCCCGGGCACTGGAACTGGCCCGGCGGATCGGGGACCGCCGGGAGGAGGCGTGGGCGCTGACCTACACCGCCGCCATCCTCATCCGGACCGGCCGCGGCGGGTCGGCCATCGACAATTGCCGCCGGGCCGTGGGCCTGTTCCGCGAGATCGGGTACGCCCTCGGCGAGCACAGCGCGGCGAGCGCGCTGGGCGGAGCGCTGGCCGCGCTCGGCCGGTTCTCCGAGGCGGCCGAGTTGCACCGCGAGGTGCTGGCGTTCTACGTCCAGGGCAACGGTCTCAGCCGTACCGGCGCGGCGGTGGCCCGGGCCGGCGCGATGATGAGCCTCGGCGCGGACCTGGCCGGGATGGGCCGTTGGCGGAACGCCGCTGACGAGTACGCCCGCGCCCGGCGGGTGTTCAACAGGTGCGGCGCGACGTTCAGCGAGGCCACCGCCGTCCATCGCTACGGGCTCGCGCTTCAGGCGTTGGGCGAGGCCGACGCGGCGGCCGAGGCGCTGCGGGCGGCGCTGGCCATGTATGCCGCGCTGTCCTGCCCGTGGTGGGAGGCGCAGACGCTGTCCGCGCTCGCGGAGCTGGCCGGTTCGGCTCCGGGCCGGGCCGCCGACGCCCGCCTGCTGCGCCAGCGGGCGCTCGACAGGTGCGGCGAACTGGACGCCCCGGAGGTACGGAGCCTGCGCGCCACCCTGCGACGCGAACTGGCCGAGTCCTGATCCCGGACACGTACCGGGCCCCGCCGACGACGCGGCGGGGCCCGGTGTGCATGGACAGGGGTCAGTTGCAGGTGGTGCCGTTGAGGGTGAACGGGACCGGGGTGGCGGGGGAGCCGGCCGCGGTGAAGCCGAAGTTGACGGCCCCGCCGGTCGGGATGCTGGCGTTGTGGCTCTCGTTGGTGACTGTCACCGCCGAGCCGGTGTGTTGGAAGACGCCGTTCCAGTGGCCCTCAACGAGTTGCCCGCCGGGGAAGGCCCAGCCCAGCGACCAGCCGTTGGTGGCCGGGCCGTCGTTGTAGACGGTGACGCTGGCGCTGTAGCCGGTGCCCCACGAGTTGGTGACGACGAAGGAGACCCGGCAGGTACTGGCGATCGGCGTTGCCGGCACGATGTTGCCGTAGTCGTCGCGGGCGGTGGCGAAGTCCTGGAAGCCGAAGCCCTTACCGGCCGATCGGGTGGTGGTGCCGGCGGCGAGCACGGTGCCGTTGGCGTTGACGGCGTAGACCGGGCCGCCGCTGTCGCCGCCCCGTGCGGCCTCCTGGCCGTCGAGCTGGGTTGCCTCGACGAGGTCCTCGATGTCGTCGTAGTGGAAGTCGACCCGCAGGTTGCAGACCGGGCCGCCGATCGCACCCGCGGAGGTGTACCCGGACTGGCACAGCAGCTGGCCGGGGAAGACCTCGGTCCAGCCGACCACCTGGGCGCGGACCTCGTCCTGCTGACCGCCGACGTAGAGGTGCTCGCCGGGGGTGGCCGTCGAAATGATCATCGTGTCGTGGTCGTCGTTGCTGTCGACCGCGTAGCCGACCAGGGTGCCGGTGCCGGTGGTGGTGTTCCAGCCGACGTGCCAGGGCGAGCCGATGGCTCCGCAGTGTTCGGCGGTGAGGACGTAACCGGCGTTGGTGTCCGCGTTGCGGACGCCGAAGCCGGCGGTGCATCCGGGCGTGGTGAAGCCGATGCCCGCCCCGCCGTCGAACGGCGCGGCGTCGTTGGCCCGCGACCGTTCCACCATCCGGTCGCTCCTGACGAAGCTGGTACGGACGCCGGTGGCCGGCAGCTTCGGCAGCTTGGCGCCCGCGGTGTAGTCCACGCCGATGTCGATGCCGGTGCCGTCGGTGCGCAGCCGCACCGAGTGGCTGGCGTCGGCCGGGTTGGCCTTCACCACCGGGGTGAGGGCGGCGGCCGCCTTGCTCAGGTCGGCGCGGGAGTAGGTGGCCTTGGCCACCTGGACCGGCGCGGTGCGGCGGGCGGCGGTGACGGCTGCGGCGATGTCGGTGGGCGGCGCACCCTTCCACCACAGGGTGACGTGGTCGTCGACCAGGCCGATGCCGGCATAGCCGCGTGCCGGCGCGCGGTCCACAGCGGTGCGGATGACATTGGCCGCGTCGACAAGTGGGGCCTGGGCGACCATCCGGTCCAGGGTCGGTGCCGGGATGATGTCGAGGAGGGACTTGGCGGCCCCGGCGGCCCCCGCTTGGCCGGACTCCGCGTCAGCGGAGGCGGGACTGGTGAGCGCCGTCGCGCCGACCAGTGCCCCGACGACCACCGTACAGGTGATCGCTTTCCGAATTGATGTCATGCCGCTGAGTCAAGCAACGTCCGCTGCCCGGAGACAGGCAGGACGCCCGGCAGGAGTCAACATGCCGGCGGTCCTGCCGGCTCAGCTCCGGCGGCTGCCGACTCGTTGCCTGGCGTCGTAGTGCCGCCGGGCCTGCTCGACCTTGTCCAGGTTGCCCGACCAGTGGGCGAGGGTGGCGAACAGCGGTGCCAGGCTGCGTCCCAGCTCGCTGATTTCGTACTCCACGCGGGGTGGAACTTCTGGGTGATAGGTGCGCGTGACGAGCCCGTCGCGTTCCAGTTGCCGTAGCCGCTGGGTCAGCACCTTCGGTGTGATGGTGGTGATGCGGCGCTCCAGTTCCACGAATCGATGACGCCCGTATTCGTTGAGGGCCCACAGGATCGGGGTGGTCCACCGACTGAAGACGATGTCGACCACCGGGGCGATCGGGCACGCCTGCTCCGGGGCGACCTCGGTACGAGCCGCCGGGTCCATGTCGTGGGTCACAATTGGCCTCTCTCCCAATACTTTCCTGTAGGTACCTACTATCACGGCGTTGATAGCTTCCGTCGAGCCGAAGAACTCGACAGCAGGGGGCAGACATGATCGTGGTGACCGGGGCGACCGGCAATGTTGGACGGCCGCTCGTGCGGGCGCTCGCCGAGGCCGGCGAACACGTGACGGCGGTGTCGCGGAGGGTTTCCGCGCTGGACGTACCGGCGGGGGTGCGGCATCAGCAGGCCGACCTGGCCGATCCGGGGAGTCTCCCGTCCGCGTTCGACGGAGCCGAAGCGCTGTTCCTTCTGACCTCGGGCGACTTCGTGTCGGCCGAAGGCAAGGTCAGCGACGTTCTCGACGCCGCGCGCGCAGGGGGGATCCGCCGCGTTGTCCTGCTCTCCTCCCAGGGCGTCGCGACGGGAAGCCATCCCCCCGCTCTGGAGGACCCCGTCGTGCAGTCGGATCTGGAATGGACGCTGCTGCGGCCAGGAGGCTTTCACTCGAACACGTTCGCGTGGGCGGAAATGGTCCGGAGCCAACGGATGATCGCCGCCCCGTTCGGCGATGTCGCCCTGCCGACCATCGACCCCACCGACATCGCCGAGGTGGCCGCCGCGGTGTTGCGGGACACCACGCACATCGGCAAGGCCTACGTGCTTACCGGTCCCGCACCGATCTCACCCCGGCAGCAGGCGTCGGCGATCGCCGACGCGCTCGGTGAACCGGTGCAGTTCGTCGAGCAGAGCCGCGCAGAGGCTCGGGCACAGATGCTGCGGTTCATGCCCGAGCCGGTCGTGGAGAACACCTTGAACATTCTGGGCACGCCGAGAATCGGCGAGCAAGAGGTGAGCCCGCACGTGGAACGGATTCTCGGTCGTGCGCCGCGCACCTTCGCCGCATGGGCCGTACGCAACGCATCGGCCTTCAAGTAGTCCGAGTAACGGGTGCGCACTTGTAAAATCCGCCCATGGCTCGGACTGACACGGCTTCCCGGGTGATCGCGGCTCCGCTCGACCGCGTCTATGCGGCCTTCGTCGAGCCCGAGGCGCTGACAACGTGGTTGCCACCCGACGGCATGAGCGGCCGATTCGAGTGGTTCGACGCGCGTCCGGGTGGGTCCTACCGGCTTGTGCTCACCTACGCCGACGCGTCGACCGGGCGCGGCAAGACCACAGCAGACTCGGACGTCGTCGAGGCCGCGTTCGTTGACGTCGTCCCCAATGCCCGGGTGGTACAGGCCGTCACCTTCGTCTCCGACGACCCGGCCCAGGCCGGCACCATGACGATGACGTGGGAGGTCACGGCCGTGGAGCACGGCACACGCGTGGAGTTCCGAGCGGAGAACGTCCCAGCCGGCATCTCCGCCGCCGACCACGCTGCCGGTCTGAACTCCTCGCTGGCCAACCTCGCAGCCCACCTCGAGACGTGAGCGTCCGTTCGGGAGTGCGTGGTGCGGATGCTGCTGCGGGAGCAGACCAACATCAACGGCCAGGTCATCGTGGTG
>NZ_JBEZZW010000045.1:0-59638 GCF_040639415.1 Micromonospora sp. NPDC023888 | reverse complement strand
ACGGTATTCCGCGAAGGCGATATTAGGTGAGGCCCGGGGACACTGAGTCACACCGACACCCTCCACAACCAGCCAGGCCCGCGCGTTGTTCCCCACGCTTGCCCCTGACCTTCGGCCGCCGCGGCACCGGCGCGGTCGTCCGGTCGCCGCCGTCGCAAGATCTTGGACAGTTTCCGGCCGCGCGAACGGGAACTGTCCAAGATCTCCGCACAACCACCCACCCAGCCGGAGTAACCACCCCCACCGCCCCCGACGGGGCGTCGCGCACCCGCCGCCGCAGACGCCGAGGAGCCGAAACACCGTTGGCCGGCACCCCCGGTGTTGCGGGGTGCCGGCCAACGGTCGGTGTCACACGGTGGGTCAGCTGTTCCAGTACTGGCCGACCAGATCGGCGGCCTGCTGCTCCCACTGCGCGTAGGCGTCCGGGTAAGCAGAAACCTGCACGGTCTGCGCGGCCTCGGTCAACGGCATGTCCTGCCAGCCGTCAACCTGACGCAGGCCCTTGAGGAACGCCGTCGTCGAGTAGGCCGGATCGGTGATCTGCTCCGGCGTACCCCAACCCGAACTCGGGCGCTGCTGGAACAGGCCCAGCGAGTCGTGGTCGTTCATGTCACCCAGGTGGCCCAGGTTCTCCAACTTCGACTCCTGCAGGCTCGTCGCGATCGAGATCACCGCGGCACGCTCGGGCAGGCCGGCCTTCTTCGTGGCGGCGATGATCGCCTTGGCGTTGGCGATCTGCTCGTCGTTGAGGGCGATACGCGACTGATCGCCCTGGGTACCGTGCGGGATCAGCTTGCTGACATCGGGCTTGTCGGCCTGCACCGCCACCGCGACCGGCCTGCCCTCAACCGGGGCAGCGGCATGCGCGGCGATCGGGCCGGCGAACACACCACCGGCGAACGCGAGACCAGCAACAGACAGCACACTCTTACGAATGATCGTGTTCATGGGGGTTAGCTCCTTCGGGGGTAGGAAACACCCGCGCCGCCAATGGGGGTCGGCGACACAAGGTGTGAGCACCTCGTCCGGCGCTGCACGTACAACAGGGAGAAAAGTCTTCGGAGGCGGCGACCTACGAGCCGGGGGCTCGTGGTGCCGGGGGCGGCGACCGCCGAGCGGGGGCTCGTGGTGCCGGGTCCAGGTGTAACGACCGGGGGGCCGGGGTCATTCCGGGGACGGCCCACCTATCGGCACCCCGTGTGGAGGCGGTGCCTGCGGTCGTTCGTGGGGACCATAACGACCGGGCGCGGGTCGGCATTCCAACCTGCGGGCCTGCATCCGCAACCCCTGCGGGTCGGGCGGGCGGCCGGTGGTGCTGCGATCGTCAGGGGATGTAACGACCCCGGCCCGGCCACGATTCCGGCCCACGGGTGCGGCCCGTCACAGCCCACCAACACCCCCGACCGGACAAACCACCCACACCACCCCACGCCCACGACCGTGAGCCGCCACCACCAGCCACGATCCACTCGACTTCACGAAAGTCGGGGCATCCCGGACCCCCGAACACCCCGACAACAAGAAACCCGAGTCGATCATGCCGGCCCCGCCCGCGCTCACCCGACACGTAGGCGCCACCCCACCCACGGGCCCGCCGCCGAACACACCACCCCGCCTGCGGGCCCGACCGCCGAGCAGGCCACCCCGCCCACGCGGGGCTCGACCGCCAAACATGCCACCCCGCCCACGCGGGGCTCGACCGCCAAACATGCCACCCCGCCGACGCGAGGCCCGACCGACGAACACACCACCCCGCCCACGCGAGGCCCGACCGACGAACACACCACCCACGCGGGCCCGTCCTCTGCCTAAGGCGTCAGACGCCCAGGTAGCGCAGGATGGCGAGGATCCGCCGGCTGTAGCCGGTCGTGTCCGCGAGGTCCAGCTTGTCGAAGATGGCGTTGACGTGCTTCTCCACCGCGCTCTGCGACACGTACAGCCGTTGCGCGACGGCGCTGTTCGTGTGGCCTTGGGCCATCTCGTGCAGGACGTCCCGTTCGCGAGGTGTGAGCCGACCGAACGGGTCAGGCCGCTCCGAGCCGGCCACGACCTGACGAACCACCTCCGGGTCGAGCGCGGTGCCCCCGGCGGCCACCCGGTCCAGGGCGTCGAGGAAATCGTCCACCTGGGCGACCCGGTCCTTGAGGAGATAGCCGACCCCCTCGGGACGGTCCGCGAGCAACCGGCCGGCGAAGCGCCGCTCCACGTACTGGGAGAGCACCAGGACACCGGTGGTGGGCCACCGTCGACGGATCTCCAGAGCGGCACGCAGGCCGTCGTCGGTATGGGTGGGCGGCATTCGGACGTCGGTGACGACCACCTCCGGTCGGGTGCGTCCGACCGCCTCGACCAGTTCGTCGGCGGTGCCGACCGCCGCGACCACCTCGTGCTCCTCCTCGGCGAGCAGGCGCGTCAGGCCCTCCCGGAGCAGGGTCGAGTCTTCGGCGAGGACTAGCCGCACGGCAGCTCCGCCAGCACGGTGGTCGGACCACCGGCCGGGCTGGTCACCCGCAGCCGGCCGTCCAGTGCGGCGACCCGTCGGGCCAGGCCGGCCAGACCTCGCCCGGCGGGGTCCGCGCCGCCGACACCATCGTCGTGTACGCGCATCCGGACCCACCCTTCCCGTACCCCGATCTCGACCGCGACCAGCGTAGCGGCGGCGTGCTTCGCGGCGTTGGTGAGCGCCTCGCAGGCCACGAAGTACAGCACCGTCTCGATCTGCCGATCGGGGCGGACCGGCAGATCGCAGCGGATCCGCACCGGCACCTCGGAACGACGGGCGACCATGGTGAGCACCGCACCGAGGTCGCTGCCCTCCAGCGCCGACGGGTAGACCCGCCACGCCACTTCGCGCAGTTCCTCGACGGCCCGCTGCACGTCCTCGTGTGCCTGGGCGAGCAGGGCTGCGGTGCGGTCGGCGTCGCGGGCACGCCGGGCCCGGCCGAGCAGCATGCCGAGGGCGACCAGCCGCTGCTGGAGGCCGTCGTGCAGGTCGCGTTCGATGCGCTGCCGTTCGGCGTCGACAGCCGCGATGACCCCGGCCCGACTGCTTGTCAGCTCGTCGACCCGCCGCGCCAGCTCGGCCCGGCTTCCCGGGCCGAGCAGCCGCCGCGCCAACCGGACGTCCAGCGCGGCCACGCTGGCGAGAGCTTGGACGTTGAGCAGCAGGAGCACCACCCCCACGGCCACCTGTGCCAGGGTGTCGAGGAGGGACAGTTCGCCACGTACCGCAGCGCGGAGCACGATCCCGGCCAACACCAGGCCGACGCCGAGCATCGCGTACGCCAGGAGGCCGAGCGCAGCGGGCAGGAGCCGGGCCGCCAGGTAGCCGGCCTGCCGCCGGGTCGCCGCCGGGCGGGCCGGGAGTGGTTCGCCCCCGGGGAGCAGGAGCCGATGGAGTCGGTCACGTTCCAGGCGGACGAGCCATCCGGCGTACCGCTGGGTGAGCCGGGCGACCCCGCGAGCGGCCGGCGGCACGGGCGCGGACACGGCGAACGCGACGGCCGCGACGACCAGGAAGGCAAGCTCGACGGCGCCTGTCGCACTGCCGGCGGCGACGCCGACCGGCAGCCGGAGACGGGTCCACCACCTGTCGATACGCTCCCCGGTCACCTGCTCTTCCCCCTTCCGTGCCTGCCCCGCTGCGACAGGTGGAGCAGAACCAGCGAACGCGTGCCGGGTCAGCGCTCGTCCGAGGTCCACGAGCTTCGGTAGAGGGTGCCGCGCCCACCCGGATCGGGCACACCGAGCGCCGGTTCGCCCCGGCCGGGGTCACCGGGATCGGCCAGTTCCGGGTTGCGGGCGGCACGGCGGGCGCGCAGCACGCGGGACCCGACGAACCAGGCGACCGCCGCCGCACAGATCACGATCACGAATTTCTGGAGCGTGCTCGCGTACCCCTCGACGAGGTGCCAGTTGTCGCCGAGCAGGTAGCCGGCGAGGACGAAGGTGGTGTTCCAGATCAGGCTGCCAAGCGTGGTGTAGAGCAGGAACGTGCCCACCGGCATGCGCTCCACACCGGCCGGGATGGAGATCAGGCTCCGGAAGATGGGGATCATCCGGCCGAAGAAGACGGCCTTCACACCGTGCCGCAGGAACCACGCCTCGGTGCGGTCCACGTCGCTGAGCTTCACCAGCGGCAGTCGGGCCACGATGGCGCGCATCCGGTCGCGGCCCAGCGATGCGCCGACCAGGTAGAGCGCCAGCGCGCCCACCGCCGAGCCCAGCGTGGTCCAGAAGATCGCCCCGACCAGGCTCATCCGGCCCTGCGCCGCGACGAACCCGGCCAGCGGCAGGATCACCTCGCTGGGGATCGGCGGGAACAGGTTCTCCAGCGCCACGGCCAGACCGGCGCCCGGCCCACCGAGTCGTTCCACCAGGTCACTGACGTAACCGACGAGGCCGCCCTGCGGTGGTTCCGCTGCGGCGGTGGGGGTTCCGGTGGCGAGCAGGGCGTGGGACGTTCGAATCATGCGCCCACCGTACGAAGTGATCCTGAGAGCCGACCATGCGGTTGACCGCCCGGCCGCGCGGCTCGACCACACCACTGGGGGTGTGGAAAACCGCACCCCACTGCGGCTCGCGGTCGCGCAGCCGCGGTGCGTACCCCTGGATGTCGCGGCGAACGCGCGGGCGCACGCCGCCGCGGTCCACGCGGCGGGTGCCCGGGTGGTGGTCTTTCCCGAACTGTCCCTGACCGGGTACGAGTTGGACGCGCCGGTCGTGCCGGTCGACGACCCGCGACTGGTGCCGCTGGTGCAGGCGTGCGCCGAGACGGGCACGTTGGCCCTGGCCGGCGCGCCGGTCGCCGGCGACCACATCGCGGTGCTGGCGGTGACCGGTGCCGGGGTGACGCTGGCGTACCGGAAGATGTGGCTGGGTGACGCCGAGGCCCGCCGGTTCCGGCCGGGCGACGCGCCTGCCGTGCTCGATGTGGATGGCTGGCGGGTGGGGTTGGCGGTCTGCAAGGACACCGGCGTCCCCGCGCATGCAGAGCGGACCGCGGCGCTCGGGATCGACGTCTACGCGGCGGGTGTCGTGGAGTCCGCGCGCGACGCCGCGGTGACGGACCAGCGGGCGCACCGGATCGCGACCGCCCAGCGGGTCTGGGTGGCGGTGGCGAGCTTCGCCGGCTCGACCGGCGGTGGCTTCAGCGATGCGGCGGGGCGGTCGGCGGTCTGGTCGCCGGCGGGCGAGGTGGTCGCACGCGCGGGCACCGAGCCGGGTGAGTCGGTCGGCGTCACAGTCGTCGGACCCATGCGGGGCGCCGCCAGCCGGTCGGCACCGCACCCTGCCGGGTGAGTGGCACGGCGTTTCTGAGGGGATGCTGGCGCCGGTGTCCGCTGCCGAACGGCGATGCCTGGCAGCTGTCGTACGTTTCGGGCAGGATCGGCTCATGAGCACCGTTCCCTCCCGCCTGTCCGTGGTCACGCTCGGAGCACGTGACATCGGCGCGCTGCGGTCCTTCTACCGGTCGCTGGGGTGGCCCGAGCTGCCGGCCAGCGACGACGGCTGGTCGGCCTTCCTGCTCGGTGGTGTGCTGTTCGCGCTCTTCCCGCTGCCGGAGCTGGCAGCCGAGGCGGCGCCGGGCCTGCCCGGTCCGGCCGGAGGCTGGTCCGGCGTCACACTGGCGTGCGTTGTCGACAGTCGCGCGGAGGTCGACACCGCCTTCAGCGCAGCGGTCGCCGCGGGCGCGACGGTGGTGGCGGAGCCGACCGACCGGCCCTGGGGTGGGCGCTCCGGCTACATCGCCGACCCGGAGGGCAACCGTTGGGAGATCGCCTGGGCGGGCACTGCGGTCTTCGACGAGCGGGGTGCTCTCGTCTCGTTCGGCTGAGTGGCTGGTGTTTGCGCCTCGGCCATGCCCTTGGAATGCTTCCCGGGTGACTTCCTTTCCGGGGACCTTCGCCGACGATGTCGTCAATCGGCCCGCGCAGGCCCAGTTCGAGGCGTTCATCGACGAGCATCGCCGAGCCCTCAGCGGCTGTCTGGACGGGCTGACCGAGGAGCAGGCGCGCCGATCGTTGGTGCCGTCCCGGACCACGCTGCTGGGTCTGGTGAAGCACGCCGCGTTCGTGGAGAAGGTCTGGTTCGACGAGGCCGTCACCTGCCGGCCCCGCTCCGAGATCGGCATTCCCGCGACGCCGGACGAGTCGTTCATCCTAAACGACGAGGACACGATCGCCAGCGTCCAGCGGGCGCACCGCGAGGCGTGCGAAGCCTCCCGCCGCGCGACGGCGTCGTTGGGCCTGGACGACATCCTGCGCGGCCACCGGCGCGGCCCGCTGCCGCTGCGCTGGGTGTACCTGCACGTGCTGCGCGAGTTGGCCCAGCACTGCGGGCACGCCGAAATCCTGCGTGAGCAACTCCTGGCCGAGTAGCGGGGGCGGTCAGCCGGCGTCCAACACCTCCCGCAACCGTGCCGCGAACTCCTCGGGCTTGCCCGCGTAGCCGAACTCGCCACCGAGGAAGCCGCCGTGGTGACTCGGGAACACCACTGCCTCCTGGCCGAGCAGAGCCGCCAGACCGAGGGCCGTGCGGGCGGTGTACGTCCCGGCCGACTCCTCGCCGACGGCGACCACGATCCGGGTCGGCGCCGCGGTGAGCCGGCTCGGGTCGGGGCGGTAGTCGCTGATCGCCCACGACAGGTCCGACAGCAGCGGGTCGTCGCGGTTGCCGTCGTCCTCGGTGGACAGCCCGAACGTCGCCGGGTCGGGCGGGGTCTGGGCGAAGTAGGCGTCGGTGAACTCGCCCTGCCACGAGGTCATCGCGATGAACGCGGCCATGCCCGCGCCGGCGCCCTTCGTCTGGTACGCCTGGTAGAAGTCGGCCCGAGCGCGTTCGGCGGCTCCGGCGTCGGGAAGCACCGCGTTGATCGGCGGCTCGTGCGCCACCAACGTGACGACGTCGCCCGGGTAGGCCGCCACGAGTTCGAGCGCCGTGACCGCGCCGCCGCTGCTGGCGAACAGGTCGACCGGGCCGGCGCCGAGCGCCTCGATCAGGTGGTGCAGGTCGACCGCCTGCTGCTGCGGCGTGTGGTCGGCGCGGCCGTCCGTGCGGACGCTACGGCCGAGGCCGCGCGGGTCGTAGGTGACCACTGTGCGGTCCGTGAAGTGCGGAGCGAGCGCGGTGAAGCCCTCCGCCGTCATCGGTTGACCGATCATGAGCAGGACGGGGCGCCCGCCGGACGGGGGCAGCGGACCGCGGACGTCGTAGACCAGGTCGACACCGGGCACGGCGAGGGTGTGCGTCTGCGTTGTCGTCATGTCGGTGAGACTACGGCCGGCGCAAAGCGATGCACGGGTACGCCGTGCCGGCGCGTCCGGGACACCAGTCTCGGCCCAGCACGGCGGTACTGGGTCACGCTCCAGCCCAGCCGCGGGTGTCGCCGAAGCGGCGGAGCGTCCACCGGGCCGGCGGCCAACCGCCGGGGTCGTGGTCGGTGGTCCATTCGGTGATCGAGGCCGGGGCGACGTCCAGGTCGAACGCCCGGAAGATCGGCTGCGCGGCGAGCGCGTGGAACGCGCCCTCGACGGTCTCGCTGTGGCCGACGAGCACCACTGTGGCGCCCCGGTGCCGGTGCGCGATTTCCATGATCGCGCGGCTGACTCGGACCACCAGCTCGGCCCAGCTCTCGTTGCCCTCCTCGAACGGCCGGAACACACCCCCGCCGGCCACCGCGTGTTCGGTGCGGAAGCGGGCGGTCGGCAGGCCGTCGGCGTACGGGGGTGTGTGCCAGGTGCACAGACCGCAGTCGGCCACCGGTCGCACGCCGAGTGCCGCGCCGATCGGTTGCGCGGTCTCGACGGCTCGGCGCAGGACGGACGAGTAGACCGCCACCGGTCCGTCGGCGGCGACGTCACGGGTGAGCCGGTTGGCCAGCTCGTGTGCCTGCTCGTGGCCGAGGGCGGTGAGGCCCCGACAACCACGTGGGCCGCCCACGATTCCCTCGACCTGGTGAAGCGACTCACCGTGCCGTACGAAGATCAGACGTGTCCGCATCGGCACATCATGCCAGCGGCATCGACAGCGGTATCAGTCGTCCGTCCGGCCAGTGGAGAAGCTGCCGGCCCGGGTCAGCAGAGCGTCCAGTTGGGCACCCGTCTGCGCTGGCAGCCGGTCGCGTTCCACCAGCTCGGCGATGTGTTCGCGCAGCTCGGCGACGCGCTTGGCCCGGTCCCGGGTGTGCCGGTTGAGGTCGGCCAGGTCGTCGCGCAGATCGTCGGCGGTCTTGCGGTCGACGTCGCCGCGGGCGACCGCCCCGGCGAGGACGGCGGCGAACTCGCTTGTCACCTCCCGGAGGCTGACCGGCACCTGCTGCCCGGCCGTCGGAGGCGCGGTGCTGGCGCTGGGTCGGGGCGAGGAGGGTGTCGCGGGCGTCGGCGAGTGCGTCGTGGGCGCGGGATTCGGGGCCGATGCCGACGGCGGGGCGGCCACCTGCGGCGAGGTGGGCGAGCTCGGTGTGCCGAAGGGGCCCTCGGCGAGCAGGGCGCCGACGCCGACCAGCACGGCGAGGCCGGCCGCGACAAGCACGGCGAGGGGCCGGCGTGACCGGCGGCGGGTCGGCGCGGCGACCGGGGCGGGGCGGGCCGCGGAGCGGTCGATCAGGGTGGGCGGGTGCGCCGCCGGCAGGATGCGCAGCAGCTCGGTGGGCGGCTCGACCGGCTGGCCGGCGCCGAAGCGGCGGGCCAGGTGCGCGGCGCTCGGCCGGTCGGCCGGGTTGGCGGCCAGGCAGGCGAGGGTCAACTCGGCGATGTCGGCGGGGAGGCCGGGCACCCGTAGCGGCGGCACCGGAGTGCCGCGCCGATGCACGTCGAGGGCGTCCTCCCAGCTCTGCACCGGCAGCGGCGCCTGCCCGGTGAGGGTGCGGTAGAGCAGCGCTCCGAGGGCGTACACGTCGCTGGCGGGATCGGGCGGGCCGGCGGTCAGCCGTTCCGGGGCGAAGTAGGCGGGGGTGCCCATCAGCGGCTCGCCGGACTGGCCGTCGAGCCCACCGAGCGCGGCGATGCCGAAGTCGAGCACTTTGGCCCCGGTGTCGGTGAGCATGACGTTGCCCGGCTTGACGTCGCGGTGCACCACGCCGATGCGGTGCGCGGCGGCGAGCGCGGCGGCGATCTGGCCGGCCACCCGGACCGCTTCCGGCCAGGGCAGCGGCCCACCGCGCAGGCGGTCGGCCAGGTTGTGGCCGTCGACGAGTTCCATCACCAGGTACGGGACGACGACGTCGTCGGCCAGGGTCGCCTCGGCGTAGTCGTACACCTGGGTCACGTGTGGGTGGGTCAGCCGGGCGGCCGCGCGGGCCTCGCGTTGGATGGTGGCCCGCAGTTGCGGGTCGGCGGCGAGCTGCCCGGCGAGGACCTTGATCGCGACCGGTCGGCCGAGCACGTCGTCGTCGGCCCGCCACACCTCGGACATGCCACCGAGCCCGATCCGCTCGTGCAGAACGTAGCGGTCGTGGAGGCGGAGGGTGGGCGTGAAGGGCGACATGGCCTCACCAGTCTGCCTGGCCGCGCCCTCCTCGACCACCCTGCGTGCCCGGACCCACACTGTTCGTCCCGTGCGTACCGGAATGAGTTTCGGTCGGGTCAGGAGCAGCCCGGCGCGGCGGGCAGCGGTCCCGGCTGGATGCGGTCGGCGAGCCGGCGCAGGGCGACGGCGGCGGCCTGCCGGGTCGGGGCGAGCAGGGCCGGGCGGACGCGTTCGACCTGGACCGGGGCGTCCGGTCGGGCCGAGTTGACGTGCCGGTTCATGGCGTCGAGCGCGGTGACGTATCCGGTGGGAAGTTCCATGGTCAACTCCTCGGGACAG
This sequence comes from Micromonospora sp. NPDC023888, assembly GCF_040639415.1. NCBI lineage: Bacteria > Bacillati > Actinomycetota > Actinomycetes > Micromonosporales > Micromonosporaceae > Micromonospora > Micromonospora sp. NPDC023888. The sequence continues at coordinate 49,831 of NZ_JBEZZW010000045.1, read as the reverse complement.
GTCCGGTGGAAGCCCGGACGACGAGTGCGGTGGGCAACAACACATGACCGGCCGCGGCGTCCGCGGGCGGGTCGAGCAGGAGTTCGGCGGCGATCCGGCCCTTCTCTTCGGCTGGCTGCCGGACCGTGGTCAGGCCGGCCGCGGCGGCCTCGGGGACGTCGTCGAAGCCGGTCACCGAGACCGGCGGGTGAGGGCCGCCCGGCCGCTGCGCCAGCGCGTCGAGCACACCCAGGGCGAGCACGTCGGAGCCGGCCAGCACGGCGGTCGGCGCACCCGGCCCGTCGAACAGACCGGCGACGGCGGTGGCGGCCGCCTGGCGGCTGTTGCCCGGTGCGTTGAGCACTGTCAACTCGGCCCACTCGACGCCGACCTCGGCGAACGCGTCGGCGAATCCGGCGAGCCGGCCCCGGGTCGTGGGGTGCCCGGCCTCGTGTACGCCGGACAGGCGGAGCGGGCCGGCGGGGGCGTCGGGGACCACGGAATCGGCGAGCAGGGCCACCCGGCGATGACCGAGGCCGGCCACGTGTGCGGCGACGCCACGCGCCGCGGCGCGCTCGTCGATGCCGACGAACCGCTCGTCCGGGCCGGCGTCGTCGCGGGCGGCGGTGCTGACGAACGGCAGCCCGCGGGCGCGGATCACGTCCAGCGCCCAGTCCTCGTCGGCCACGCAGTAGACGCAGAACCCGTCGACAGCGGCGTTCTCCACCGCCCGCCGGGCGTCGGTCACGGCCGGCGGCAGCGGCACCAGCAGCATGCTGGTGCCGTGTCGCTCGGCGGCCTCACCGACCCCGGCCAGGAAGCGGACCGCGAACGGGTCGGTGAAGGCGTACGACAGGTGCGAGGTGAACAGCACACCGATCGAGCCGACGAAGCCCCGGCGCAGGGAACGTGCGGTGGGGTTGGGGCCGGGGTAGCCGAGTTGCCGGGCGGCGTCCAGGATCCGCTCGCGCAGGGCGACGGAGAGCTGGTCAGGGCGGCTGTAGGCGTTTGACACGGTGCTGCGGGAGACGCCGACGGCGTCGGCCACGGCTTGCAGTGTTGGCTTCACCGGCACCTCTCTGTATCGATCCAGTCTGTATCGATACAGAGACTAGCTCGACCAGTCGGCAGCGGTCAATACGTGGATTCGACGCGGAAACCGGCGAGGCCTCGGGGCTCCCCGCACCAGACGCCCCGCGGCCCTCGGCGGCACGGCGAACTGGCCGCACGGCGGCCGGGGCAACCATCAGGCCAACCCGGCCAGCCCCACAGTCAGGGCAGGCGGGCGACCCCGCCGTACATGCCCACCTCGTCGGTCGAGGGACGCGGCTGCGCCTCACCCTCCGCCCGCCACTCGGCGACCGAGGTGATGCCCGGCTCGACCAGGTCGAGACCGGTGAAGAAGCGGGCGAACTCGTCACGGGTGCGCAGGTTGATCAGCCCGTGCGGCCCGCCGCCGCGGGCCTTCGCCCGGAAGTCCGCGGCGACCGCCGGCGGAAGGTGGTCGTGGGTGCCGTGCGAGGCGACCAGGTAGCTGCCGGCCGGCAGCACGTCGAGCAACTGGCGCACCAGCGCGTACGGGTTGTCGTCGTCGGCCAGGAAGTGCAGGACCGCGACAAGCATGAGCGCGACCGGCTGCGACAGGTCGATGGCGCGGATCAACTCCGGGTGCGCGAGAATCCGCTGCGGGTCGCGCAGGTCGGCGTCGATGTAGGCGGTGGCGCCCGCCGTCGAGCTGGTCAGCAGCGCGCGGGCGTGGGCCAGCACGATCGGGTCGTTGTCCACGTAGACCACCCGGGTCTCCGGCGCGATGGCCTGGGCGACCTCGTGGGTGTTGTTGGCGGTCGGGATGCCGGTGCCGATGTCGAGGAACTGCCGGATGCCGGCCTCGCGGGCGAGGTATCCCACCGTCCGTTGCAGGAAGCGGCGGTTTTCCAGTGCGGCGGTGCGGACGGTCGGGAAGGCGGCAGTTATCGCGTCGCCGGACTCCCGATCGGCCTGGAAGTTGTCCTTGCCGCCCAGCCAGTAGTTGTAACGGCGGGCGGGGTGGGCCACCGAGGTGTCGATCCGGTCGCTCGGCGAGCCGGCCGTCGCGCCCGCAGCATCGGTGGTCAAGGCAGCTCCCGCAATGGCATGTGTCCACTGTCGCCGATCGTCGACCATGCTAGTGCCAGGGCCGGTGGGGCCGTGACCCCACCCGACGATCACGCGGGATAGAGGTCGTCCAGCAGCCCGCCGAGAATCTCGGCCGTACGCTCGGGTGGCTCGGCCTCGACACAGAGCCGCTCCATGGCCACCGCGTAGTAGTCCAGGTCGTCGCGCTTGTCGAGGTAGATGGCGCTGGTGAGTTGTTCGATGTAGACGATGTCGGGCAGCTCCTGGTCACCGAAGCGCAGGATGGTGAAGGCGCCCCCGGCGGCGGCGTGACCCCCGGCGGCGAACGGGATGACCTGGAGCCGGATGTTCGGTGACTTGGTCGCCTCGATGAGTGCGGTGAGCTGCTCACGCATGACCTCGGGGCCACCGATCGGTCGACGCAACGCGGCCTCGTCCACCACGGCCCAGAGCTGCGGCGGGCTCTCCCGGTGCAGCAACTGCTGACGCTGCATCCGCAGGGCGACACGTCGGTCGATCTCGTCCGGACCGGCCGTGCCGTGCCCGAGCAGCACGACCGCCCTGGCGTACTCCCGGGTCTGCAGCAGGCCGGGCACGAACTGCACCTCGTAGCTGCGGATCAGCGCGGCCGCGGCCTCCAGGCCGAGGTACGACTGGAACCAGGTTGGCAACACGTCACCGTAGCGGTGCCACCAGCCGGGACTGTTGGCGTCGCGCGCGAGCTTGAGCAGCGCGTCACGCTCGTGTTCCTCCGTGACGCCGTAGAGGGTCAGCAGGTCGGAGACGTCGCGCTCCTTGAAACCGACCCGGCCCAGCTCCATCCGGCTGATCTTGGATTCGGAGGAGCGGATCTCCCAACCGGCGCCCTCGCGGGTCACCCCGCTGGACTCCCGCAGACGGCGCAACTGGGCGCCGAGCAGCATCCGGAGCACCGTCGGCCCGGTTGTCGGGCCACCCTCGGCAGGAACCATCGTCACGTGCGGACCTCCGGACACCAACCCGTGATGGCCGGGCACCCCGGCCCGGCCGACGTGTAAGCATGCCATGGACCGACAGTGAGGTGAACTCCTCCGGACCGGCTATTCGGTCCCGTCGCCGGGACGCTCGCGCCGACGAACGGTCAGCCGATGAGGTGGTCGAAGTCGCCGTCGCGTGCACCGAGCACGAAGGCGGTGATCTCGTCCACTGTGTAGATCAGGGCCGGGCCCTCCGGGTGGCGCGAGTTGCGGACCGCGATACCCGCTCCTCCGGGCAGTTCGGCGAGTTCGACACAGTTACCGCTGGGGTTGCTCCGGCGGCTCTTCTGCCAGCTCAGCGGAGGCAGCTGGTGGATCGGTACGCCATTGGGTGGCTGCTGCATGGAGGCGTCTTTCTGCTCACGAGCCCGCCGGTGGCCGTGGGGAGGAGCGGTGACGGCGAGGGGGGTGCCATATCGACATTGGACGGTCATGCACGTGCATCTGCTATTGCATCTGCACCGGACGGCGAGCATGATAACGCACGTGATCGGTTGCCATCCGTTCACTTTCAGTTACCCCCACAGGGGCAGCCATCAGGCAAAACGTGGCCCTGACGCGGCACGCCGCGTCGACCGGAGGCTGGAGGCGGTCGAGGCGATGGGAGGGATCGTGCCGGATCCGATGAGTGTCGCCTCCGGCATCTGTGCCGCCGGTGCGCTGGTCTCCTCCTGGCAACTGCGTCGACGGGCACTGCGCGCCGAGGCCGAGATCGGGCACCTGCACGCCGAGCTGGCTGCCGAACGGCACGCCGCGAGTCACGACCCGCTCACCGGGCTGCCCAACCGCCGCGCCTTCTACCGCCTGGCAGCCGCCCTGCTCACCGACGCCGCCGGCGAGCCGTTGATCGCCGTCGTGCTCGACCTGAACGACTTCAAACAGATCAACGACCAGTACGGGCACGCCGCCGGCGACCAGGTGTTGATCAGTGTGGCCGAGCGGCTCGCCGGCTTCGCTGGGGACAACCTCGTCGCCCGCCTCGGCGGGGACGAGTTCGCCGGGCTGCTCTCCACCCCCACCGTCGACAGGCGCTGGATCGAGCACGCCACCCGCCGCCTCAGTGAGACGGTCGCCGCGCCGATCCGGCTGAGCGGTTGCAGCGTCCGGGTCACCGCGTCCGTCGGGCTCGCCCCGGTGACCGGTCCGGCCCAGCTCAGTGACGCGCTCAGCCGCGCCGACGCGGCGATGTACCAGGCGAAGAGCCTCGGCGGCGCCCGCTCACCCCGGCAACTGGTCGACAGTGCCCGCCTGGCCGAGCGCTGACCCAGCACCGCCCGGCCGGTGACACCGGGTCACCCGGACATCGATCAAGCGTTCCTGGACGGCTGGCCCGTGACGACGTTTCCGGCTCGTCGCGGGCTCGACGGCCGCCGGACCGGTGGGGTGGGCCGCTCGGCGCGGCGCGGTCAGGCGTCGGTCCAGCGCGGCGTACGACCCGGCGGCGCGAGGTCGCGCAACGCCTCGTCGGCGAGGGTGACCAGACCGACAGGTGACACCAGCCCCCGCACGATCTCCGCCGCTCGATCACGGTCGGCCGGGTCGACGCCCGGGTCCAACGCCTGGCGGGTCCAGTCACTGAGGTCGTCGAGCGCGCGGACCGCGAGGAACCACGCCAGGCGAGCCGGGTCGATGTCCGCCGGACCGTAGCCGGCGAGCACGGCCCGCTGCTGCCCGGGGGTGACCGGCGCGAACGCGAGCACCCCACCCAGGACGAACATCAGGTCACACTCGGGCGGCGCGAGCACCGCGTCGTCCCAGTCGATCAGCCACACCTGCCCGTCCGCGCCGAGCAACAGGTTGCCCAGGTGTGGGTCGCCGTGACAGACGACCGGTGCGGGCTGATCGCGCTGGTCGGCGGCCATGCGCTCGACCTCGCCGGTCAGTGTGCGTACCCGGCCGGCCGCCGTGGACCACACCGCCGCGAGCTCGGCGAGCGCCGGACCGGCGGGGTCGGCCGGGTCGGGGTCGCGCAGCCGCTCGGCCATCGCGCGGGTCGCGGCGACGATGGAGGGGTACGCCGCACCGCCCGGCGGCAGCAGCCGGCTCAGTTCGTCGGTTACCGGCACCGCGTGCACGGCCGCCAGCACCTCGCCGTACGCATGCCAGTGCGCGTCGGTCATCGGGCCGTCGAGCGCCCGCTGGTCGGACACCCACGGCACCACCGAGACGCGGCGGCCGTCGAGGTCGACGGACAGCTGTCCGTCGTGGGTCCGCAGCGGCGCGGCGATGCCCGGCACCCGATGTCGGGCCAGGTACGCCGTCACGGCCAGGCCGGCCGGGGTGCCCCCGCCGCTCAGCTTGACCGCGTACCGAGCGCCGTCGACGGTGGACGCCAGCCACAGTCGGGCGTGTTCGTCCGCACCGTGGGTCACCCGCTCCATCATGGACAGCCGCAGACCGAAGGCCGCCCGAACCTGTTCGGCCACCTGCCGTGCGACGTCCTCGGTCATGCGGACAGCATGCCAGCACTGCCGGCCGCGTCCACGCTCAACGCAGTGTGGTCAGGTGCCGGTCCAGCGCGGCGTACGACTCGGCGGCGCCCTTTGCCATGCCGGAGTCGACCACGCCGTCGCGTTCCTCGGTGGTGTCGTAGTGGGCGGTGACGGTGACGGTGGTGCGCCCCTCCTGCTCGGTGAAGACAAGTGTCTCCACCGCCACGTGGCCGGGCATGCCCTCGAACTCGAAGGTCTGCACGATCCGCTCCGGCACGACGATCTCGCGGAACTCACCGCGGAAGGCGTAGTCGTTGCCGTCCTTGGCGTGCTCGACGTAGCGGTAGTGGCCGCCCTTCCGGAAGTCGATCTCGACATCCAGCGGGTTCCCCCGGCCCCACCAGTGCTGGAGGTGCTCAGCCTGCGTGTGCGCGGCGTAGACCGTCTCACGCGGGGCGTCGAAGCACCGGGTGAGGGTGATCTCCCGGTCGGACGGCAGGTCGACGGTCAGGTCAGGGAGTTTGGTCATGGTGGGTCTCCGTCAGGTCGCGTAGGTAGGTGTCCAGGGTGTCGTAACGGTCGTCCCAGAGCCGGCGGTACTGGTCGACCCACTCGGCGATCGTCCGCAGCGGAGCCGGGTCCAGCCGGCAGCGACGCCACTGCGCCTCGCGGGTCCGCACGATCAGGCCCGCACGCTCCAACACGGCGAGGTGCTTGGAAACCGCCTGCACGCTGATCGGGAACGGTGCCGCCAATTCGTTCACCGTCGCGGCACCGGTCGCCAGCCGGGCCAGGATGGCCCGGCGGGTCGGATCGGCGAGCGCGGCGAACACGGCGTCGACTGGATCTGCTGTCATCTGTCGCTTTCAACCGTTGGGTTAATCAACCTGTCAGTTGAATATACAGCTCGGCTCCGTCCCGTCAACGGTTTCGCCGTACCGGATGGGCCCGTGTGTTCGGGGGTCCCTGCCCGGGTATGGACAACCGCACCCCAGCGGACCACCGGGAGGAACCGACGTGGCGACCATTCGCGCCCTCGTGCTCAACTGCACCCTCAAGCCGTCGCCGACCCCGTCCAGCTCCGAGCAGCTCGGTCGGGAGGTGCTGGCCGAGCTGGCCGCACAGGGTGTCGAGGGCGAGCTGGTCCGGGTGGTCGACCACGACGTGCGCTTCGGGGTGTCGACCGACGAGGGCGACGGCGACGGCTGGCCGGCGATCCGCGCCAAGCTGCTGGCGGCCCAGGTGCTCATCATCGCCACGCCGATCTGGCTCGGTCAGCCGGCCAGCGTCTGCAAGATGGTCCTCGAACGCCTGGACGCCGAGCTGTCCGAGACCGACTCCGCCGGTCGGCTCCTCACCTACGGCAAGGTGGCCGGCGTCGCCGTCGTCGGTAACGAGGACGGCGCGCACCACACCATCGGCGAGGTGCAGCAGGCACTCAACGAGGTCGGGTTCACCGTCCCCGCCGCCGCGGCGACCTACTGGGTCGGCGAGGCACTGCACAAGGTGGACTACCGCGACGCCGGTCCCAAGCCCGACACCACCGGCCGCACCACGAAGGCCCTGGCGCTCAACACCGCGCACCTGGCCCGGCTGCTCGCCGATAAGCCGTACCCACCGCCGGACACGCAGGGCGCCGCGGTCGGCCCGAGCCGCGAGCAGCCGCGCGGTCAGCGCCAGCCGTAGCCCGCGCGCAGCGCCTGCCCGACCCGGTCGAACCGGGGCCGGTCCAACACGGCGCCCTCGCGGCGGATGCTGTCCTCCCGCATGGTGAGCACCCGGTCCAGCCGGACCCAGCTCGGCCGGTTGTCCCGGTCCCACTCGCCCGGCCCGAGCGCGAACCAGTGCCGCTGCCCGTCCCGCTCGCTCTGACTGGACAGCATCAGCCCGAACAGCGTCCGGCTGTGCCGCCCGACGACAAGTACCGGCCGGTCCTTGCCCTGCCGGGGGTCGTCCTCGTACGGCACCCACGTCCAGACGATCTCGCCCGGGTCGGCCTGACCGTCCCGCTCCGGGGCGTAGGTCAACTCCCGTCGTTGCAGGGCGCTCACCTGACGGCGACGGGCCACCTGCGCGGGTGCCGGCCCGGTACGTCGGGGCGACGGGATCACCGCGCCCACCCGGGAGATACGAGCCGCGACATTCCTCAACAGACCAGCCACGGCGGGCAGCCTACCCGTCGCCGCGCCGGCCGTCGGCGTGGGAGTTGCCGGGGCAGACTGGGCCGATGACTGACGTACCCAACGACCTGCCGCTCCTCGAACGGCGTGCGGTACGGGTGGTGGTCCTCGACCACAGCGATCGGGTGTTGCTGTTCCACACCCACGACCCGGACCATCCCCGGCTGGGCAAATGGTGGGAGCTGCCGGGCGGCGGCATGGACCCCGGGGAGACCTACCGCGGCACCGCGGTGCGCGAGCTGCGCGAGGAGACCGGCATCGTGGTCGCCGCCGACCAGGTGGGCGCGCCGCTCTGGCGACGGCGGGCAAGCTTCCTGCACCGCCAGGTGCGGCACGTCCAGGACGAGGTGGTCGTCAGCGTACGACTGGCGGGCCCCGGCCCGGACGTGGACGAGGCGCACCGCCTCGACTACGAGCGGGAGGACTACTTCGGCTTCCGCTGGTGGCCGGTGCCGGAGGTGGTGGCCAGCCCGGACCGGTTCTACCCCGGGCAACTCCCCCGGCTGATCACGCCCTTCCTGGCCGGTGAGGAGATCGACGAGCCGTTCGAGTTGTGGTCGTGAGCCCGGCCGGCGGGCAGAGTGGGGGCATGACGACCGATCTGCACGGGCCGCTCTCCGCGTACGCCGCTCGGTTGCACACCACGATCGGCGACCGGCACCACGTCGCCTCCCCGCTCGGCGCCTGGCTGCTGCTCGCGGTCTGCGCCACGGCGGGCGACTCCGACCCGGCCGCCGAGGACCTGGCTCGCGCTCTGGGCACCGACCTGGCAAGCGCGGCGCAGGTCGCCCGGACGCTGCTGGACGCACCACATCCGCTTGTCGCGTCCGCCACCGCGCTCTGGCACCGGGCGGGCCGGGGCGGCGGGTCGACCGGTTGGCGGGCCGCGCTGCCCGCGACGACCGAGGTCGGCGCGCTGCCCGACCAGGCCGGGTTGGACGCCTGGGCGCGCGAGCACACCGACGGCCTGATCGACAGGTTCCCGCTGAAGGTCAGCCCGGACGTGGTCTTCGCCCTGGCCAGCGCGCTGGCCACCCGGATCTCCTGGGCGACACCGTTCGACCGCACCGACGCCCGCGCGCTCGGTGCCGGCAGCGCGTGGGCGCGCCGGCTACGCCAGGTGTTGCGCAGCCCGAGCCAGGGCCACCGGTGCGCCATCGTCTCCGGCACAGGAATCGGCGACGTGATCGTGCACGCCGCACCGGCGCGGAGCAGCGACGGCGCGGGGCTGGTCGTCCTCTCGGTGGCCGCCGCAGCGCAGGTGTCGCCCGCCGAGGTGTTGGCCGTCGCGTACGACCTCAGCGCCGGCGCGGCCGACGGCGAGCCACCGGCCGGCAGCCGGTCGCTGTTCGACCTGCCGCTCGGCGAGACCCCGCTGTGGACGCTCACCGAGGAGCGGGTCCGGACCCGGGCCCGCGACGGCCGCGAGGAGCGGCACATCGCCGTGCTCCCCTGCTGGTCGGCGCGGAGCGAGCACGACCTGAGTGCCCCGGCGCTGGGCTTTCCGGCCGCCACGGCGGCGCTGGCGAGGGCGCTGGCCCAGCCTGTGCAGGGCTTCGAGGCGCGACAGACGGCGGTGGCCCGTTACGACAGGTACGGCTTCGAGGCAGCCGCGGTGACCGGGATGTTCGGGGTGGTGAGCCTGCCGCCGGAGGGGGTGGCCCGCACCGCGGAGCTGCGCTTCGGCCATCCGTACGCCGTGGTCGCCCTCGCCACCGATGCCCGGCCGGACGGGACCACCGGGCCGTGGCACGGGGTGCCCGTGTTCTCCGCCTGGATCACCGAGCCGGAGGAGCTGCCCGACTCCGCGACGTGAGGCGCGCGATCATCCCGCGTTCACCGAGTTCTCGCCGTCCTGCGCCGCCTTGCGTACCTCGTCGTTGGCCGAGGTCGGGTCGTAGCCGGTGGCGCGCAGGAGGTCGCTGGCGGCAGTACGCAACTGGGTCACCACCGCGTCGCCGAACTCGTCGACCCCGAGCGCGCGGGCGCGGCCAGCCGTGTAGACGGCCTCGCGTACCGCGTGGCGGGTCCTCTCGGTGGGACGTCCGGCGCGATGCTCGCGGCGCAGCAGCTCGACCGAGTCGGCGAACCGTCCAATGCCGGCGGGCAGGTCGGGGGGTATCGGCTCGTTGTACTGCAACGCCATCGCCGATCGGCGCGCAACTCCCCGACTGTGCTCGATGACGCGTTCCACGTGCTCGCTGGCGCGGGCGAACCGCTCCACATCCTGCCGGCGCAGCCATCGGGCAGGGGCGAGGCTCACCACCTCCTCGGCGCCGCTCAGAGCCTGGTGCATCCGGTCCAGGGCCGGGCCCATTCCGCGCAGTGCGTCCAAGGCCCGCACCGCCCGCTGCTGGTCGCCGGTGGCCAGCGCCGCGGACACCTCCCTCAGCTGACCGGCGAGCCGCTGGTAGATCGGGGCCGCGTCGCGGTCGAGGATTCGCATCGGGTTCAGCGGCACCAGCAACGCGACCACCACGAGGCCCACGGCACCGCCGACCATCGCCTCGACGATCCGCGGCCATTCCAGGTCGTGCTGAGCTGGAGCCAGGGTCGCGAGCAGCACCGCCGTACCGCCGGCCTGGCCAACGGCCGCTCCGCTGCGCCCGAAGAGCACGAGCGTGGCGAGGACGGCGCACCCGACGACGAATCCGGTCTGCCAGAACCCGGTGCCCAGAAAGCTCAGCAAAAGGTCGGTGGTGGCGATGCCGAGGCCGACCCCGACCAGCAGTTCGATGGTCCGGTGTGCACGTTGGCCGAGCGCGGCCACAATCGTGCCCACGGCCGCGGAAGGGGCGAAGATCGGCGCGGGGTTGTCCAGCAGGTCGTGCCCGATCGACCAGGCCAGAGCCGCGGCGAGTCCCGCCTGCACCGAGATCACCAGGGCGGCTTCCAGCTGACTCAGCCGCAACCGGCCCGCCCGGCCACCCCGACCCCGAAGCCGGGCAGCGGCGCGCCTGACCTCTTCCACCACACGGTCGCGCCGCGGGCGGACGCCGTGCCGGCGGTGACTATCGGCATTCACCGAGCACTCGTACCACGCCGCGGCCCGGCAGGTCCGGACAATCCCGACCCCGGCGGCACCGTCGGCCCCGATGAGCGTGCCCCGCCGGGTCCACGACCACCCGGCGAGTGGTGGATCTCGCCCGGGACCGGACGGCGCGGGGCGGGGTCAGGGCAGGTAGCGCGTGGCGTCGCCGTCTCCGTCGCGCGGCAGTCGCGCCACCAGCTGCCGGAACTCCCGTACGGTCATCGCCGACCGCAACGTGCCGAAGACCGCGCCGGTGCCGGCCCGGGCGGTAGCCGGGTCCACCCCGGCGCGCTCTCCCACCCGGCGCAGGAACTCCGCCGGGCCGGCGTCCGGCGTCGGAGCAATCGCGGCGGCGCCACCGACGTCCAGCCCGACCCCGGTGTCCAGCCCGTCCACGCCACCGTCCGATCCGCCAATCCCCGCCGGATCCGGGGCGGCACCGACGGTCCCGGCTCGATCCGCGGCTGGGCCGGTCAGGTAGCCGTCGACCTCGTCCGGCAGGTGCCCGACGAGGTCGTCGGGCGCGCCACCGGTCACCCGCTCGGCCAACGTCCGGAGTACGGCGCGGGCGAGCGCGGCGGCCTGCTCGGGCGGCAGGCCGGAGCGGCGGGACACCGCGTCGATGAAGTACGGGAACCCGTCGCGGTCGGTCACGTCCGGGCGGTTACCCCCGGCCGGCCGCGACAAACGGCGCCGTCAGCGCAGGAGACCCTCCGCCAGCAGGTGGTCGAAGATGAGGTGGTCGACAGGCGAGGTGCGGTGCCGGTCGGCGTAGCCGAGCCAGGCCATCTCGGCGATCTCGCTGGCCGGCCGCAGCCGTCCCTGGTAACCGGCCCGGTAGCAGGTCATCCGCACGGCGACGCCACCCGCGTGCCCGTGCGCCTGCGCGGTGAAGGTGCCCAGGTGCACCGCGCGGCGCACGTCCACCTCGACGCTCAACTCCTCGTCGATCTCCCGGCGCAGGGTCTCCAGGTCGGTCTCCCCCGGCTCACGCTTGCCGCCCGGCAGGTACCAGACGTCCTTGCCCACCGACCGGGTGCTCAGCACCCGCCCGTCCTCGATGAGGATCCAGGCCACCTTGTCGATCTCGCGCACGCCGCCCCTTCCGGTCGAAGATCGGGCACGCTACCAGCCGGTGGCCGCCGCACGTTCACTCGGCCAGCAGGTCGAGCAGCAGCGCGGCGGTCCAGCTGAACGCCGGCGAGCCCAGCCCGGCGCCGGTGTCCGGGTGGAAGTACTCGTGGCAGCCGGCCCCGCCGACCAGGTCGATCATCGAGCGACGCAGCCCGGCGGCCAGCTCCGGGTGCCCGTGCGCGAGCAGCCCGCGCCGGACCAGCCAGCCGATGTTCAGCCAACTCGGCCCGCGCCAGTAGCGCAGGGGTTCGAAGTCGCGCGCGGTGCGGTCGTAGGTGGGCAACGGCCGGTCCATTCGCCGGGCAACCCCGAACCGGGCCGACCGGGCCTCGACGGCCAACGCGTCGGCCTGCCGCGCGGGCAGGTCGGGCAGGATCAGCGGCGTCAACCCGAGCACGGTACGGGCGCTTACCAACCGGTCGGTGCGCAGGTCACGGGGCTGGAACGTCCCGGTGCGGTGGTCGTAGAGCCGTCGTAGCAGCGCCTCGGTGATCCGGGCCGCACGGGCCCGGTGCGGCCCCGGGTCGGCCCCGACAAGCACGGCGATCTCGGCGAGGGCGTGTTCGGCCGACCCGTACGCCGCGTTGAACAGCGGGCACTCCACCAGGAAGGGGTGACCGTCGGCCAGCCGGCGGTCGGAGTAGCCGCGGTCCCGGTAGGCCGCGACGATCGCCAGGTAGCGCGCGTAGTCCAGGTCGGTGGGGCGGTGCGCGGCGTCGGCGTGCGCGGTGTCGTGCCGACGGTACGCGCGCATGACCGCCGCCTCCGCCGCGACCGCGGCCATCGGCTCGTCCCAGGCCGGGCTGTTGTCCAGCCCGGACTCCCACGGGTGCACGAGGCAGACCAGCCCGTCGCCGGCCACGTCCCGCCGCGTCGCCAGGTACCGCTGCTGGGCGACCAGCCCGGGATAGAGCCGGCGCAGCGCGGCCAGGCCGACGGGGCCAGGTGCCCGCTGGTACGCCAGCCACGCCGCGAGCGCGTGCACCGGTGGCTGGACCAGGCCGGAGGTGTCCACGGCGGGCGTGCCCGCGACAGCCGACGAGCGCCACAGCTCCGGGCCGGGGAAGTACGTGCCGACCCGCATCGCCGGGTTGAACACGATGTGCGGGACCCGCCCGTCGACCCACTGCGCCCGGAAGAGGCTCGCCAGCTCCCGCCAGGCGCGCTCGGGGCGGACCTGGGCCAACCCGACCGCGATGAACGCCGAGTCCCAACTCCACTGGTGCGGGTAGAGGGTGCGCGAGGGCACCGTGTGGTCGCGTTCCCAGTTGGCGTCGAGTGTGTCGACGGCGAGTTGGCGCAGCCCGGCGACGTCGGCCGGCCCACCGGTGCGGGCGGGGTCGGCGTCGGCCGTCACACCTCCGGCGCTCACGCGGCGGCCTCGCGGGGCAGCGCGTGTCGCAGGACCGTCGCGGCCTGTTGCAGGGCCCGGACCGGGTCACCGCGCAGCCGGCACTCCAGGGCCAGCCAGCCCCGGTAGTCCAGCTCCAGCAGCGTACGCACCAGTGCCGGCCAGTCCAGGTGCCCGGCGCCGGGCTGGCACCTGTTCGAGTCGCTCACCTGCACGTGCCCGAGGTACGGCGCGGCGGCACGCAGCGCCCGGTGCATGTCGTCCTCCTCGATGTTCATGTGGAAGGTGTCGGCGACCACCCGGACCGACGGCATCCCGACGGCGGCACAGAGCGCGACCGCCTCGTCGAGACGGTTGACCATGTGGTCCTCGTACCGGTTGAGGGGTTCGAGGAAGAGGGTGACCCCCTCGGCCCGGGCGTGCTCGCCCAGCTCGCCGAGGGCGTCGAGGAGGACCTGCCGGTCGCCGGCCGGCGGACGCGGCGGCTCGAACGGTGGTAGCCGTCGGGAGAACATCCCCCAGGCCGCCGGGGTCATCACCCCGATGCCGCCCAGCTCGGCGATCACCGAGAGCTGCGAGCGCAGGTTACGGACGGCGTCGGCGGAGCGGGCCGGGTCGAAGTCGCCGATGAAGTGGTCCATCTCGACGCAGACGGTGGGCAGCACGGCCCCGGCGGCGCGGGCCCGGCGCAGCTCCGGCAGCCGGCGGGCGAACGCGAGGTCACCGCGCCCGCGTAACTCGATGCCCTGGTAGCCGAGGGCGGTCGCGAGCGCGTACTTCTGGGTCAGGTCGGTGCCCGGCAGGAGTTGTTCCTGACAGGCCAGCGCGATGGTGGTCATTCAGAACCTCAGCACCACTTGGAGGACGTCACCGGCGCCGCGGTCGAGCAGCGCGAGGGCGTCGGCGACGGCGCTGGCGTCGACGATGTGGCTGACCAGCGGCATCGGGTCGAGGCTGTGCTCAGCCACCAGATCCATGAAGGTCTGCGCCACCCGGTCTCCGGTCCACCGGCCGGCCATGCTCGGCGCGGGGGTGGGCCCGGAGACCTGGGCGGCCACCAACTGGATGCGGTTGTGGTGGAACTCCTCGCCGAGGCCGAGCGCGTCGGCCTGGCCCTGGTAGAAGCCGGCGGCCACGACCCGGCCGGCGTGCGTGGTGGACCGGATCGCCTCGTGCAACGCCGGGTACGCGCCGGACAGCTCCAGGCAGACGTCCGCGCCCCGGCCGTCGGTGGCCCGACGCAGCACGGCCGCCGCCGATTCGGTGCGGGCGTCCACGGTGGATCTCGCGCCGTAGCCGGCGGCGTGCGCCAGCCGGCCGGGCACCGGGTCGACGGCCACCACCCGGGCGCCGGAGAGCACGGCGAGTCGGGTGGCGAGCAACCCGATGACGCCCTGCCCGAAGACGCCGACCCAGTCACCGAGGTGCAGGTCACCGGCGAGCACGGCGGTGAGCGCGATGGCGCCGGGCCGGGCGAAGACGGCGGCGAGCGGGTCCAGCCCGGCGGGGAGTGGACGGACCGCGCCGGCGGTGAGCACCGCCTCGGCCCGGTGACCCCAGATGCCCCACACGAGCTGCCCGGAATGCCGGTCGGTGACCTCCGGGGCCACCTCGACGATCTCGCCGACCTCTTCGTAGCCGAAGCCGATCAGCGGGTACGGAACCGGGGTCTGCCGGGGGACGAACATCCGGGCGGTGTCGTCCCAGTCCTTGCTGAGCCGGGGATTGCTGCCCCGGTAGAGGGTCAGCTCGGTGCCGGCGGAGATGCCCGAGTAGCAGGTGCGGACCCGGACCTGACCGGGGCCGAGCGGATCCGGTGGGCAGGGCTCGAGGCTGATCCGTCGAGGCCCGGCGAGAGAGACGACCCAGTTGCCCATGTGTCACATCCCGGTAGCACTGGGCTCCAGGATAGCAAAAAATCGCCATATGTCTTGTCATTGATCTATCGATGGTGTTGAATCCGTCATGTACCCTTCGAGAGGAGTGCCACTGATGTCAGCACCTCCGAGGCGGATACTCGCCACCACCCTGATCATGGCACTGTCCATGCCCACCCTGCTGGCCTGCGGAGACGACGAACCGGACAGCAACAGCAAGAAGATCACCGTCTGGAGCCTGGAAGACGTCGCCGACCGGGTCACCGCCACCAAGGCGATCATCGCCGACTTCACCGCCAGGACCGGGATCCAGGTCGACCTCGTTACGGTCAACGAGGACCAGTTCCCCTCCCTGATCGCCGCCAACGCCGCCGCCGGCGACCTGCCCGACGTGGTCGGCTCGGTCTCCCTGGCCGGCGTCCGCACGCTCGCCGGCAACGAGCTGCTGCACGCCTCGGCGAACGCCGAGGTCGTCGACAAGCTGGGCAGGCAGACGTTCTCGCCCCGGGCGTTGGAGCTGACCTCCGACGACGGCAAGCAGCTCTCCGTCCCCAGCGACGGGTGGGGTCAACTGCTCGTCTACCGCAAGGACCTCTTCGCCGCCGCCGGCCTACCCGCCCCGGACACGTACGAGCGGATCACCGACGCCGCGGCGAAACTCAACACCGGCGGCGTCGCCGGGATCACCGCGGCGACCTCCGCCAGCGACGTGTTCACCCAGCAGACCTTCGAGCACCTGGCACTCGCCAACGGCTGCCAGCTCACCGACGACTCCGGCAAGGTCACCCTCGACTCGCCCCAGTGCGTCGAGGCGATCCGCTTCTACGGCGACCTGATCCGCACCAGCTCGGTGAAGGGCGCCCAGGACGTGGACACCACCCGGGCCACCTACTTCGCCGGCAAGGCGGCCATGGTCATCTGGTCGCCATTCATCCTCGACGAGCTGGCCGGGCTGCGCAACGACGCCAAGCCCACCTGCCCACAGTGTCAGAGCGACCCGGCGTTCCTCGCGAAGAACAGCGGGTTCGTCACCGCGATCAAGGGCCCGAACGGCACCGAGCCGGCGCAGTACGGCGAGATCAGCTCGTGGGCGGTGCTCGACGGCGCGGTGACCGACCCGGCCAAGTCCTTCGTGGAGTACATGCTCAGCGACGGCTACCCGAGCTGGTTCGGCATGTCCCCCGAGGGCCGCTTCCCGGTGCGCAAGGGCACTTCCGCCGAGCCGGAGAAGTTCCTCACCGCGTGGAACACCAGCCAGGCCGGGGTGGACGCGAAGAAGCCCCTCGCCGACGTGTTCGGCGAGGAGGTGCTGGCCACCCTGCGCCGCAGCCCGGACACCTTCCAGCGGTGGGGGCTCACCCAGGGGCAGGGCAAGCTGGTCGGCGCCATGCTCGGTGAGCTACCGGTGCCCAAGGCGCTCACCGACGTCTACTCCGGCAAGTCCGACGCCGCGGCCGCCGCAGGCCGGGCCAAGAAGGACGTCGAAGCCATCAAGGCGGGCGTCAATTGACCACCACCGCGCCCGAGACCGGCCGCTCCCCCAACCGGGAGCGGCCGGGACGGGCCGGCCGCCGTCGCCCACTGACCCTGCGCCGCCGCGAGTCCCGGGCCGGGCTCGCGCTCGTCGCACCGACCCTGCTCGTCACCGTCGCGGTCATCGGCATCCCGATCGTGTGGACCGTGGTGCTCGCCTTCCAGCGGGTCCGGCTCGCCACGTTGCGCAAGACCGGCCTGTTCGGCGACTTCACCATGGACAACTTCGACCGGGTGCTGCACACCCCCGGCTTCGCCGAGACGCTGTGGGTCACGCTGATCTACAGCATCGGCGGCACCGTCGGGTCGATCCTGCTCGGTCTGGTGGCCGCCCTGGTGGTCCGCCGGCCGTTCCGGGGCCGCACGCTGGTCCGGGCGTCCATGCTGCTGCCGTACGTGGCGCCGGTGGTCGCTGTGACGTTCGTGTGGCAGGTGATGCTCGACCCACAGCTCGGCATCGTCAACGCGTGGGGCCAACGCCTGCTGGGCTGGGACGCCCCGGTGCCGTTCCTGTCCCAGGAGTCGACAGCGCTGAGCACGGTCATCGCCTTCGAGGCGTGGCGGTACTTCCCGTTCGCGTTCCTGTTCCTGCTGGCCCGGCTCCAGGCGGTGCCCGGCGAGTTGGAGGAGGCCGCCCGGGTCGACGGCGCGACCCCCACCCAACGGTTCCGGCACATCCTGCTGCCCCAACTGCTGCCGGTGATCGCCCTGCTGGGCGTGCTGCGCTTCATCATGACGTTCAACAAGTTCGACGACGTCTACCTGCTCACCGGGGGTGCGGCCGGCACCGAGGTGGTCAGCGTGCGGGTGTACGAGTTCCTCACCGCTCGCACCGACATCGGCGCGGCCTCCGCGCAGGCGGTCGTGCTGGCCGTGGT
Source organism: Micromonospora sp. NPDC023888 (assembly GCF_040639415.1). Taxonomy (NCBI): domain Bacteria; kingdom Bacillati; phylum Actinomycetota; class Actinomycetes; order Micromonosporales; family Micromonosporaceae; genus Micromonospora; species Micromonospora sp. NPDC023888. The sequence goes on along the minus strand of NZ_JBEZZW010000045.1, from coordinate 32,305 downwards.
GCTCATCGTGTTCGTGCTGATCTATCTGCGCTTCTTCGGACGGAGGGCCGGCTGATGGACCGGGACGTGGTCGAGACGGTGAGCCTGCGGTGGCTGCGACGCCTGGTGATCGCCGTGTTCCTGGTGGTCACCGTCTTCCCCTTCTACTACATGCTGGTGCTCTCGGTACGCCCCATCGAGCAACTGCTGCTCGACCCGGGCGCGCTGCTGGTCGGCTTCGGTGAGCTGACCGTGTCCACGTACACCGAGGTCCTGAAGGCCACCGACGACGGGGGCCAGGGGTTCCTCACCTTCATCCGCAACAGCGGGGTGGTGGCGGTCTCGGCGACAGTGCTCACCCTGCTGGTGGCGATCCCCGGCGCGTACGCGGTGGCCCGGCTGCGGTTCTTCGGCCGGCGGCAGGTCGACTTCCTGTTCCTGGCGGTCTACCTGTTTCCGTCGATCGTCATCGCGATCCCGTTGTTCGTGGTGTTCAGCCTCGCCGAGCTGCGCGGTTCGCTGTTCGGCCTGGTGCTGGTCTACATCTCGCAGACGCTGCCGGTGTCGGTCTACATGCTGCGCAACTACTTCGAGACCATTCCGGTGAGTCTGGAGGAGTCCGCCGCCATCGACGGCGCGGGTCGGCTCGGCATCATCCGCCGCGTCAGCCTGCCCCTCGCCCTGCCGTCGATCATGGCGGTCGCGCTCTACGACTTCATGATCGCCTGGAACGAGTTCCTCTTCGCCCTGCTGTTCCTGGTCGACAAACCCGACAGGTGGACGGTGTCGCTGGGGCTGTCCCTGCTCGCCGACGGGGTGGAGGTGCCCAAGACGGTGCTGATGGCCGGGTCGGTCGTCCTCACCCTGCCCATCGTGATCCTCTTCTTCGCCAGCGAGCGGCTGCTCACCGAGGGGCTCACCAGCGGCGCGGAGAAGGGATGATCGTCTCCCCCGGGTCCCCCGCGGCATCCCCACCGGCCCGGTTACGGTGGCCACATGTCCAACCCGACCCGCTGGGCGACCGACACCGGCCCCGAGCACTCACAGTGGTATATCGACCGGTTCCGCAAACTCGTGGCCGAGGGCGAGGACCTGGCCGGCGAGGCCCGCCTGGTGGACACTCTGGTCGCGCCCGGCTCCCGGATCCTCGACGCCGGCAGCGGCACCGGCCGGGTCGGTGCCGCGCTTGCCGAGCGTGGGCACACCGTGGTGGGAGTGGACGCCGACCCGATGCTCGTCGACGCCGCCCGCGCCGACTATCCCGGCCCCACATGGCTGGTCGCCGACCTGGCCGAGCTGGACCTGCCGGCGCTTGGTGAGGCGGAGCCGTTCGACGCGGCGGTGCTGGCCGGCAACGTCCTCGCCTTCGTCGCCGTCGGCACCGAACCGGAGGTGCTGCGCCGGGTCGCCGCGCACCTGCGCCCCGACGGTGTGCTGGCCGTGGGCTTCGGCACGGAGCGGGGTTATCCCCTGACCGCGTTCGACGCCGACGCGGTGGCCGCCGGGCTGCGCGTGGAGCACCGCTTCGCCACCTGGGACCTGCGCCCGTGGCGCGACGACGCGCCGTTCGCGGTAAGCATCCTGCGCCGCCCGGCCGACTGACGGCCGACCCGACCCCGGTCGGGCGGCGTCACCCTCAGTCCGGGGCGGCGACGGCCCGAGCGGCGGCCGGGTCCAGGGTGGCGCCGGCGGGCACCAGGCTGACCAGCCCGGCGGGCAGCCGCATCGGGCGCACATCCCGGTAGCCGAGCATCGGGAGCACGTCCCGGTCGGCCAGCACGTAGCGTCGGCCCAGGTCGGTGACCACGGAGACCGCGCCCCCGGCCGCGCCGGGCGCCGCGGCGGCCTCGACCACCGCGCCACGACCCGGCTCCACCACCACGTGGTCGGCAAGCACCGCGCCACCGCCGGGCACGGTCCGCGGCGTGGCCGCCAGGTCCCGCAGCGGTACGCCCCAGCGCACCTCGGCGACCCCGCCGTCGTCGGCGACCCGGGTGCAGAGGGCGCCGTCGTCGCCGGCCGCGAGCCGGGGTGGGGTCGGCGGTGGGGCGTTCGCGCCGCTCGGCGCGAGGTCGGGCACCGTGGGCAGCGCGGCGAAACGGCCCAACGTCATTGGCACCGGCTCACCCTGCCCGGTGCGAGCCAGCAACAGCCCGGCCTGCAACTCGGTGATGCCGGCCAGACCGGCGTCGACGGCCACCGCGTACTGCCGGCCGCCACCGGAGTTGCTCACCAGGTAGACCGTGCCGATCACGGCGTCCGGCACCCGGGTGGCGGGCTGCCCCAGCCCGGGTAGGTCGAGCGGGGCGAGGTCGGTGCCGGCGGGCAGCGAGTTGAGCAGGGCGGGCGCTGCCGCCACCGCCTGCGCGCGGGTGGTGGCGAGCGCCGCCAGCACCCGGCTGGGATCGCGGACGAGGTAGCGCCACTGGTGCCAGACCAGGTGCAGCCCGCCGTCGGGGTGCCGCAGCAGCAACGCCTCGTCGCCCAGCGGCCGGCCGCCCCCGGGCTCGGTGCCGATCAGCAGCGCGGAGCGGGGCGGCTCCCCCGCCGGGGCCGTCGAGCAGACGGTCCACGCCGCCGTGGCGAGCCGGCCGGGGGCGGGCAGCGAATCGGGCGCGTCGGCGATGCCCAGCGGCAGCCCGCGCGGCACGCCGTCGATCGTGCGTCGGGAGACCAGCACGGTCTTGGACCGGTCCGCGCCGACGATCAGCAACGCCGAGGCGTAGTTGAGCACCGGGTGCAGCTTCTGCTCGCGATAGACGAACCGGGCGCCGGACTCCTTCTCCACGATCACCGCACCCGGGTCGCGCCAGCCGTTGCCGCCCCCGGCGAACAGGCCGTAGAGCGCGGAGCCGCCGAGCCCGATCGCCGCGACCAGGACGCTGGCGAGGCCGGCGCCGGCCAGCCGCCGAAACGGCGACTGCGCGGGGTCGGTCTCCCGCATGACCAGAGCGGCGACCGCCCGTTGGACGCTGAACTGGTAGGAGTGCAGCTGGTCCTGCCGCGACGGCATGAGGTCCCTTCCGGTGGTTCGGCCGGGCACAGAATATGCGGTGCGTCGATGTCTCGGGACCCTGCGTGTCCGGCACGGGGCAACCGGTACCATCCGGGGACGAATCCGGCGGCGAGAGGGCACCCGTGGGCGCGCGTTTCGAGGAGCTGGCCTGGCGGGAGACCCCGATCGGCGCGATCAGCCTGCGCCGACGCCGGGATCCGGCCCTCCAGGTCGAGGTGTACGAGGTCAAGCTCGACGACGAGTACCTGATGTCCAGCCTGTTCCCGGTCGCGGAGATCGAGCTGGCCCGACTGGGTCTCGCCGAGGTCGCCGGTGACTCGCTCGACGTGGTGGTCGGCGGTCTCGGGTTGGGCTACACCGCCTGCGCGGCGCTGGGCGACCCACGGGTGCGTTCGCTGCTGGTGGTGGAGGCCATCGAGGACGTGATCGACTGGCACCGTCGGGGGCTGCTGCCGTTCGCGGCGGGGCTCGCCGAGGACCCGCGGACCCGGTTCGTGCAGGCCGACTTCTTCGCGGCGGTGGCCGGCGACGTCGGCTTCGACGCCGAGGTGCCCGGGCGGCGGTTCGACGCGGTGCTGCTCGACGTCGACCACTCCCCGCGCAACGTCCTGCACCCCAGCCACGCGGCGTTCTACCCGCCGGCCGGTTTGCGTCGGCTGGCCGCGCTGCTGCGCCCCGAGGGGGTGTTCGCGCTCTGGTCGGACGACCCGCCGGACGCCGAGTTCACCGCGGCGGTCGGCGAGGTGTTCGGGGAGGTGCGGGCGCACGTCGTGCCGTTCGCCAACCCGCTGACCGGCGGCGAGTCCGCGAACACGGTCTACGTGGCGCGCGCCGAGGGCTGAGCCGGCCGGGCCAGCCGGGCTGGCCCCCGGGGCCTGCCCGTGATCGACTCAGTTTTTCCGGAGATCGGGCCGTCCCGCGTCCCGGACACCCCGACGTCAACGAACCCCTGTCGATCAAAAGCAGCTCTTCTCACCTCAACCGGGCATGGTGGCCGCCGGATCGGGAAGGAGACCCCGTGCCCGCCGCACCAGGCGCGGCCGGTCACCGGAGGTGGACATGCGTGCACTGCTCTGGGTCGTCGGCGTGGTAGCCGGCGTGCTGATCCTGCTCGGGCTGCTCCTCGAAGCCGTCCGCTGGCTGATCATCATCGGTCTGATCGCGCTGGTGATCGTGATCATCCTGGGCGTGGTCAAGGGGCGGCAGGCGATGCAGCACCAGAACCGCCGACGCTGACGGCCGGCCCGGTCAGAACCAGTCCGGGCGCATGTCGAGGCTCGTGCGGTCGCGGCTCTCCAGCAGGTCGAACTGTGGGCCAGTGCGGGGCAACTCGACCTGGAAGAAGTAGCGTGCCGCCTGGCGCTTGCCGGCGTGGAACGCGTCGCCGGCCCCCTCCGGCGGCAGCGCCAGCACCTGCTCCAACCACATCCACGCGATCACGACGTGCCCGACCGCCTCCAGGTAGGCGCTGGCGTTGGCCAGCGCCAGCACCGGGTCACCGTCGGCCCACAGCCGGCGGGTGACAGCGGTCGTCCGGTCCACCGCACCGGCCAGCCGGTCCGCCAGCCCGGCCGCCTCACCGCCGGCCTTCCGGCCCCGCTCGACGGTGTCGCCGATCGTCGCGGTCAGCACCGCGAGACCGGCGCCGCCCCGCATGGTCATCTTGCGTCCCAGCAGATCCAGCGCCTGGATGCCGTGGGTGCCCTCGTGGATCGGGTTGAGCCGGTTGTCCCGGTAGTGCTGCTCCACGTCGTGATCGCGGGTGTACCCGGCGCCTCCGAGCACCTGGATCGCCAGGTCGTTGGCGGTGAGGCACCACTGCGACGGCCAGCTCTTGGTGATCGGGGTGAGCACGTCCAACAGCAGGTGCGCACGTTCGCGGTCCGCCTCGACGGGGGCGGTCTGCTGCTCGTCGAGCAGCCGCGCGCAGTAGAGCACCAGCGCCAACGCCCCCTCCACGTAGCTCTTCTGCGCCAGCAGCATCCGCCGCACGTCGGGGTGCTCGATGATCGGCACCTGTGCCGTGGCCGGGTCCTTCGCACCGACCGGACGGCCCTGCGGCCTCTCCTTCGCGTACGCCAGGCTCTTGAGATAGCCGGTGTACCCCAGCGCGGTGGCACCGGCCCCGACCCCGATCCGGGCCTCGTTCATCATGTGGAACATCTGGGCCAGACCCTGGTGTGGCGCGCCGACCAGGTGGCCGACCGCACCGGCGCGGCCGCCCGGGGTGTGCCCCCCGTCACCGAAGTTGAGCAGGGTGTTCGTGGTGCCCCGGAAACCCATCTTGTGGTTGAGCCCGGCCAACACCACGTCGTTGCGGTCGCCGAGTGACCCGTCCGGGCCGACCAGCACCTTGGGCACGATGAACAGCGAGATGCCCTTCACGCCGGGCGGGCCGCCGGGGATCCGCGCCAGCACCAGGTGGACGATGTTCTCGGCCAGCTCGTGATCGCCACCGGAGATCCACATCTTGGTGCCGAAGAGCCGGTACGTGCCGTCCGCCTGGGGCTCGGCCCGGGTGGTGATGTCGGCGAGTGAGCTGCCGGCGTGCGGCTCGGACAGGCACATGGTGCCGAAGAACCGGCCGTCGAGCATGGGCCGGACGTAGGTGTCCACCTGCTCGGCACTGCCGTGCGCCAGCAGCAGGTTGGCGTTGCCCAGGGTGAGGAACGGGTACGCCGAGGTGGCCACGTTGGCCGCCTGGAACCAGGTGAAGCAGGCCGCCGCCACGGCGTGTGGCAGTTGCAGGCCACCGACCGAGGCGTCCAGCCCGGCGCTGAGCAGACCCGTCTCGGCGAAGCTGTCGAGCGCCGCGCGGACCTGCGGGATCAGCCGCACCCGCTGCCCGTCGACTGTTGGCTCGGCGAGGTCGGCGGCGCGGTTGTGCGGGGCGAACTGCTCGGTGGCCACCCGCTCGGCGAGGTCCAGGGCGTCGTCGAAGGTCTCCCGGGAGTGCTCCGCGTAGCGGGGACGCTCGACGAGTTCGGCCACCCGCAGCCACTCGTGCAGCAGGAAGTCGAGGTCGCGGCGGGAGAGCAGGGTGGACGGCACGGCACTCCTCATCGGGCACGGGGGTGGTCGAGCCTGGACGACGGCCCACTGTCGCCCTGGCCCATCCTGGCGGATCGACGGGGCGTGCACCACCGGGCCGGGCGGCGGTCGACGAGCGGAACGTGTCACACCCGCCGACTAGCGTCGCTGCCCGTGACCGAACCCGGAGACGTCCCGCCCGAGGTCCTCGACCGGCTGCGGCCGATCTGCCTCGGGCTGCCGGAGACCTACGAGGAGCCCGCGTGGGTGGGCACCCGCTGGCGGGTCCGCAAGCGGACCATCGCCCACGTGCGCAGCGTCGATCCCGATCGCCAGCCGGTCCACGCACGGGCCGCCGCACCCGACCAACCTGCCTGCCTGCTGACCTTCCGGTCGCCACTCGACGAGATCGCCGGTCTCCTCGCCACCGGGCACCCCTTCTACAAACCGGACTGGAGTCCGAACGTGCTGGGCATGGTCCTGGACGGGAAGACCGACTGGGAGGAGGTGGGCGAGTTGCTCACCGAGAGCTACCGCATCATGGCCCCGAAGCGACTCGCCGCCCAGGTAGGCCCTCCGGCGCCGCCAGTCGGCTGAGCGCCGAGGGCACCCTGCCGTCCGCTGAGCGCCGGCGGTCTCCTGGAGCTATCCGCTGCCGACGCAGATCGCGGCCCACCTCGACGCCGGCGCGTGATCGTCCTGTGGTCGCCGGCGGTCGGGTGCCACGTGCCGCACCGAGCAGCACGTCGGCATCGTCGATATCCTGGCCGACATGCATCGAAGCCGCGTGTACGCGCTGCTGATCGACGCCCCCGAGGCGCAGGCCGCCCAGGCGGCAAAGTTCTGGTCGGCGGCGCTCGGTGTCAGCACCCGGTCGGATCCGGCGGAGCCGCAGTTCGTCGGCCTGCACGAGGCGTTGCCAGGGCTGGTCACGGCCGTGCAGGCGGTGGACGACGCGCCGCGCTATCACCTCGACATCGAGACCGACGACGTGGCGGCCGAGACCGCGCGGCTGATCGACCTGGGCGCTGCCGAGGTGTCGCGGTGGTTGGAGTGTCGGATCCTGCGGGCCCCCGGTGGGCATCTCCTGTGCGTGCTGCCGGTGGCGAGCCCACCGGAGGTCTTCGCCGCACAGGCCCGCACCTGGCCCTGAGCCGCCGGCCTGTCACACGGCGGCGCTAGGGTCCCGACCATGGCTGATTTCGTGTTGGTGGCAGGGGCGTGGCTGGGGTCGTGGGCCTGGGACGAGGTGGTGCCGCCGCTGCGGGCAGCCGGGCACGACACCTACCCGTTGACCCTCTCGGGTCTCGCCGAGCGGCAGGGCGTGGCCGCCGGCCAGCAGACCCACGTGCGGGACATCGTCGACGAGATCGAGCGTCGTGACCTGCGCGACGTGGTGCTCGTCGGGCACAGCTACTCGGGCATCCCGGCGGGTCAGGCCGCTGAGCGGATCGGCGACCGGTTGACCAGGGTGGTCTTCGTCGACTCCGAGGTGCCGGTCGACGGCGGGTCGTTCGCGTCCGGTTGGTGGCAGGGCCAGGCGGCGTTCGAGGCGCTGCTCGCCGACAACGGCGGTTTCTGGGCGCCGCCCGGTGCGGCCGACCTCGACGGTCAGGGGCTCACCGGCGAGCAGGTGACCCGCCTGGTCGAGGGCTGCACGCCGCACCCGGGTGCCACGCTTACCGAGCCGGCCGTGTTGAACGGCCCGCTGGGCGAGCTACCGGCGACGTACATCAAGTGCCTGCTCGACGGGCCCGAGCCCAACGAGACCGTGGCCAAGCTGCTGACAAGCGACCGCTGGCGACTGGTCACGATGGCGACCGGTCACTGGCCGATGCTCTCCCAGCCCGCCGAGCTGGCTCAGATCCTGCTGGCGGAAACCATCTGACCGGCGAAGGCCCGGCCTCCCCCGCACACCGACTACCGCCCCGCGGCACCCACCGACCGCGGCCCGCGGGTCAACCACCGGAATCAGCGACATACCGGTGCGCCAGCACCCCGGGCAGCGGCGGTTCCGCGTCGGGCCACGGCGGTCCGGGCGAGCCACCCGGGTCGATCAGGCCGTCTGGTCGTCCAGGGTCCTGATGTGGCGCACCGGCGACGCGAGCAGCCAGAGCACGGCGAGCACACCACCCAGGCCGGCGACGACAAGTGTCGGTCGCAACCCGATGGTGGTGCCCAGCACACCACCGACAAGCGCGCCGAGCGGTCGGATGCCGTAGTTGACAGCGCTGTACGCACCGGCGCGGCGTCCGCGCGCGTCGTCGGGTGTGACGGCGGTGAGGAGGGCGTTGAGGTTGACGTCCATCAGCATCACCCCGACGCTGGAGACCAGCTCGATGGCTGCCAGCAGGGCCACCTTCGTCCAGGTCGACCCCGACACCAGGGCGGTCAGCGCCAGCGGCGCGGGAAAGAGCACCGCGCCGATCATCGCGGTACGCCCCAGTCCGATGGCGCGCGAGATCCGTGGTGCGAGCGCCGCGCCCGCGAGCCCGCCGACCGCCCCGAATCCGAGGGCGACGCCGATCTCGCCGGCCGACAGGTTGAGGTCGCGGCTGGCGTAGAGCAGCAGCAGGGCGCTGGCGATGAAGGTGAAGAAGTTGACAGTGCTGGTGCAGCCGAGGGCGGCCCGCAGCACCGGGTGCCGCAGCACCAGCACGAGCCCTTCGCGGACCAGGCCGAGGGTGGACGTTCGGCGCGGCGGCGGAGGCGGCTCGGTCACCGGGATGCGACTGAGCAGCAGCGCGGAGCCGAGGAAGGAGACCGCGTCGACGACGATCGCGACCGGCGCGCTGAGCGTCTGGACCAGTCCGCCGCCGACGGCCGGACCGGCGATGAACGAGAGTGACCGGCTCATGCTCAGCTTGCTTGTCGCGTCCACGTACGCCGATCGCGGCACCAGGGCCACGAAGAACGCCTGGCGTGCCATGGCGAACAGCACCGCCCCGGCACCGGTGAGCAGTCCCACCAGGTAGAGCTGGGTGAGGGTGATCGCGTCGAACAGATAGGCCACCGGCAGGCTGATCAGCACCGCGGCGCGGATCAGGTCCGCGATGATCAGGAGTCGCCGCTTGTGGGTGCGCTGGTCCACCCAGGCGCCGAGGAACAGGCCCAGCAGGTTGGGCAGCCAGATCGACGCGGTGAGGACGCTGACCTGCACGGGCGTCGCGGCGAGCAGGGTGACGGCGATCAGTGGCAGGGCCAGTTCGCTGATCCGATCGCCGAAGTCGGAGACCGTCTGACCGATCCAGAAGGTGCGGAACCGCCGGTCGCGGTGCAGGGCCGGCGGAGGCGCCGCCCCGGGGGCGCGCAGGGTCTTGGCGCCGGGGGCGCGCTCGGTGTCGGCGCCGGCGGTGCGCACGGTCTCGGCGCCGGGGGTGTTCACGACGCGGCCGGATCGTCGTGGGCCTCGGCCTGGTCGTCGTTGGCCTCGGCCTCGGCCTCGGCCGGAGCGTCGTCGCCGGGCTCGGGCAGGAGGTAGCGCAGCATCCGGACGATCCGCGCTCCGTCCGGGGACGACTCCTCCTTGCGCCGCACGAACGGAGCGATCAGCTCTTCGATCGACTCCTCAAGCTGCCGCAGCTCGTCGGCGGTGGCCACGAACCGGGTGTCGGCCACGCCGGCCAGGGCGCGCCACTCGGGCTCCAGCCGGGGCTCTTCGCGCAGCAGCCACTGCTGGGGCGCGTCGGCGTTGCGGGCGAACATCTCGCCGCGCAGCAGTTGGCTCGCGGACTGCCCCTCCACGCTGTCGGTCGCTGTGAAACGGAAGCCCCGGGCAGCGGCCTGCCACCAGCGTTCCCGCTTGCTGGTGGCGCCGTCCCAGTCGGTGACCAGGCCGAACGTGGCGAGGTGCCGCAGGTGCCAGCTCACCACCGACGGTGTGGCGCCGACGTGCGGCGACAGCCCGGTCGCCGTGGCCGGGCCGTGCCGCTGCAGGTGTTCGAGGATCGCCAGCCGCACCGGATGGGCGAGTGCCCGCAGCGCCTGCGGCTCGGTGATCTCGAAATCCCCGTACGGGTTCTTGAGAGACATGTCTCGAAAGTAGTCTCTCACGTCGGGTCCGGCAACCCCGGGCCGCACGGGGACCACGTGACGATCAGGCGATGCCCAACCGCGCCAACGGCTCGACCAACTCCCGCTCCTCGTAGCTCAGGTGCGACAGCAGGGCGTCGGTCAGCAGGTCCACCGCCGCGCGCAGCTCGGCGAGACCGTCCGGAGACCCGACGTACGCGACCAGGGCCCGGTCGACGCCCTCCAACACGTCGTGGATGACGTGGTGCTCCTGCTCCAGCCGGTCGACGACCGGGCCGAGTCGGGGGTCACGCGCCCGCAACCGGGGAAAGAACGACTGGTCCTCGATGGTGTGGTGGGTGGTGACGATCCGGCAGTACGACTCGCAGTAGACGCCGAGCGTCCAGCGGTTCTGTCGCATGGTCATGGTGTTGATGTGGGACCGGGCCGCCCCGGCGTCGATCTCACCGGCCGCCACCTGCTCGATCAGATCGTGAATCTGGGCCAGCTCGGCACGCAGGCCGTCGTGGACCTGCACCAGGTGCGCCCCGGTGGCCTGCTCGTGCGGGGTGTAGGTGCGGTCCGAGTCGGGCGCGGGCCCGGTCGGCCGGGTCGACTCGTCCCAGACCCGCTGGTCGCTGCGCCGCACACCGTCGTCGGGGGTCGGCACCACGGCGAACGCGCCACCGGTCGCTGTCGCGCGGCTCGGCCGCACCGCCGGCTCCGGCGCACGCTCCGGCCCCGGTTGCGGCGCACGCCCCGCCTCCGGGTCCGGCTCCGGCCCCCGCGCACGCTCCAGCTCCGGCGTCGTACCGCGATCACGCTCCGCCGCGACCAGCTCACGAACCGCCGGAGCCACCTCGCCGGCGAACCGGCGCAGGTCGTCGGGATCGTCGCTGCCGAGGATGAAGGTGCTCACGCCCTCCCCCAGCGCCAGCTCGGCCAGTTCCCGCGCCCACTGCTCGGCGGGCCCGTTCAGCGGTCCGCGCCCGGCGGCCGAGAACTGCCCGGAGATGTTGAGCAACCGGCGCACGTCCTGCGGTGACCGGCCGGCCTCCCGCGCGGCGTCGTCGATTGTCGCGTTGCCCCTGGTCAGGTCGCCCGGCTGGAGATAGCCCAGCGAGGGCAGCCAACCGTCGGCCCGGCGACCGGTGAGCTGGAGCATCCGGGGCTTGTACGCGCCCAGCCAGATCGGCACCGCGTGTGCCGGCGCCGGCCCGCGCTTGGCGCCCCGCACCCGGTAGAACTCGCCGTCGACACGCACGCCGCCACGCGCCTCGGCGTCCCAGATCTGGCGGATGACCTCGATGGCCTCCTCCAACGCGCGTACGCCCTGGCCGGGGGTCAGGCGTCGGCCGCCCATCGCCTCGATGGCGTCCCAGAACGCCCCCGCGCCGAGGCCGAGGCCCACCCGGCCGCCGCTGAGCAGGTCCAGGCTTGCCACGCTGCGGGCGAGCACCGCCGGTGGGCGCAGTGGCAGGTTCGTCACGTTGGCCGCCAGGTGCACGCGGCTGGTCCGGGCCGCGACGAAGCTGAGCAGGGTCCAGGTGTCGAGGAACGCGGGCTGGTACGGGTGGTCCTGAAAGGTGACCAGGTCCAGCCCGACCTGCTCGGCCAGGACGGCGAGGCCCACCGTGCCGGCCGGGTTGTCACCGCTGGGGGTGACGAACGATCCGAAGACCAGGTCGTGGCCGTAGTCGCTCATCTGCGAGCCTCCCGATTCACGCGACGCCTCGATCGATGCGTCGAGACCATAACCTTATGTCAGACAGAACATCTTTCGCCAACAAGGTCTTCGTCACTGCGCTATTGTCGGGGGATGACGGGTGTCCCTCACCGGCCGGACCGGCCCGATCCGCTCGACGACGACCTCGGCTGGATGCTCGGGGTCGTGTTCCGCGGCTACGTCCGGGCGGCCGAGCACGCCCTCACCGACTTCCCCGGCGGCCCGCGCGGCTACCAGGTGCTCACCGCGGCGATCACCGGGCCGGCCCGCAACCAGGGTGCGATCGCGGAGGAGCTCGGCATCGACCGGACCGTCCTCACGTACCTGATCGATGACCTGGAACGGCCCGGGTTCGTCGCCCGTCGGGCGGACCCGGCAGACCGGCGTAACCGGCTCGTCGACGTCACCGACGTCGGCCGCGCCGCCTGGGAGCAGCGGCGTCTGGCGCTGCGACACGTCGAGTCGCACCTGTTGGGCACGCTCACGCCGACCGAGTCGGCGACGCTGCGGGCACTGCTCCAGCGGGTCGCCTGCTCCGCTCAGGCGATGGACCCGCTGCGTGACCTCTGCGAGGTGGTGCCGCAGGTGCAGCCCACGCCAGCACCGAACCAGACCGACGCCCCGGCCGGCCGCGGCGGGCGCACCGCCACTCCCCGAGGCCGTCGCCGCACCGCCGACTGACCCGGACGACAGCCAACGCCGGAAAGAAACGCGGAAGCGGGCCCGTCCAGTTCACTCGACGTGGTAGGTCGAGCGAGCCGGACGGACCCGCGCTGCGCCGATGGCGCGTGGATCAGCGCACGTGCACGAACACCGGGTTCGAGTAGAACCACAGGTCGTCCCACGGGCTCTCCAGCCCGTCGGCGAGCGGCTCGGCCTCGTCGGTGCTGGTGCCCCGCACCCGCGCGTAGGTGTCGGCCTCGACGTTGCGCAGCGTGTGCCGGATGACGTAGTCCTCGCCCTGTCGACGCCAGTCCCGCGGGCCGAACCGGGCCGCCACCTTGGTGGTGGGGTTGGTGTCGGCGTCCAGGTTGGCGCTCGGGCCGGTGATCTGGCCGACGATCAGGTCGACCCGACGGACCTCGGGACGGTCCCCGTTCGCGTTCGCGCCGCCCAGCGGACGGAATTTGATCTCGATCTCGACGTCGGTACGGCTACGACGGCTGACCGTGATGGTCTCGCCCACCTCGGCGGTCTTGCCCTGGGACGTGGCGGTGACGTCGAGACTGCGGATCAGGTCGCCGGTGGTGACCCAGATCCGGCCGTTGCGCAGACCGTCCATGATGTCGCCGTAGTCCTGGCGGGCGTGGACGTAGGTCTTGCTGTACTCGCCCGGCCAGAAGTCGGAGCCGCCGCGGGTCCAGTGCACGTGCGAGTCCGACGTCGCGGTGATCCACCAACGCCGCCCCTCACCGAGCAGCGAGTCCCACAACCCGCCGACCCGGGCGGTCATCTGGTCGAAGCCGCCGTAGGTGGGGTGGTTGCCGTACCCGCCGCGCTTGCCACCGTTGAGCGGGCCGGCCTGGTGCCCGGGCGCGCCCTCGAAGCCGATGTAGACGTCCGGTGCGGCGTTGTTGCCGTTGCGGAACTCCCGCGGGGTGTCCTGGCCGTAGACGCCGAGCCCGGTCGCCGAGCGGGACGCGTGGTGGGCGATCACCAGCGGCTTGTGCGGCATGCCCCGGGCGACCTTGAGGAACTCCACCATCTTGGCCTCGGTGTCGCGGGCCGGGTCGGTGGGGAACGCGTCGTACTTGGCGAACCGGCTCTCCAGTTCGAAGAGCTGCTTCGCCTCGTCGTCGTGGCGCGGGATCATCAGGGTGTGGTGGTCGAGCGAGGGCGCGTCGAACTCCATACCCCAGAACTGGAGCACCTCGGGGACCAGCTTGCGCGAGCGCAGCAGGTCGGGGTACGCCTGCTCGATGTTCACCTTGGAGTGCGTCGGTCCACCGTGGTCGGTGCACATCGCCCAGGTCAGACCGAAGTTCTTCGCCATGATGGCGTTGGTGACGATCGGGTAGACCGCGTCCGCGCCCTTGTGGAAGACGATCGGGCTTTTCGTGGTGTCGAACTCGCCGCTGTACTCGGAGTGGATGTGGTGGTCACCGGCACGCCACACGCGGTTCTTGGAGTTGCCCCGGTCGCCCGTGTCATCACCGGGCCGACGGTCCTCGTCAGCCCACGCCGCGCTGGCACCGACCAGCGGGCTGGCCGCGGCCAGCGTCGCGCCGACGCCCGCGTACTTGACCAGCTTGCGCCGGGACAGTTGCGCGTGCTCGGTCTCTTCGGGTTGCTTGTCTCGCACTGAGGGCCTCTCCTCGATCAAGCGAATGCTCTTTCGATCAAGAAGCCTCGGAGAGGGTGGTGAACACCCGCCGTACGGCACGCGTGTCCACCGTGAACACCTCACCCTGACCTGCCGAAAGCACCGGCCACACACCGCAGCGGGTCACCCCTCGACCGCACGGAGTGCCCGATCGGGGCCTCCCCCGGCCGGGACCGGGTCAGGGCATCTGCCGGGTGTCGCGGGGCGTCCGGGAGGCCGACGGGTCGGTCGGCGCGGTCACCACCGGCGGTGCGACATCGACGGCGGGCAGCCCGACACGACCGGTGATCGGAAGGACCAGCGTGCTGCGACCGAGGTCGACCCGGACGGTGGCGTCCCGGTCGGCGGTCTCGGTGAACCCCGGGTCGCTCTGGCCGAGCACCAGCCCGAGCACGTGCCCGGCGGGCACCACCGCGTCGTACCCGTTCAGCGGGACCGTCACCGTGTACCAGCGGTCCGGTCGCAGCGGCGTGGTGAACCGCAGCGAGCGGTGGTGCGCCGCGTCGAGCCACCCCCGGGTCAGCACCGCGTGGTCGGAGACCGCGATGTCCTCCTCGGTGTCGCGGTAACAGGCGTCGTCGACGGCGGTGGAGGCGCCCCAGCAGGACTCGGTGTCCAGTGTCCGCACTCCTCCCGAACCGGTGAGCTGAATCCGCTCGGCGGTCCCGTAGTCGACGAGCCGGGCGGTCAGCTCGGTGGTGGGCCGATCCACCCGGATCCGCAGCCGCACCGACGGGCTGCCAGCGATCCGCAGCGCGGAGGGCAGCGCGCCGGAGAGGAAGACCAACCGGCCGGAGGTCGCGGTGTTCGGCGCGGCGACCAACTCGTCCTCGGACAGTGATTCGTCGACGTACGCCTGCTCCTGACCCGGCCGTGCGCCGCGCCCGCCGAGGGTGCCGGTCACCCCGTCACCGGAACCGAGGGCCACCCGCACGTCCCGGGTCCCGGGAGCGGGCCAGTCGCGCTGCGTCGTCCACGTACCCGGCGCGGTCTCCAGGTCGACCCGCGGCTCGTCCATCACCCCGTTGCGCAGCCCCTGCAACCAGTAGTCGAACCAGCGGTGCAGGGCGGCCACCCACTCGGCGCGTCGAACGTCGAACGGGTCCTGGTGGCCGGCCTGGTGCAGCCAGAGCTTGCGGGGCACGCCCTGCTCGGCCAACTCCTGCCACCAGCGGGCGAACTGGTTGGTCGTGACGTTCAGGTCGTTGAGGCCGTGCGCCAGGAAGACGCTGGCCCGGACCCGGTCGGCCGAGGGCCGGTAGTCGCGCCGCGCCCAGAACTCGGTGTAGTCACCGGTCTCGTCGGCGCTGTCCGCACGCAGTCGCGCCAACACCTGCGCGCAGGCCTCGTCGGGGCGGCCGTTGACGGCCGAGTGCAGGTAGCCGGGATAGTCGGTGCCGACCAGAGCCCCCTGGTAGCGCATGTAGTCGTACCAGCTCGAGATCGCCGAGATCGGCACGATGGTGGCCAATCCCGACACGCCGGTGGCGGCGACCCCGTTGGCGACCGAGCCGTCCCAGGACTTGCCGATCATGCCGACCTGCCCGCTGCTCCAGGCGGCGCCGACCGGCCGCCCGGCGTCGTCGTACGCGCGAGCCCGCCCGTTGAGCCAGTCGATCACCGCGGTGGCGCTGCCCACCTCGGCGGGACCGCCGACGTCCTCGCAGCCGGTCGACCGGGCGGTGCCGGCCAGGTCCACGGCGGCGAAGGCGTACCCGCGCGGGACGAAGTAGTTGTCGTAGAAGAGCGGGGCCTTGGCGATCACGCCGGCCGCGTCGTACGTCTTCCGCTCGCCCTCGTTGCCCCGACCACAGCAGAGGTAGTAGGGCGAGGCGTCCATGATGACCGGTACGCGGACCCCGGCGGTGGCGGCTTCCCGGGGCCGGACGAGGTCCACCGCCACCCGGTCGGGCACCCCGTCACGATCGGTGTCGGCGCGGGTCTGGACCCAGACGCTCTCCCGGATCGCGTCGGCGTAGGAGTAGGCGGGGACGGTCTGGTCGCCGACCACGTGCGGCGGGAGGGGGCGGTGCCGCGCCGCCGCCTCGGCCGCCGTCGGGGAGGTTGTCCGGCCAGCGGCGACCACCGGCGCGGCGGGCAGTGCCACCAGCAGCAGGCCGACCAGGAGGCTGGCGACCCGTGCGCGGGTGCCGCCGGGCGACGGAGCAGACGTCATCGGTGTCCTCCCGGGCGCGACACGTGGTGCACATTCCACCGCATCAATGGGTGCGCTGCCTAGTGCCCGCACCGATCCGGCTTCCGTACGAGGGGTGGGCCGCCGACGGCCGGGTCAGATCCGGGCGCGTGGCAGCCAGCCCAGGAACCGAAGCCGGACCCGAGGCAGCGGCAGCGTCGGCAGGTCCTGGGCGGCCGCGACCAGGCAGGAGCCGAGATAGACCGCGAGGGAGGCGCGCGCTCCGCCAAACTCGGCGAGCAGTTGGCTCTGCTTGGTGGCGCAGGGCCACTCGCGGCCACATCCGGTGCAGGTCCAGCTCGGCGGGTTGGGCAGGTGCTCCGGCAGTTTGGCGCGGCGGTACCGACCGACGACGCTGTTGTCCGAACGCACGTCACGTCGCCGTGACGCGGGACCCTCGTTGCGGTGGGCCACCGGACGGGCAGCGGGTAGGTAGCGCCCGACGGTGCCGAAGAGCACCCCGACCCGGATCAGCGCGTCCGGTCCGACGTGCTGGGTCAGCAACGCGGTCATCAGGTAGTGCCCCAGCAGGTCGAAGGCGTCCCGGGTCAGACGCAGGTCACGGCAGAGGTCGACGAAGTCCGGCGTGGTCAGGGGCACCCGGTCGTCGAGTGCCCGGCGGAGCACCTCACGCAGCCCAGCCCCGAGCCGCTCCAGCGCGTCACCCTCGCCCAGACCCAGGCTGTCCTCGTCCGCCACCCGCGCCAGCGCCTCGGCAACGGCCAGCCGAACGACGCGGTCAGGATCAGTACTGTCCAACGCTTCCCCCCTCCGCGGGTCGGCCTCCCGGCGGTGACCCGGTCGTCCTCCGACGAATCATGAACAAGATTTCGCTGTCGGCCACGAGGGTGGCTAGGACCGCAGACGCAGAACCATTCGGCGCGCTAGCCGGAAAACGAAGTCGAGCTGCCGACACATCACGCTGATTCACGGGACGGCACGCCGGTGACTGTCGTATGGTGACATTCCCATCTACAGATATTGCGCCCCAGGTTCATCGAATGGTCGGACCAGAGCCGACACCCGCAACCGGTCGCTGCCGTCCCGCTCGCGACGCGCCACCTCACCGCACCGCCGGCCAGCCGCGTGCCGGGTCACCGCCGAGCACCCCGGCACGTCCCGAACCTGCCGTCGGCACCCGGTCCAGCACCCGGCGGCCCTCCACCGGACGGAGACAGCGGATGACGTCATCGCCAGTGCAGACCCACCAGTTCGACAGCCGCGACCCGGCGGTCATCCAGGAATTCCTGTCCGCCACGTACGACCCGAAGCTGCGCATTCAGAGCAGGAACGGGTACCGGCTCACCCACCACCGCGTCGACACGGGTCTCTTCGCCATTGCGACCACCCGCCAGACCGGGCACCTGGAAATCGATGCCAGCACCCTCGGCGGGCTGGTCATCGGTCGCACCCGCAGCGCGAACGTCAATCGCTCCTGTGCCGGAGCGGCCCACCGGTTCGGCCCCGGCGAGGCCTTCCTCGTCACCAGGCCGGAGGAGCCGTGCACCGTCGACTGGCATCCTGGCGAGGTGGAGCTCTGTGTGCTGGACCTGTCGGTGCTGGCGCAGGTGGCCACCACCGCGCCGGCCCGCCGGCCCGGTCGGATCGAGTTCACCGAACTGGGTGCCGCCAGCACCTCCCTCGCCCGGCAATGGCGCAACACCACAAGCTTCGTCCGCGACATCGTGTTGAACAGCCCGGCCGCCGGGGCGCAATCGCTGGTGATCGGCAACGCCGCCCGGATGCTGGCCGCGGCGGCGCTCGCGGTCTTCCCCAACACCGCGTTCACCGAACCGACAGCCGCGGACCGGAACGACGCCACCACCGCCACGCTGCGACGGGCGATCGCCTTCCTGGAGGAGCACGCGGACCGGGACATCAGCGCGGCCGACATCGCCGGCGCCGCCGGCGTCTCCCTCCGGGCGGTGCAACTCGCCTTCCGCCGGCATCTCGGCACCACCCCCATGGCCTACCTGCGTCGGGTCCGGCTCGTCCGGGCACACCACGACCTGATACGCGCCGACCCGGACCAGGAGACGGTCTCGGCGATCGCCAGTCGGTGGGGATTCGCCAGCCACAGCAGGTTCACCGCGCGGTACCACGCCAGCTTCGGTGTGCCACCGCGCGAGACGCTCCGCGCCTGACCGGGCCGAACACCGAGCTTCCCGCCCGCCCGGCGGACGCTCGGGCTAGCCCCGCGCGCGCTCGTGGGTGTCGCGGGCGGTCTGCACCTCGGGCACCGAGGCCTCCAGCAGGTCGGCGAGGCCGCGCAACTGCTCGGCGACCCGGGCGCCGAGAGGCGTCAACGAGTATTCGACGCGGGGTGGGATCGCGGTGAGCACCTCGCGGGTGAGCATGCCGTCGCGCTCGAGGGTCTGCAACGTCTGCGAGAGCATCCGCTCGCTGACCCCGTCGATGCGCCGACGCAGCGCGTTGAACCGGTAGCGGCCCTCGCCGAGCGCCAACAGAGCCAGCGAGGCCCACTTCGAGGTGACGTCCTCGAAGGCCGCACGGGAGGTGCACCCCCGGGCGAAGACATCGCTGACGAATTCCTGGGTAGGCCCCGCCGGGTCCTGGGCCGGCATGTCGCTCACCTCACCAGCCTATCCCACGCCGCCCTTCGGTTAGTGCTGTAGATTCGTAAGTGCTTGCGATTAGTCACCGCCGTACCGGAGGTTTCCCATGCCCACCTATGCCGTCACCGGCGCCACCGGCCGGCTGGGCCGCCTGGTGATCGAGCGGTTGCTCGACTCCGGCGTACCCGCCGCCGAGATCGCCGCCATCGTTCGCAGTCCGGAGAAGGCCGCCGACCTGGCCGCACGCGGGGTCGAGATCCGCGAGGCCAGCTACGACGACCCGTCGACGCTGCCCGGCGCCGTGGCCGGCGTACGCCGCCTGCTGCTCATCTCCGGCAACAGTCCCGGTCAGCGGGTCGCGCAACACACGGCGGTCATCGAGGCGGCCACACTCGCCGGCGTCGAGCGCCTGATCTACACGAGCATCCTGAAGGCCGACACCACCACGAACCCGCTCGCCCCGGAGCACAAGGCCACCGAGGAGGCCCTCGCCGCGTCGGGTCTGGCCCACACCGTGCTGCGCAACAGTTGGTACATCGAGAACTACACCGACCAACTGCCGCAGTACCTGACGACCGGCACGATCCTCGGCGCCAGCGGTGGCAGCAAGATCTCCGCCGCGACCCGGGCGGACTACGCGGGGGCCGCCGTGGCCGCGCTGACCCGCGCGGAGGACGGTAACGCCGTCTACGAACTGGGCGGCACCGCGTTCACCTTCGACGAGCTGGCCGAGGCCGTCACGGAGGTCACCGGCACCACGGTCGTCCACCGGGACCTGTCGGCCGCCGAACTGGCCTCGACCCTGGAGAACGTCGGACTCGACGCCAGCACCGCCGCGTTCGTCGCCGCGCTCGACCACTCGATCGCCCTCGGTGAGCTGGCGACCGACAGCGACGACCTCAGCCGGCTGCTCGGCCGCCCGAGCACCCCGCTGCGCGACGCCATCCGGGCCGCGCGGGCCTGAGCCAGCATTCGAGCCGACGCCGGGCGGGCGAAGGGGAGCTCCCCTCGCCCGCCCGGCGTACGGCGCCTACTCCGGCTCGTCCTCCTCTTCGGTGAGCTCGGCCAACACGTCGGCCGCGTCGCGGTTGCCCGCGTCGGCGAGCCGTCGAAGTTCGCCGACATCGACCCGCTCCGCTGCCAACTCGACAAGCTGGTCGACCGCGTCCCGGTCACCCCGATCGGCGAGACGCCGCAGCTCGTCCATGTCGCCGCGTTCGCTGGCGAGCTCGACGAGTTGCGCCGCCGCGTCGGCGTTGCCGCTCTCGGCGAGCTGTCGCAGCTCCGCCAGGTCACCTCGTTCGCCGGCCAGCTCGACGATCCGGTCGACCGCGTCCCGGTCCCCGTTCGCGGCCCGTTCCCGTAGGTCAGCAAGATCAGGGTCGGCCATTGCCCACCTCCCATCAGCGCACCTCGGGCGGTGCGGCCAGCCGGTTGCGCCCACCACCGAAAACCTAGACCAGTCGACGCCTCGGCGGACGGCGGAACGTCCCGACACCACCTGGCCTCTCAGCCCGCCTCGCGTGGTTGGGCCAGCAGCAGGCCGGCGAGCAGGCTGCGTACGGTGCGCTCGAAGAGATCCGTTCGGGGCGCCGGCGCCGAGGGCTGGCTGAACGCCGCGACCAGGTGCGGGTACGCCGCGAGGTCGATCCCGGCCAGGTCGAACGTCTCGGCGGTGGCCTCGCGGCGGGCGAAGAGGCTCACCGTGCCGGTCATCATCGCGATCGCCTCGAACTTGGCGGACGCGGCGCAGCGCACCGGTTCCAGGATCCGAAGGCAGGTGTCGAACCAGGCCAGACTCTCCGGGCCGATGCCGGACGTCCGGTGGATCACGTCGAGCAACCACGGGTGGGCGCGGAACAGCGCCAACTGCCGGCGACCCAGCAGCACCATGGCGTCCAGCCAGTCACCAGTCGCCGGCGGGTACGGCCGCAGTTCCCCCACGACCCGGTCGGTCATCAGGTCGAGCAGATCATCGCGGGACGACAGGTAGCGGTAGAGGGATCCGGCCCCGGTGCCGAGCGCACCGGCCACGGCACGCATCGACACCGCCGCGAGCCCGTCGGTGTCCGCCAGGGCGATGGCGGCCACGACGATGGCGTCTCGACTGTGCGCTGGAGCGGGACCACGGCTGCCGCGCTCGGGCCTGGCCCAGATCGGCTGCCGGGCGGTGTCGCCGTCGCCGGCCCTCCTGGCTGAATCGCTCACTGACCCACCCTAAACTGCAAACCAGGTTCGCAATTATGACCCGCCCACGATCATTGATCTTGGCTAGGCTGGTCGGCATGCCCGCACCCCGCCCGCACCGTCACGACGACATCCGGGGACGGGCCCACACGGTGGTCCCGGCGGCCGCGATCGAGCCGGCGCACTGGTGAGTGGCGCATCCGTGCCCGCCCAGCGGGGTGCGCCCGACCCACCCGAGCAGCACCGATCCGGCTGGGCCGGGCACTGCGCCCGAGTCGCCGGGTCACGCCCCTTCGAGATCGTCATCGTGGTGGTCATCCTCGCCAACGGGATCGTCCTCGGCCTGGAGACGTACGACGACCTGACCCCGGCGGGCACCGCACTGCACTGGCTGGAGTTGTTCTTCCGCGCCGTCTTCGTCGTCGAGATCGGTGTCCGGCTGGCCGCCTACGGCAGGCGTCCACAGGACTTCTTCCGGCACGGCTGGAACGTCTTCGACTTCGTGGTGATCGCGGCGATCTTCATTCCGGGCCTGCACGGCGATCCCGCGCTGCTGCGCGTCGTGCGGGTCGCCCGCATGGTCCGGCTGGTGCGGTTCTCGCCGGGTCTGCGGACCATCGTCTCCGCGCTGTGGCGCAGCCTGCCGGGCGTGACAGGTTTCCTCGCCCTGGCCGTGGTGACGCTCTACGTGTACGGCATGGCCGGCTGGCTGATCTTCGGCAGCAGGTACCCGGACCAGTACGGCGACATCGGCCGGTCGCTGCTGACGTTGTTCGTGCTGCTGTCGCTGGAGACGCTTCCCGACCTCATCGAGCAGGGCATGGCCATTTCGCCGTGGACGCTGCTCTACTACGTCAGCTACGTGATCATCACCGTCAACCTGCTGCTCAACATCCTCATCGCGGTCATCGTCAACTCGATGGAGGAGGCACGGCGGTTGGAGATGACCGAGCGACTGGCCCCCGACTACGACGAGGACGGCGACGGCGTACCGGACGAGGTGGACCGCATCGCGCTGACCCAGCGGCTGGACGACCTGCGGGCGGTCATCGCCGAGCTGGAGCGGGAGTTGCGGATCGACCGGGACGACGGGCACGGCCGCCCACACCGGGACGGAACCCGCACCAGACGGTGATCCGACGCTCGCGCTGTGTGCTTCCGTTCGGAT
The DNA here is from genome assembly GCF_040639415.1 of Micromonospora sp. NPDC023888. NCBI lineage: Bacteria > Bacillati > Actinomycetota > Actinomycetes > Micromonosporales > Micromonosporaceae > Micromonospora > Micromonospora sp. NPDC023888. The sequence goes on along the minus strand of NZ_JBEZZW010000045.1, from coordinate 10,095 downwards.
AGTGTCGACGGCGGTCCCACCGCTTCGGCCGAAGGGGCACCAGCATGACGACCACTGTCGACAATGCCCATCCCACCACCGATGCCGCGAACGCCCTCGGCACCATCATCGACGACGTGATCCGCCCGCAGGCGACGACTGTCGACCGAGAGGGGGTCTTCCCCCGCCAGGGTGTCGACGCCCTCGCCGCGGCCGGCCTGCTCGGCCTGGCCTCCTCGACCGAGGTCGGTGGCGGCGGCCACGGCATGCGGGTGATCGCCGAGGTCGTCGAGCGGCTGGCCGCCGAATGCGGCTCCACGGCGATGGTGGTCCTCATGCACTACGCGGCGACCGCCGTCATCGAGGCGCACGGCCCACGCGAGGTCCGCGCCGCCATCGCGACCGGCGGGCATCTCACCACGTTGGCGTTCTCCGAGTACGGCTCGCGCAGCCACTTCTGGTCGCCCACCGGCACCGCGACACCCACCGACGACGGCAGCGTCCGCCTCGACGCCCGCAAGAGCTGGGTCACCTCCGCCGGCGAGGTGGACAGCTACGTCTGGTCGAGCCTCCCGGTGGCCCCCGACGCCGGTCCGATGACGCTGTGGCTCGTGCCGGCCGGCAGCGCCGGCCTGAGCGTGACCGGCGACTTCGACGGGCTCGGCCTGCGCGGCAACGGCTCCCGGCCGATGACCGCCGACGGGCTCCGGGTTCCGTCGACGGCGATGATGGCGGCCGACGGCGCGGGGCTGGACACCGCGCTCGGCGCGGTCCTGCCCTGGTTCCTGGTGCTCAACGCCGCGTTCTGCCTCGGTCTCGCCCAGAGCGCGGTCACCGAGGCCGGCCGGCATGTCACAGGGACCACGCTCACGCACACCGGGGCCGCCCTGCGCGACGCGCCCGTCACCCGCCGCGACCTGGCCCGACTGATGATCCGCACCGACGCCCTGCGTGCCTTCCTCGGCGACACCCTCACCGCGCTGGAGACCGGCCGCGACGACGCGATGCTGCGGGTGTTGCAGGTCAAAGCCCTCGCCGGCGAGACCGTGGCCGACGTGACCGACGGCGCGATGCAGCTCTGCGGCGGCAGCGCGTTCCGCAGGGAGCTGGGCCTTGAGCGCCGTTTCCGGGACTCGCGCGCGGCCCGGGTGATGGCACCGACCACCGACGCGCTGCACGACTTCGTCGGCCGGGTCGCCACCGGCCTTCCGCTGCTCGACGAGGCCAACCGCTGATGCCGGCGCCAACGGTCCTGATGGGTGCCGTCGCGTACGACCCCAAGGTGGTGACCATCTGGGAGGGCTTCCGTGCCTGGCTACGCGGGCACGGCCTCGATTTCGACTTCGTCCTCTACTCGCACTACGAGCGACAGGTCGAGGATCTCCTCGCCGGACGGATCGACGCGGCATGGAACTCACCCCTGGCCTGGCTGCGCGCCGAGCGACTGGCGGTCGCCAACGGCACGACCGTCCGCGCGCTCACCATGCGCGACACCGACCAGGACCTCACCTCGGTCGTGGTGGTCCGGGCCGACTCGCCAGCGCGGCAGGTCACGGACCTGGCCGGGAAGGTCGTCGCGGTCGGCGCGGTGGACAGCCCCCAGGCGACGCTCATCCCGCTGGGTCACCTCGCGGCCGCCGGGGTCGAGGTCGACGTGCGCGGGTTCGACGTCGGCGTCGGCCTGCACGGCGACCACATCGGCGGTGAACGCGACGCGGCCCGCGCCCTGATGGCCGGGGAGGTCGACGCCGCCTGCATGATCGACGCCAACCACCTGGCGTTCGTCCAGGAGGGCACACTGCCGCCCGACGGCACCCGGATCGTCGCGCAGACCGCACCGTACGACCACTGCAACATGACGGTCCGCGAGCCGGGGTCCGCCGGGGTCCAGCTCTTCGGCACGCTGCTGCTCGGCATGTCGTACGCGGACGCACAGGTGCGTCCGCTGCTCGACCTGGAGGGGCTGACGGCCTGGAAGGACGGACGCACCTCGGGGTACGACGCCCTGGCCGGGGCGGTCGACGCCACCGGCTTCTACTCCCCGGACGGGCGGGTGACGGCCGCGGACTACCGGCCGTGAGCGCGGCACCGGCCGCCGACGCCGAGGTCCAGCTCGGTGACCTGAGCTTCGGCCGGGGCGCACACCTGCTGGTGCACCGCGCCCTGGCCGGTCTGCCGCCCGGAGGCCGGTTGGCGGTCCGCGGACGCGACCCGGCGTTGCCGGTGCACCTGCCCGCCTGGTGCCGCGGCCGGGGTCATCGGGTCGAAGCGCCGGAGCCGGGCGACCGCAGCGGGGTGGTGGCGGTGGTGGTCCGGGGCACGGCGGACGACGACCGCTGGTTCGGCGCGGAGCGGGCCGGGCCCGCCCTCCCGACGGCGCTCAGCAACCGTCCGCCGGCCCGGTGGGGGCTCGGCGCCCGGGGCGCGCTGCTCGAGGCCGGTGGCCCCGAGGCCCGGTTCGACCTGGACGACCGCGACCTGGTGTGGGCCGATGTCGCTCCCCACCTCTACGCGCAGGCGGCGGCCCGACAGTGGGACCCGCAGACCGCGGTGCCGTGGGACGATCCGTTCGCGCTGCCGGCCGATGTCGAAGCCGCGGTGGTGCAGGTGATGACGTACCTGGTGGAGAACGAGCAGGCCGCCCTCGTCGTGCCGGCCCGGTTCGTCGGGCGGATCCATCCGCACTTCCGTGAGGTGGTGCAGCTCCTCGCCGTACAGATGGCCGACGAGGCGCGGCACATGGAGGTGTTCAGCCGACGGGCGCTGCTGCGGGGCGCCGAGTTGGGCACGTCGTCGGCCGGTGGTCGACAGTCGCTCTTCACGCTCGTCGCGGAGTCCGACTTCGCGCTAGCCTCGTTCCTGCTGTCCGTCCTGGGTGAGGGCAGCTTCGTCGACCTGCTCTCGTTCCTGCACCAGAACGCACCGGACCCGGTGACGCGCCGGATCTGCTGGCTCGCCATGCAGGACGAGCGCCGGCACGTGGTGTTCGGCATGGCGCACCTGGAGCATCAGGCGCGGCTCGACCCGCTGTTGCGGGATCGGCTGCGGGCGGCCATCCACCGCCGCCACGACGCGCTTGTCGACACCGCGGGCCTCAACGCGGACGTCTTCGACGCGCTTGTGGTGCTCGCGTCGGGTGGTTGGCATCCCGACGACGTGTCCGCCGGCTTCGACCGGGTGCAGGCCCTGCAACACGCCATGGATCAGGGTCGCCAGCGCCGACTGGTACGGCTGGGTTTCCGGCCCGACGAGGCCGCCGCTCTGTCCGCCCTGCACACCCGCAACTTCATGTAGGCGATCCCCGCGCCCGGCACGGCGTGCGCCTGACGGCAGCGTGTGACAGCTGTCATTCCGCAGTACGGTGAGGGGCCATGACCAGCGACTCCAGCGCGACCCGCGAGGGCACTGCTGCGGCTACGCGGGCAGACCGATGCCCAAGCCGTCGCCCTGGAGGCTGACCTGCGGAGCCTGTTCGAGGCGTCCCGGTCGTCGAACGCCGACGACGAGCACGACCCCGAGGGCAGCACGATCGCCTTCGAACGCGCACAGCTCACCGCCGTCCTGGACGCGGCCCGCCGGCGCCTGGCCGAGTTGGACGTCGCGCTGGGGCGGCTCGACGACGGCAGCTACGGCGTCTGCGAACGGTGCTCCCGACCGATCCCCGCCGAACGGCTCGTCGCCCGCCCGTCGGCGCGGACGTGTGTCGCCTGCGCCAGCCGACGGTGACGCCGCCCGTCCTTTGTCAGAGCGACGGGCAGCGTCACCGCGCCGGCCGGGATCAGCTCGGGCAACAGCCGCCGGCGGGCACGGCGTCGAGGGCGATGGCGTCGAGGGCGATGAGGCTGACCGGCACGGGCAACGGCGCGCCGGAGCCGCCCGTGGAGGGCCCGCAGCAGTCGTCGCCGTTTGCCACGCCGGCGGGGCTGCTGTTGCACACACCGGTTTCCGGCAGGTCGAGTTGGACGTCACGAGCGGCCACCCAGTCCCCGGCGAGGGCGGCGACCACGGAGCGGACCTGCTCGTAGCCGGTGGCCATGAGGAACGTCGGTGCCCGGCCGTAGGACTTCATGCCGACGGCGTAGTAGTCGCGCTCCGGGTGGGCGAGCTCGTCCACGCCGTGCGGAGGAACGGTGCCGCAGGAGTGCTCGTTGGGGTCGATCAACGGGGCCAGGGCGCGGGTGGCGCCCAGGACGGGGTCCAGGTCCAGCCGAAGCTCCGCGGCGACGCTGTGGTCGGGGCGGAAGCCGGTCGCCGCGACAACGCGGTCGACGGTGATCGACTCGGTGCTGCCGTCACGGTGCCGCACGACCACCCGCACCCGACCGTCGGCCGGGGCGAGCGCGTCCACGGAGAACCCGGTGAGCAGCCGGATCCGTCCGGCGTCGACGTGCGCACGCAACCGCGAGCCGAGCGCTCCCCGCGCCGGGAGGGCGTCGGCGGCCCCGCCGCCGTAGGTACGCGTCGGCGCGGCGGCCCGGATGGCCCAGGTCACCTCGGTGCCAGGCTCGGCGGCGGCCAGTTCCGCCAGGGACAGCAGGGTGTTCGCGGCCGAGTGGCCGGCGCCCACGACGAGGGTGCGCCGACCGACGAACCGGTCCCGGTCGGCGCCGAGCACGTCCGGCAGGGCGTGCTCCAGGTACGCCGTCACGTCGGCTTCGCCCTGCGCGGGTAGACCTGACGCACCGAGGACGTTTGGCGTACGCCAGGTGCCGGAGGCGTCGATGACGGCGCGGGCGAGCAGTTCCTCGCCGTCGGCGAGGCGGAGCAGGAACGGTGTGGTGTCGCGGCCGGCGGTGCGCAGCCGGTCGAGGCCGAGTCGGCTGATGGCCTCGACGTGCGCCCCGTAGCGCAGGTGCGGCTTGAGCTGTGGCAGCTCCGCGAGAGGCTGGAGGTAGGCGCCGACCAGTTCCGCGCCGGTGGGCAGGGCATCCAGGTCGGGGGCGACCCAACCGGTCTCGTCGAGGAGCCGGCGGGCGGCCGGATCGATGTTGTACCGCCACGGCGAGAAGACGCGCACATGCCCCCACTGCCGCACCGCCGCGCCGGGGCCGTCGCCGGCTTCGAGGACGGCGAAGGTCAGGCCCCGCTCGTGCAGGTGGGCGGCGGCCGCGAGGCCGGTCGGGCCGGCGCCGATGACGACGACGGGAAGGCCGTCCTGAGCGTTCATCAGTTGACTCCTCGATGTGGTGGCCGGCCGCAGCCGGCGCGGCTCGTCAGGTGATGACAGGGCTGCGACGTTCGAGCAGGACGACGTCACGCCAACGGTCGTGGTGGCGGCCGACCCGCTCGCGTACGCCGATCACGCGGAACCCGGCCCGCTGGTGCAGGGTCAGGCTGGCGGTGTTCTCCGGGAAGATCCCGGACTGGATGGTCCAGATGCCGGCGGCCTCGGTGGAGGTGATCAGTGCGTCCAGCAGCAGGCGGGCGACGCCACGGCCCTGGGCGGCCGGGTCCACGTAGACGGAGTGTTCGACCACTCCGGCGTAGACCGCGCGGGTCGAGGTCGGTGAGACGGCGATCCAGCCGAGGATGACGCCGTCGCGGTCGACGGCCACGAACCGGTGCCCGGTCAACCGCGCGGCGTCGAAGGCCGCCCAGGTGGGGGCGGTGATCTCGAAGCTGGCGTTGCCGGCGTCGAGGCCGGCCTGGTAGATCGCCAGCACCCGGTCGGCGTCGGCGTCGGTCATGGGCCGCACGGCGAGGTCAGCCATCCAGGTGTTCCTTCCCGGTGGGGTCGGTTGCTCGACGACGCCTGTCTCGACGCCTGTCGAATCAGACAGTTGCACGCTGATTAGATCAGTGTCAACCTAGAGCAATGTCTAATCAAGCGGCGCTGGCGGCCTGCTGCCCCTCCTTGAGCGAGCGACGCGTGCCAGCAGAGGCCGCCGCGGTGCTCGCGCCCGCGTTCAAAGCCCTCGGCGACCCGGTACGGCTGCAACTCCTGTCGATGATCGCCTCCGCCGAGAGTGGGGAGATCTGCGTCTGCGACCTGACCCCCGCGTTCGAACTGACCGGGCCCACCATCTCGCACCACCTCAGGACGCTTCGGGAGGCCGGGCTCGTCGACGCCGAACGCCGGGGCACCTGGGTCTACTACCGTGCCCGGCCGGCCATGCTGCGCCAGCTCGCCGCACTGCTCACCGTCACACCCGCAGGCGCGGTGTCCGCCGACCGACCGGACTGCTCGTGACCAGCACCGTCCAGAGCGACCCGGCCGAGAGCGCCGTCGTCGGCCGCCTGTCCCGCCTCGACCAGTTCCTGCCGGTGTGGATCGGGCTGGCGATGGTCGTCGGGCTGCTCCTGGGTCGCCTGGTCCCCGGGCTGAACAGCGCGCTGGACGCGGTGCAGATCGGCGGGATATCCCTGCCGATCGCGATCGGCCTGCTGATCATGATGTACCCGGTGTTGGCGAAGGTCCGCTACGACCGGCTCGACACCGTCACCGGCGACCGCCGCCTGCTGATCTCCTCGCTTGTCCTCAACTGGCTCATCGGCCCCGCGGTGATGTTCGCCCTGGCCTGGATCTTCCTGGCCGACCAACCCGCGTACCGCACCGGTCTGATCATCGTCGGCCTGGCCCGCTGCATCGCCATGGTCATCATCTGGAACGACCTCGCCCGCGGTGACCGGGAGGCCGCCGCCGTTCTGGTCGCCCTCAACTCCGTCTTCCAGGTCGTCGCCTTCGGCCTGCTCGGCTGGTTCTACCTGTCCGTGCTCCCACGGTGGCTGGGGCTGTCCGGGGCCGAGCTGAACGTCTCCGCGTGGGACATCGCCCGCAACGTGCTCATCTTCCTGGGCATCCCACTGCTCGCCGGCTACCTCACCCGCCGCCTCGGTGAACGCGCCAAGGGCCGTGACTGGTACGAGGCCCGTTTCCTGCCCCGCATCGGCCCGGCCGCCCTCTACGGGCTGCTGTTCACGATCGTGATCCTGTTCGCCCTGCAAGGCGACGCCATCACCAGCCGACCCCTGGACGTGGTCCGCATCGCCCTGCCCCTGCTGCTGTACTTCACGCTCATGTGGGCCGGCTCCTACGCCCTCGGTCGGGCCATCGGTCTCGGCTACGAGCGCACCACCACCCTCGCGTTCACCGCCGCCGGCAACAACTTCGAACTCGCCATCGCCGTCGCGATCGGCACCTTCGGCGTCGCCTCCGGTCAGGCCCTCGCCGGTGTCGTCGGCCCCCTGATCGAGGTGCCCGTCCTGGTCGGGCTCGTCTACGTGTCCCTGTGGGCGCGCCGCCGCCTCTTCACTCCCTCGGCAACCGTGTGACCCGGAAGGCGACCCTCATGAGCACCAAACCCAGCGTCCTGTTCGTCTGCGTGCACAACGCCGGCCGCTCCCAGATGGCCGCCGGCTGGCTGCGCCACCTCGCCGGCGACACCGTCGAGGTCCGCTCGGCCGGCTCCGCGCCGGCCGAGACGATCAACCCCGCGGCCGCGCAGGTCATGCGGGAGGTCGGCATCGACATCACCGACCAGACCCCCACGATCCTCGAGTACGCGACCGCGGAGTCCTCCGACGTGATCGTGACGATGGGCTGCGGCGACACCTGCCCGGTCTTCCCCGGCAAGCGCTACGAGGACTGGCAGCTCGACGACCCGGCCGGCAAGGGCGTCGAGGCCGTCCGCCCGATCCGCGACGAGATCCGGGGTCGGGTGGAGAAGCTCCTCGCCGAGCTGAGCCCGATCACCTGACCGGGGTCTTCCGCCGTCAACGCGTTCCCGCGTAGACGGCCCGGTCGCCGAGCTCCTCCTCGATGCGAATGAGCTGGTTGTACTTGGCGGTGCGGTCGGAGCGCGACAGCGAGCCGGTCTTGATCTGGCCGCAGCCGACGCCCACGGCCAGGTCGGCGATGGTGGTGTCCTCGGTCTCGCCGGAGCGGTGCGACATCACCACCCGGTAGCCCGCCTTGTGGGCGGCGTCCACCGTCGCGAGGGTCTCGGTGAGCGTGCCGATCTGGTTGACCTTGACCAGGATCGCGTTGGCGTAACCGCCCTCGATCCCGTCGCGCAGCCGGTCGACGTCGGTGCAGAAGACGTCGTCGCCGACCAACTGCACCCGCTCCCCCGCCAGCGCGGTCAGCCGTTTCCACCCGGCGATGTCGTCCTCGGCCATCGGGTCCTCGACCGAGCTGATCGGGTAGCGGGAGACCAGGTCGAGCAGGTAGTCGACGTGCTCCTCGACGCCGCGCTGCCGCCCCTCGCCGACGTAGTCGTAGACGCCGTCGCGGAAGAACTCCGAGCTGGCCGGATCGAGGCAGATGGTCAGGTCGGTGCCGGGCTCGTAGCCGGCGTCCTCGATGGCGCGCAGCACGAAACGCAGCGCCTCGTCGGCATCCGTGAAGGTCGGCGCGAAGCCGCCCTCGTCACCGACGTTGGTGCTGTGCCCGGCCGCCGCCAGGGACGTCCGGAGGGTGTGGAAGACCTCCGACCCCATCCGGACCGCCTCGGCGAACGTCCGCGCCCCGACCGGAGCGATCATGAATTCCTGGAAGTCCAGCGGGTTGTCGGCGTGCGCGCCGCCGTTGATGATGTTCATCATCGGCACCGGCAGCAGCCGGGCCCCCACTCCGCCGACGTAGCGGTAGAGCGGCTGCCGGTGCGCCAGCGCCGCCGCCTTGGCCGCCGCCAGGGACACCGCGAGGATCGCGTTGGCTCCCAGTCGACCCTTGTCCTTCGAACCGTCGAGCGCGATCATCGTCTCGTCGATCAGCGCCTGGTCCTCCGCGTCGAGCCCGATCACCGCGTCGGCGATCGCACCGTTCACGGCGGCGACCGCCGTCGTGACGCCTTTGCCGTGAAAGCGGGTGTGGTCCCCGTCGCGCAGCTCGACCGCCTCGTTCGCCCCCGTCGACGCCCCGGAGGGCACGGCCGCGCGCCCGGTCGACCCGTCCGTGAGGACCACGTCGGCCTCCACTGTCGGGTTGCCCCTGCTGTCGAGGATCTGCCGACCCCGTACCCGGCTGATTGCCGTCATCACACACTCCCTGCTCACGATGCCTTTTCGCCGCCAGACTGGCACGAAACGGCGGTCCTGACACCGCGACGATGGACACGTTGACCCGTACCCCAGGGTGCGGGTTTAGGGTCGCGGGATGCGGGTGGGTGAGCTGGCACGACGGACCGGGACGACGGTCCGGGCCTTGCGGTACTACGAGTCGGCCGGGTTGGTCGTGCCCCGGAGGCTGGGCAACGGCTACCGGGAGTACGACCCGATCGCGGTGCGGCTGGTGGCCCAGATCCGCGAGTTGATGGCGCTCGGCCTCACCGTGGAGGAGACCCGCCCGTTCGTCGAGTCGATCGCCGGTGGCGCCGACGACGCCGACGTGTGCGCGGCGGCGGTCGCCACCTACCGCAGCACCATCACCGGCCTGCAGGAGCGGATCGGCAGACTGACCGCCCAGCGGGAGGCGCTGGACGCCCGTCTCGACGCGGCCGCGACCCAGGTCGTGCCCGGCAGCGCGGCGGTCGGCGCCGACCCCGCCGCGCTTGTCGGGACCAGCCTGCCGCCCCTGTCCTTCTACGGCACCGACGGCCGCCCGGTCGACCTCGGCGCGCTCGGCGCCGGACGCAGCGTCATCTTCGTGTACCCGCTGACCGGGCGGCCGGGCGTCGACCTGCCCAACGGCCTGCTGGAGGTCCACGGCGCCCGGGGCAGCACCGAGCAGGCCGCCTGGTTCCGCGACCACCACGCGGAACTCCGCGCGGCCGGCGCGGCCCGGGTGTACGGCCTGTCCGCGCAGTCGACCGGGTACCAGCGGGAGCTGGCACACCGGCTGCGGCTGCCCTATCCGCTGATCCCCGACCCGCGGCTGACCCTGGCCGACGCGCTGCGTCTGCCGACCCGCACCGCGGGCGACATGACGCTCTACGAGCGGTTGACCCTGATCATCGCCGACGGCGAGATCGAACACGTCTTCCACCCGATTCCGGACCCGGCGTCGCACCCGCTGCACGTGATGCGGTGGCTCACCAAGCGACGCCAGGCCCCCGGATCGGTCGCCGCCTAGGGTCTGTGTCGAAGTCCCTGGCCCGCCGCAGGCCGGCGAGCCACTGGTCTGGCATGCCGGCCCGCTGTTGCCGTTGGACCAGACGCCGAAGATCCCGGACGCGG
>NZ_JBEZZW010000044.1:0-60616 GCF_040639415.1 Micromonospora sp. NPDC023888 | reverse complement strand
CTCGATCAGTTCGAGCACGATGTTGTCCAGGACATCCCGGTATTCCACAAGGATCTCCCAGGCTTCGTCGTGCGCCAGCTCGACGAGTGCCCGCCCCGCAACACCGGGGTGCCGGCCAACGGCGTTTCTCGGCTGCTCGCGCCGGTGACGGTGACTGCGACCGCGCCGTGACCGCGACCGCGCCGGTGACGGCGGCCCGGCCGGTGGGTGCGTACCCGGCGGGAACAGGTCGAGCTCTCGGCGAGCCCTTGACCAGGAAGCGCTGCGGCGGCTCGTGGGCGTGAGCGTATTGTCGGGCGGTGGAACGTACCGAATCGATGCTGGCGCAGACCCGGCCACCTGGCGTGGCCGACGTGGATCCCGGCAGTGTGCTGTTGCCCGGTCACGACGTGCCGTTGGGTCGGTACACCACGGTGCGGCGGCTGTTGCCGCAGCGGGTCCGCCGGATGGTGGGCGCCTGGTGTTTCGTGGACCATTTCGGCCCGGACGATGTGGCGGAGCGGCCCGGCATGGAGGTGCCGCCGCACCCGCACACCGGCCTACAGACGGTGACGTGGCTGCTCGACGGTGAGATCCTGCACCGCGACAGCCTCGGCAACGTCCAGCCGATCCGGCCCGGTCAACTGAACGTGATGACCTCGGGGAACGGCATCGCCCACTCCGAGCGGTCGCCGGCCGTCCACCCGCCGGTGATGCACGGCGTGCAGCTCTGGGTGGCACTGCCGGACCCGGCGCGGGCCGGAGCGGCCGACTTCGCGCACCACGCCGACCTGCCGCGCTGGCGCGACGGCGACCTGGACCTCACCCTGTTGGTCGGCGAGTTCGCCGGGCGGCGGTCACCGGCGGTGGTGCACACCCCGCTGGTCGGCGTGCAGGTGGAGCTGAGCGGCGAGGCGCCGACGACGCTGGCGCTGCGGCCCGACTTCGAGTACGCCCTGCTGGCGATGTCCGGCGCCGCCGAGGCCGCCGAGGTGGGGTTCGAGCCGGGGGAGCTGCTCTACCTGGGCTCGGGTCGCCGTGAGCTGACCGTGCGTGGCGGGGCCGGGGCCCGGTTGCTGCTGCTGGGCGGTACGCCGTTCGAGGAGCCGCTGGTCATGTGGTGGAACTTCGTCGGCCGCTCGCACGAGGAGGTCGCCGCCGCCCGGGAGGACTGGATGGCGGGGGACGGACGGTTCGGCGTGGTCGCCGACGATTCGGCGCCCCCGCTGCCGGCGCCCGCCCTGCCCACCACCCGCCTCAAGGCCCGCGACCGCACCGGCGGTCTGCACGGCTGACGCCGCACGGGCGGCCTGCCCCGGCTGACGCCGCTTCCGGGCCGCCCCGCGGAGCGGACGCGTGCCGGGTGTGACCGACGGTCGCGCGGGTAGTCGCCGGCATGCCGACCACTCTGATCACGCCCGTGGCGGACCGCAAGCGCCTGGCGCGCCGCCTCGCCGGCAGCGGACGGGGCTTCGCCGAGCAGTACGGCTTTCGTGTGACGAACAACCCGGCGAGCCTGTTCCAGGTGCTCTACCTGGCGGTGCTGCTGGCCCGTCGGGGTGACTTCCGCCGGGCGTTGGACGGGGCGCGGGCGTTGCGCGACGAGGGATGGGACAGCGCTGCCCGGCTGGCCCGTTCACTGCACGAGGACCGGGTCCGGGTGCTGCGCGCCGGTGGTCAGCGCGGCGACGTGGACGCGCTGGCCGACGTGTTGGGTGACCTGGCCCGCACGGTCGTCGAGCGGTACCGGGGTGATCTGCGCCGGTTGCGGGCCGTGGCGAAGCACGACCCGGTCCGGGAGCGGGCGCTGCTTGCCGAGCTTCCGGGCGTGGACGGTCAGGTCGTCGAGTTGTTTCTCCGCGAGGCGCAGGCGCTGTGGCGGGAGGTGGCCCCGGTCGCGGACCGCCGGGCGTTGGCCGCGGCCCGTCGGCTCGGGCTGGGCCGGTCGGCGGACGACCTGGCCGGCCTGGCCAGCGGCGAGTCCGAGCAGTTGGCCTGGCTGGTGGGGGCGCTGGCCCGGGTCGACCTGGAGCACCGGTACGCGGAAGTGAGCGGTCGGCCGTGACGTGCCCTGGCCCACACTTCCCCAAAATCTGACCAAACGGGGGATGTTCTGTCGTATGGTTGGACCCGGCAGTGCTGCCCGCTCGGTTCGGGCGGGCATCCACCGCCTGGTGACCGCGACCGGTTCGGACGCGGTTCACCGCCTGGGCAGGCTTGCGTGGCGCCCTGGGTCGCGGTTCGTGACCAGGGGCGCCCGCCTGTCCCGGCCCTTCCTGCCGCTGCTCCCCGTGCCGTCCCCGGGGCCGGCGCGACCCGCTCCCGCTCAGCGGGCCGGAGTGGCTCCCGCTCAGCGCGCCAGACCGGCCAACAGGTTCACGGTCACGGCGATGATGAACGCGCCGAACAGGTACGACACCATCGAGTGCCGCAGCACCGTGCGACGCATCTCGTTGCTTGTCAGGTTGGTGTCGGAGATCTGGAACGTCGTCCCGATGGTGAACGCGACGTACGCGAAGTCGGAGTAGCACGGCGGCTCGGATTGGTTGAAGTTCACCCCGCCGTCCGGGCCCGTGTAGTAGATCCGGGCGTACCGGGCGGCGAAAACGGTGTGCACCACGAACCAGGAGAGCACCACGCTGAGCACGCCGAGGGCGCCGTGCGCTTCCCGGTCGAGCCCGGGTGGCGCGCTCTGGGCGCTGGCCACCACCAGTCCCACGGCCAGCAGGCTGGACAGGCAGGCGACGAGCAGCAGCACGTCGCGGATCGCCCGGTTCGGGTCCTCGTGTACGGCCAGTCGGGCGGTCCGCTCGGCGTCCATCGGCCAGAGTTTGTGCCAGACCAGCGCGAGCCAGCTCAGCGCGCCCACGTCCCAGCCGGCGAGCGCGGCGAGCGGTAGGGGGAGCAGCAGCGCGAAGAGGCAGCCGGCGATGACGCCGGCCACTGCCACCACGGCGAGTTGCACAGCGGCCGGGAAGCGCATGTCCGGCGGGCGCGATGACGGTCGGGACGCGGGGCCGATGTGGGTCATCGGCGACGCCCCGGTGTCGGAGCCGTGGCCGCCACCGCCGGGTCAGCGACCGCGCAGATGCTGCGAGACCCGGTTGTGCGTCTTGTCCCGTGCCTGCTCGGCGCGCTGAGCGGGGCCCACCTCGGGCGCCGCCTCGATGCCGGCCGACCGGGCCACTTCGGTGCCGTTTGCGTAGTCCACCGGCGGCAGGGCCCGCAACGCCTTCAGCACGTCCGGTGGGGCGCCCTCCCGTTCGGCCTCGCGGACCACGTCGTCCTTCTCGGCCGGGTAGTCCAGGCTCGACAGGTACTGCAGGACGTCGGCGTAGCTCGCCATGGCGTGGGCTCCCTCGGGGCATCGATGTGGTCACGACCGGCGGCGGTTACCCACCCGCCGGCCGGTCACGCCCACCCGGCAAAGGAATCCCGGCGCCGTTTCCACCCGGCGCCCGCGGGTACCCGCAGGCGCCGACGCGAGCCAAGGGAGTACGCGATGAACTACGACACCTTCATCGATCAGGTTTCCCAACGCACCGCGACGTCCTCGGAGCAGGCTGTCGAGTTGACTCGGGCCGTCCTGGAGACGTTCGCCGAGCGGCTGACCGGCGGTGAGGTCCTGGACCTGGCCGCCCAACTCCCGCAGCCGCTGCAACTGGTGCTCAAACCGAGCCCGAGCACGGAGCAGGCGGACCGGTTCGGGGCGGCCGAGTTCGTCGCCCGGGTGGCGTTGCGCGCGGGAGTGCAGGAGCCGGCCGCCCGGGACGCCGCGCGGGCGGTCTTCACCACCTTGCGGGAGGCGATCACCGGTGGTGAGTTCGACGATGTCGTCACCCAGTTGCCGCGTGACTATCGGGGCCTGGTGGAGCAGGCGATGGCTCCGGGGGCGACGCTGCGCCGGGCTTGACCGCAGCGCGCACAGCGGTTGATCAGGGCAACCATTGATGTCCCGCTTGGCGTGGAGATTCAGCCTGGCCTAACCTTGTCGTGCGAGGGGAGTACTTCCCACGAACCATTCCGGTCAGTACGGCGCGCCCGGCGTGCCTCGGGTGGTTGCCCATCAGGTGATGGGTGAAGGAGACCTCGAACATGACGGTGTTCGAGGAGACCCCAATGAGCGAAGTGTCGTACCTGTCCGCCGCCAGCGACCTGTCGTCGGTGGGCACGCCCACGCTCTGGGCGGTGACCATCATCGGCGTACTCCTGCTGTTGGTGTTGGATTTCCTGGTCACGCGTCGCCCGCACGAGGTGTCCATGCGGGAGGCCATCGGCTGGTCGGCGTTCTACATCGCCCTGCCGCTGGCGTTCGGTGGCTGGCTCTGGTCCCGCTACGGCTCCCAGCAGGGCGTGGAGTACCTGACCGGTTACCTGGTGGAGAAGTCGCTCTCGGTCGACAACCTGTTCGTCTTCATGCTGCTGCTTGCCGCGTTCGCGGTGCCGGCCGTGCTCGCCCAGCGGGTGCTGCTCTACGGCATCGCCGGCGCGCTGGTGCTGCGGGCCGTCTTCATCGCCCTCGGCGCGGCGGCCCTGCAGACCCTCGACTTCGCCTTCCTGCTCTTCGCGATCATCCTCGTCGCCACGGCGGTGAAGCTGCTGCGCGACGCCATGTCCGGGCATCAGCAGGAAGTCGACATCAACAAGATGCGGTCGGTGCGGCTGCTGCGCAAGGTCCTGCCGGTGGTCGACGAGTACCACGGCACCCGGATGACCGTCCGGCAGGGCGCGAAGCGGGCACTCACCCCGTTCGCCCTGGTGGTCGTCGCGGTGCTGGCCACCGACATCGTCTTCGCCGTCGACTCGGTGCCGGCGGTCTACGGCATCACCGAGGACCCGTATTTGGTGTTCGCCACCAACGCGTTCGCCCTGCTCGGCCTGCGGGCGCTCTACTTCGTCCTGCACGCGGCGCTGAGCCGGCTGGTGCACCTCAGCTACGGCCTGGCCGTCATCCTGGCGTTCATCGGCCTGAAGCTCGGTCTGCACTGGGCGCACGGCATCTGGGACAGCGTGCCGCAGATCCCCACCCTGGCCTCGCTCGGCGTGATCGTCGGTGTGCTGGTGGTGGTCACCCTGACCAGCCTGCGCGCCACCCGTGGCGGCGACGTGCCCGAGGAGCGCCAGGTCGTCACGGAGCGACACTGACCGCGCCGCGCCGCGACGACCGGGGGGTACGTCGGAAAGCTCCCGGCCGGGCCGGCGCGGGTGGTACGACTGTGCAATGGGAATCGTGTCACCGGGCTTTCAGGGTCGGCCCCGAACGCAGGAGCCGGCCCTGCCACCCGGCCAGTACCTGACCGAGGACTTCCCGGTGCTCTCGGCCGGCCCGACGCCCCGGGTGTCCCTGGACACCTGGGAGTTCGTCATCGCCGCCGAGAACGGCAGCGAGCACCGGTGGTCGTGGCAGGAGTTGATGGCCCTGCCACAGGAGACGCCACACGTGGACATCCACTGCGTCACCCGCTGGTCCAAGCTCGGCACCACCTGGCAGGGCGTCTCCCTCGACACGTTGCTCGCCGACGTCGACACCGGCGCGCACTTCGCGCTCGCGCACTCCTACGGCGGGTACACCACGAACCTGCCGCTTGACGACCTGCGCGGCGGCCGGGCCTGGGTGGCGCACACCTTCGACGGCGCGCCGCTGCCTGCCGAGCACGGCGGGCCGGCGCGGCTGCTGGTGCCGCACCTGTATTTCTGGAAGTCCGCCAAGTGGGTGCGCGGCCTGCGGCTCAAGACGATGGACGAGCCGGGGTTCTGGGAGACCGCCGGATACCACGACTACGGCGACCCGTGGCGCGAACAGCGGTACCAGGGTGACTGAGCGCGCCGTGGCGACGAGCAACCAGCCCCGGACGGCCAACCGCTGGCAGGTCGGCCGACTGGTGGAGCGCCGGGTGGAGACGCCGACCGCGCAGACCCTGGTGCTGGAGGTGCCGGACTGGCCGGGGCACCTGCCGGGGCAGCACGTCGACCTGCGACTGACCGCCCCGGACGGCTACCAGGCGGCCCGCTCGTACTCGATCGCCGGGCCGGTCGTGGACGGTCCGGGCGGGCCGCGCGTCGAGGTGACCGTGCAGCGGGTGCACGACGGCGAGGTGTCCCCGTACCTCATCGATGTCTTTGCCGACGGCGACCCGCTGGAAATCCGCGGACCGCTCGGTGGTTGGTTCATCTGGCGGCCGGAGGAGACCGCGCCGGTGCAGTTGGTCGCCGGTGGTTCCGGCATCGTGCCGTTGATGGCGATGATCCGGGCACGGCGGGCGACCGGCAGCAAGGCCCCGTTCCGGCTGATCTACTCGGTGCGCACCCCCGGAGACGTGATCTACGCCGATGAGCTGCGCCGCCGGGTCCGGGACGACTTCGGCCTGGACATCGCGTACGTCTACACCCGCGAGGCGCCCGAGGGCTGGCGTGGCGAGCCGCACCGGATCGGTCTGGCCGACGTCAACACGCACGGCTGGCCGCCGGACCTGGAACCGCTCACCTACGTCTGCGGTCCGACCGCGTTCGTGGAGACCGTGGCCGACCTGATGGTGGGGCTGGGCCACCCGTCGCGGCGGGTCAAGACCGAACGCTTCGGCCCCACCGGCTGACCGCCCGCCCCGCTCCGTACCGCCGAGGAGATCCGATGACCGAGATGTCGTACCTGGACGGCAACATGCTCGACGGGCCGATGCGTGAGCTGTTCACCGTCGACCTGAGCACCGCGATGGGCCGTTGCGAGAACTGCGGGACGACCGGCTCGATGGCGAGCCTGCACGTCTACTCGCACGCCCCGGGCCTCGTCGCCCGCTGCCCCTCCTGCGAGGCGGTGATGCTGCGACTGGTCCGCGGACCGGACCGGGCCTGGCTGGACCTGCGCGGCACCACGTTCCTCCAGGTGCCGATGCCGATGCAGCAGACGTTCCCCGGCCCGCTCTGACCAGGCTGATCTCCATCGATCACCGGACCCGGTGGCCCCCGTCGGTCATGCTCGTACCGTCGAGCCGGGCGACAAGGAACCGACCTCAGCTGGAGTAGCGGGCGGCGACCGTGGCGAAGGCGGCCTTGGGCTCCCAGGGCAGGCCGGGATAGGTGTCGCCGTTGCGGCCTTCAAGGACCTTGACGATCCCGAGGCTGGCGAGGTCGAGGTCGTCGCGGGGGTCGCCGTCGGGGCGGTGGGGCAGGTTGGAGAGCGCGAAGAGGTGTACGAAGGCGGCGTCGACGCCCTCGCTGCTGAAGATGTCGAGCAGTTCCCCGAGATACGCTGCCTGACCAGCCTCGTCGCGCTCGTAGCGCTCGTTCAGTCGCCGGGGCAGGCCGGTGCTGTCGTCGTACTCGATGATCTCCATGCTGCGGGGGGCGACGTCGCCGGCCCCACGCCAGGTAGCGGCTCCGAAGCCGGTGACGGCGACGGGCTTGGGTTGTGCCGCGACGAGATCGCGCACGCCGGCCCGGAACTGGTCGGCGACCTCCGCGGACCGGATGAGTTCGAGGGTCACGATGTCGAACAGGTCCCAGTCGACGCCCTCGAACGGTATGGCGGCGTAGGTGAGCTTTCCGTGGAAGCGTTCGCGGATCGCTGCCACGGCGGTGCGGAGGAAACGGTCGAGCCGGGCGCGGACCTCGGCGATCCGTTCTGCGCGGTTGCCGGGTGCGGACAACAGTTGGCTGAGGCGATCGTCGATGCGGTCACCGTCGATGAACTCCCGGTTCATGATGCTCAGCTCGACTCCGGCGACGAACACGACCTCGGCTCCCTCCGTACGCAGTCGTTCGGCGCGCTCGGCGCAGTCGAGGAACAGCGTGAGGATCTCGTCGGGGGACAGGTCCAATGGGTACGGCGAGAACCAGACCTCCAGTCCGAGGTCGGCGGCGGCGCGGGCGGCGAGTTCCAGGCGTCGCGGGTCGCCACCGACGATCTGGACGGCGGTGCAGTGCAGGTCGTCGCGGATGATGCCCAGTTCGCGCCGGACCACGTCGGGGTCGAAACGGTCCACCGAGTTGTGGCCGTCGCGGACGAAGCCGGTGTCGTAGGTCATGCCCTTGGCGCGCATGTGTGTGTCGTCCTTCCGATCGGTGCGGTCGGGGCTGTGGTCGCAGCGACGTTACCAAAAACATGCGTGCACGCAAGTTTGCGTCTGCGCATGATCCGTGTGAGAGTGGACGACGTGACAGTCCGGCCGACCCTGCGGGAACGGAAGAAGCAGGCCACCAGGGAGGCGCTCCAGGCGGCGGCGCTGCGCCTGGCGCTGGAACGTGGGCCGGACAATGTCCGCGTCGACGACATCGCGGAGGCCGCCGGTGTGTCTCCCCGGACCTACAACAACTACTTCCCCAGCCGGGAACAGGCGATTGTTGCGGCGGTCACGGCGCAGCGGGCGTCACGAGTCGCGGCGGCCGTGGTCGCCCGTCCCGCCGATGTCGGCCTCGCTGACGCGGTCATCGACGCCGTCGTCGGTCAGTACACGGATTCGGGCGAGCACGCGCCCGAGGCGCTGCTGATGATCGCGGCCAGTCCCGCACTGCGCACCTGCTACGTCGACACCGTCACCACGATCGAGGGCCCACTCGCCGATGCCCTCAGCGAACGCTGTCCAGATCTGGACCGGCTGACCGTCCAGGTGCTCGCCGCCAGCGTTGGCGCGGTCGCCAGGGTCGCGCTTGGACAGTGGTTGGAGGCCGCGCACGAGGCGCCATCAATGCAGGGGTTCGTGGTGCCGTCCAGGTCGCTGCCGGACCTGGTGCGAGCCGCGCTGACGCCGCTCGGCCCGGCACTCGACGCGTCCGCGGCACGAGCGCGGCACGCTGGCTCCGGCGGCGACCCCGCCATCGATTCCCCGCGTGGATAGATCCGTTTCGCTGGAATCGGGGTTTCCGCGCCCAAGCCCTTCGTGACACCCCGACTTCGGCGATGTCGAATCGATCATGACGGATCAGGAGCTGGCGACGGTCCTGATTGCGTGTACCGCCTCGGCGACTCCACCGGACCACGGCGCGCCGTGGCCCGGCAGGATCCACGATGCCTGGACGTCTTCGAGGTGGTGCAGCGACGCCAGCGCCTGGTGGGGATCGTCGGTGAAGGGTGCGGGCTGCGGGCCCCGCTGGCCGGTCAGCACGTGCCGGGTGGTCATGGCGTCACCGACGAAGAGGGCGTCGGCGATCGGCACGTGGATGGCGATGCTGCCCGGCGAGTGGCCGGGGACGCCGATGATGCGTGGCGCGCCGGGCAGGTCGAGCACCTGGCCGTCGTGCACGGAGACGACCTCGGTGAGGTGGGTGGTGCGAAGCCCGCCCCTGCGCATCGCGTACCAGAAGAAGCCTGCCGTCGCGCCGAGCTTCATCCGGCCCCACGAGTTGTCGGCCTTGACCTCGCCTCGCGCGCGGGCGGCGTCCGCCTCGTGCACGTAGACCGGTACGCCGTGGTCGCGCCGGAGCCGTTCGGCGAACCCGATGTGGTCGCTGTCGCCGTGGGTGAGGACGACACCTCTGATGTCGTCAAGCGAGCGGCCCAGGTCCGACAGCTCGGCCCGCAGGTCGCTCCAGTGACCGGGCATGCCCGCGTCGATGACTGTCACGCCCTCGTCGGTGTCGACGAGGTAGGCGGCCACGATGTCGTTGCCGATGCGGCGCAGGTGCGGGGCGAGCCTCATCGCCGCACCGGTGCCGGGATTGCTATCGTCTGCATGATGGCTACGCTACCTAGCCATCATGGCTATGGTCAATAGCCATGGGGTGATTCCGTTGAGCCGGAGGGAAGTGGCATGCCGACGCCCGATCGGACCTCCCTCGACGCCATCGTCCACGCGGGGCAGGACATCCTGGAGTCGGCGGGTATCTCCGGCCTGACCATGCAGGCCGTCGCCGACCGGGTCGGCGTGCGCGCACCGTCGCTCTACAAGCGGGTGCGCAACCGCGACGACCTGGTACGCCTCATCACCGAAGCCACCGTCCACGACCTCGGTGCGCGACTCGCGACGATTGGTGCTGGCGCCGATCCCCGCCGCGACCTGGCCGAGTTGGCCCGGGCCTTCCGCGCGTTCGCGCACGCCCGGCCGAAGGGCTACCAGTTGATCTTCGCGCCACGATCCGACCTCGCCGGGCCCAGCGTCGAGGCCCTCACCCACGCCGTCGAACCCATGCTGCGGGTAGCCGCGAACCTCGCCGGCGAACACCACGCCCTGGACGCCGCCCGCACGATCACCGCATGGGCGAACGGGTTCGTCAGCATGGAACTGGCCGGTGCCTTCAAGCTTGGCGGCGATGTCGACCAGGCATACGAGTTCGGCATCGCCCGTCTCGCCGACGCGCTGGCCCGATGAGCACCGGGCCGAGCTGGCTGCCCGGATCGCCCGTGATCCACTCGGTTTCATTGATCTCGGGGTGTCCAGACGTCCTGGTTAGCCCCACATCAATGAAACCGAGTGGATCATGTGCTCGCCGGTGCCGCGGCGTTGAGGGCTGGGCGCCGGCCGACGTCTCGTCGTCGGCCGGCACCGTGATCGCGGGCGACGCCTCGGTCAGACCTGGTTCGCGCCGCCGTCGACGAAGATCTCGCCGCCGGTCATGAAGCTGCTCTGGTCGGAGGCCAGGAACAGCGCGGCGTTCGCGATCTCCTCCGGCTGGCCCATCCGGCCCAGCGGCACCGTGGCGACGAGCATCTGCACGAGCGCGGGTGCCTCCTCCGGGCTGGCGGCCAGCCCGGTGATGCCGGGAGTGTCGGTCGGGCCCGGCACGAGGGTGTTGACCCGGATCCGGCGACCGGCCAGCTCGGCGGCCCAGGTGCGGCCGAACGAGCGGATGGCAGCCTTGGAGGCGGCGTAGACCCCGAAGGCGGGGGTGCCCTTCGTTGCCGCGGTCGAGCCGGTCAGGATGACCGACGCGCCGTCGTTGAGCACCGGCAGGGCCTTCTGGACGGTGAACATCGTGCCGCGCACGTTGCGGTCGAAGGCGTCCGCGTAGTGCTCGACGGTGATCGCGTCCAGGGCGGCGAACTCCCCTCCGCCGGCGTTGGCGAACAGCACGTCCAGTCCGTTGCCGTGGGCCGTGATCGCCTCGAAGACGCGGTCGAGGTCGTCGAGGTTGCCGATGTCGCTGCGGATTCCCGTGGCGTTCGGGCCGATGGCCTGGACGGCCTCGTCCAACTGCTGCTGGCGGCGGCCGGTGACGAAGACGTGCGCGCCTTCGGCCGCGAAGCGGCGGGCCGCGGCCAGGCCGATGCCGGTGGTGCCACCGGTGACCAGGGCGGTCTTGCCATTGAGCTGAGCCATGATTCGTACTCCTTGGGGTTGGTGTTCTAGTCGGTGTGCGGGGTGAAGCGGGGTAGCAGCGTGGCGAGTTCCCGCCACTGCTGTCGCGGCAGGTCGGCGCCGTCGCCGGCGTCGGGCCGCAGGACGTGCACTGTGACGTGGTCGGCCCCCGCGTCCAGGTGGGCCTGGATGCGGTCGGCGACGTCGTCGAGGTCTCCCCAGGCGACGAGGGCGTCGATGAGCCGGTCGCTGCCGCCCGGGATCAGGTCCTGCGCGCCGAAGCCGAGGCGGCCGAGGTTGGCGCGGTAGGCGGGGAAACCGATGAACATCCCGATGCCGGCGCGGGCGGCCGCCCGCGCGCGGGTGGGGTCGCGGTCCAGGACGACCGCGAGGTGGGGAGCGATGAGTGGGGCGTCGCCCACGCGTGCGCGTTGCGCCGCCGAGTATTCGGGAGTCACGAGGAACGGGTGCCAACCGGAGGTGCGCGAGCTGGCCAGATCGACCATCTTCGGACCCAGCGCGCCGAGCAGGCGTCGCTCGGCCGTAATCGGGTGGGGTGCGGCGTCGAGACCGTCGAGGAAGCGACGCATCGAGACTGTCGGTTTGCCGTAGTCCTGGCCGGCGTTGGCGGCGGAGTGGGCGTTGCTGACCCCGAGGCCGAGGACGGCGCGCGGGCCGTACGCCGCATCCAGCGCGGACCAGCGGCTCCCCACCGCGGCCGGGTCCTGACCCCACATCGACAGCACGCCCAGGGCGATGGTGGCGTGCGGCGCGGCGACCAGCAGGTGCTCGACGTCGTCCACTGCCCCCGGGCCGTCGAGGCCGGGGATCCAGAGCGCCGGAAAGCCCAGCTCGTCCAGCTCGGCGGCGGCCTCGCGGACCTCGGGCCGGGCTGCTGCACGCAGCTCCATGCTCCAGATCCCGACCGGGCCGAGCGTGCGCCTCACGTGGTCCATGGCGACTCCCTCCACATTTCTGTACCGCTCGGTATGGAAGGAAACCTAGCAGGGTCGGGCGCCATTCCCCAAACTTTTGTACCGATCGGTTTTGGCGGCGGTAGAGTGGGTGCGGTAAGGAGGCCGAGGAGATGACCCAGACCGGACGACCGCGTGGTTTCGACACTGACGAGGCCCTGGACCGGGCGATGGAGGTGTTCTGGCGGCACGGCTACGAGGGCGCCTCACTGACCGAGCTCACCGGTGCCATGGGCATCAACAAGCCCAGCCTGTACGCGGCCTTCGGCAACAAGGAGGGCCTGTTCCGCAAGGTGGTGGCCCGGTACGCGGACGTCGAGATGGCCTACGCGCGCGACGCGCTGGACCAGCCCACCGCCCGGGACGTGGCCGCGGCGCTGCTGCGGGACAACGTGGTGGCGCTCACCCGCCCCGACCGTCCCGCCGGCTGCCTGTCCATCCAGGGTGCCACCGCCTGCGGCACCGACAACGCGGCCATCGCCGACTTCCTGGCGGCCAGCCGGCTGACCGGGGAGAGCGCCCTGGCCGCCCGCTTCGCCCGCGCCGTCGAGGAGGGCGACCTGCCACCGGAGGTCGACCCCACCGCCCTGGCCCGCTTCCTCAGCGTCGTCACCGAGGGCCACGCCGTCCACGCGGCGGCCGGAGTCCGGCGCGACCAACTGCACCAGTCGGCCGAGATCGCCCTGCTCGCCTTCACCGCTGCGGCCTATCCGGCCCGGTAACCAGGGAGCGTCCCCAGCGGAGCCCCGCCACCGCATCGGAAACTCGGATGCGGCTGACCCCGCTCGCTCCTAGGCTTCCGCCCCAACGGCCGGCGCGGCGTCCGGTCGGGGGGAGATGGGCGAGGCGATGACTGCACACCTGTTCGCGATCAGCTTCGACGCGCGCGAGCCGCTGCGACTCGCGCAGTTCTGGTCCGGGCTCCTCGATCGGAAGATCGTCGACGATCCACACGACGGCGTCCTGCTGCTGCCCATCGGTGACCCCGACTTCCGGGTCCGCTTCGTCCCGTGCGAGCAGCCCAAGGTCGTCCAGAACCGGATGCACTTCGACCTGACGAGCAGCTCGCTTGAGGACCAGCGGCAGTCGGTGGACAGGGCACTGGAACTCGGCGGACGACACATCGACATCGGCCAGGACCCGGCGGACGACCACGTGGTGCTCGCCGACCCCGAGGGCAACGAGTTCGACGTGATCGGGCCGGGCAACAGGTTCCTCGCCGACACCGGGCCGATCGGCGCGCTCGCCTGCGACGGATCGCCGGCGGTCGGCTACTTCTGGAGCGCGGCGCTGGGGTGGCCGCTGGTCTGGGACCAGGACGAGGAGACCGCGATCCAGTCGCCGCGCGGGGGGACGAAGATCTCCTGGGGCGGTCCGCCGTACATGCCGAACGGGGGCCGGGACCGGGTCCGCTTCGACGTCGCTCCGGACGCCGACGTCGACCGGCAGGCGGAGCTCGACCGTCTGCTGTCGCTCGGCGCGACAGTCATCGACGCCGGTCCCGGTGATGGCGGCGGGCGGGTGTTGATGGCCGACCCGGACGGCGGTGAGTTCTGGCTCCGGACGCCCCGCTAGGAGCCCGTCAGGGCGGTCCCTGAGCCAGGCAGGCGGCGCAGGTCAGTCGAAGACCGAGACGCGGGTGCGGTGGTGCCGAGGGGATTCGATCTCGTCGAGCACCGCGACCGCGAGATCGGCGTAGGACAGGGTGGTCGATCCGGACCGGGGCACCACATCCCCGCCGACCTGGTACCGGCCCAGTCGCGGGGCTGCCGCGTCCAGCATCGCCGGTGGGGTGAGCATCAGCCAGTCGACGGGGGTGTCCGCCTCACGGAGCCGGTCCAGGCCGGCGGTGTGCGACAGGGCGAATGGGCGCAGGTGGCTCGGGAACGACGTGGGGTCGTCCAGGATCAGGCGGCCGTGCTCGTCTTGAAGGTTGGCGAAGAGTCCGATGAGGACGAGGCGACGGACTTCGGCCTCGGTCATGGCGTGCAGGAGCGCGTCGACGGCGTTGACGAAGAACCTGTCGTCGAGTCGGCCGAGGGCGGCCAGCGCTTCGGGCCCGGACGCGGGGCTGACCGCGCTGACCACGGCGTCGTGACCAGGGGAGATCGTCGACGTCGAGCGCACGTCCGTGACGTCGCCGCGGACCACCGAGACGCCGTCCGCGGCGATGTCGTTGATCGTTCCCGGATTCCGGACGACCGCGGTGACCAGATGTCCACGGGCGCGCGCCTCGGCGGTGATGGCCCGTCCCGCTCTGCCGCCGGCTCCGAAGATGGCGATGCTGCTCATGGATTCGTCCCCCGTCTGGGTGTCGCTGCGGACGCCGGGAACGGTATCTACGAGATACTGGTTACTACAAGGGAACCGGGACGAATGGGGGCGTATGGTGACGGATCTGGATCCGGAGATGTTCGATCCGATGTGCCCCTCAAGTGCCCTGCCGTTCCAGATCGGTGACAAGTGGACGGGGATGGTCGTGCTCTGTCTGCAGGGCGGTCGGCGTCGCTTCACCGAGATCCGGGTGCCGCTTCGTGGCGTCACGCCCAAGGTGCTGACGCAGACCCTGCGGGCGATGGAACGCGACGGGCTGGTGGTGCGCACCGCGTACCCGGAGAATCCGCCCCGCGTCGAGTACGAACTCACCGAGTTGGGGCGCAGCCTGTTGACGCTTGTCGACGCGGCCCGCACGTGGAGCAGGGATCATCTCCCCGCCCTGCTCAGGGCGCGGGAGGCGTGGACACAAGCGGCACCGGTCGGTCAGAGTGGTCGGCCGTGAGATACCTG
Source organism: Micromonospora sp. NPDC023888 (assembly GCF_040639415.1). Taxonomy (NCBI): domain Bacteria; kingdom Bacillati; phylum Actinomycetota; class Actinomycetes; order Micromonosporales; family Micromonosporaceae; genus Micromonospora; species Micromonospora sp. NPDC023888. Next base: position 45,648 of record NZ_JBEZZW010000044.1, on the reverse strand, counting down.
CGTACCGGTGGGCCCGCCGCGATCCGGCGGCCCCGGCCCACCGACGTCGACGAGTTCGTCGCCGCCGCGCGGCGCAGTCGGGACCTGCACCACCCGTGGTTGATCGCGCCGGCCAGCCCCGAGGAGTACGACAGCTACCTGAGGCGGATCCGCCGCCGGGACAGTGCCGGTTACCTGATCTGCGACCGGGCCAGCGGCGAGATCGCCGGCTACGTGAACATCAGTGGGATCGTGCTCGGTGCGCTGCGTGGTGGTTACCTGGGATACGCGGCGTTCCAGCCGTACAGCGGGACCGGGCACGCCTCGGCGGGTGTCGCGCTGGTGATCGACCACGCGTTCCGCACTGTCGGGTTGCACCGGTTGGAGGCGAACATCCAACCGGGTAACGAGTCGTCCCGGCGGGTCGCCCGCAAGCTCGGCCTCCGGCTGGAGGGCTTCTCCCGGGACTACCTGTTCATCGACGGCCTGGCGCGACCACGAGCGCTGGGCGATCACCGCGCCGAGCGGGCCCGGTGTGCCGCCGGACGGCGAAGGACCTGGTCCGGCCCGGTAGGCCGGCGGTCGTGGGGGAGTCAGCAACGGGCCTTCGGTCCGGAGTGGGGCCTGGAGGCGGTGGGCAGCAGCGGCCACGTCTGGCTCCAGCCGAGCTGAGCGCGGGTGGCGCGTCTGACGTTTGTCCCGGGCTTCGACGGGAAACGGCCCGCAATGACGAAACCTCGTGTGGTGATCGTGGGGGCCGGGTTCGCCGGTTACCACGCGGCGAAGACGCTGAGCCGGATCGCCCGGGACCGGGCCGAGATCGTGGTGCTGAACTCCACCGACTATTTCCTCTACCTTCCGTTGCTGCCCGAGGTGGCGGCCGGGGTGGTGGAGCCCAAACGGATCGCGGTGCCCCTGACCGGGACGCTCAAGGGCGTCCGCGTGGTGGTCGGCGAGGCGGACCACGTCGACCTGCAGAACCGCTGGGTCGGTTTCACCCAGGCGGAGGGGGAGAAGAACCGGTTGGCGTACGACCGGCTGATCCTCGCCGTGGGCAGCGTCAACAAGCTGTTGCCCATCCCGGGGGTGACCGAGTACGCGCACGGCTTCCGCGGCCTGCCCGAGGCCGTCTACCTGCACGATCACATCGTCCGTCAGCTCGAACTGGCCGAGCAGGCCGAGGACCCGGCCGAGCAGCAGGCTCGCTCCACGTTCGTGGTGGTCGGGGCGGGCTACACCGGCACCGAGGTCGCCGCGCACGGGCAGTTGTTCACCGACGCGCTGCACGCCCAGCGGCCCCGGCTCCCGGTCCGGCCGCGGTGGATGCTGCTCGACGTGGCGAAGCGGGTGCTGCCCGAGATGGACGAGCGGATGTCGAACACCTCGCACCGGGTGCTCGACCGCCGTGGTGTGGACGTCCGGCTGGGCACGTCCGTGGCGGAGGCGACCTGCGACGGGGTGAAGCTCACCGACGGCGAGTACGTGCCGACCTGCACCCTCGTGTGGTGTGTGGGGGTGCGCCCCGACCCGTTCGTCAACGAGTTGGGTTTGCGCACCGACCGGGGGCGGCTGGTGGTCGACGAGTTCCTCAACGTGCCCGGCTACCCGGAGGTGTTCGCCTGCGGCGACGCCGCCGCGGTGCCCGACCTGGTGAACCCGGGAAAGATCTGCGGGATGACGGCCCAGCACGCGCAGCGGCAGGGCAAGCGCGCGGCGCACAACATCGCCGCGTCGTACGGGTTCGGCAAGCGCAAGCCGTACAAGCACCACGACCTGGGTTGGGTGGTCGACCTGGGGGGCAAGGACGCGGCGGCGAACCCGTTGCAGGTCAACCTGGCCGGGTTGCCGGCCAAGACGGTCACCCGGGCGTACCACCTGATGGCGATGCCGGGGAACCGCACGCGGGTCGGCGCCGACTGGGTGCTCGACGCCGCGCTCACCCGTTCGGCGGTCCAGTTGGGGCTGGTCCCGGCGAACGCGGTGCCGTTGGAGAGCACCACACCCGAGGTCGCGTCCCGAGCCCGCTGAGCGGGCAGCACCCGCGCCGGCCGGTCAGCCCTGCGGGGTGGGACCGGCCGGTCGTCGCGCGCCCGGACCGGCCGGCGGCGCGGGCCGCAGCCGGCGGGGGCCGTACTCGCGCAGCAGGGTCTGCCCGATGCCGGCGGCGGGGATGGCCAGCAGCGCGCCCAGCAGACCGGCCAGCTCCGCCGCCAGCAGCACGCTCACCAGCACTGTCAACGGGTTGAGCCGGACCGCCCGGGACAGGATGAACGGCTGGAGCAGGTGGTTCTCCACCTGCTGGTAGACCACGAAGAAGACGAGCACCACCACCCCGGCGGTGGGGGAGTGCAGGAAACCGGCCCCGGCCGCGATGATTGCGCCGAGCGTCGCGCCGACAAGGGGTATCAGGTCGGCCACCGCCACCAGCAGGGCGATCACGGCCGCGAACGGCACCCCGGTGACGAGCAGCACCACGAAGGTCAACACCCCGCAGACCAGGCTGATCAACAGGTTGCCGGTGAGGTAGCCGGTGACGGTGCGCGACACCTCCCGGCCCACCCGGCGCAGCCGCTCGCCCTGACCGTCCCCGGCCGCCGCGAGCAGGCCACGGGTGAGCCGCGGCTCCTCCAGGACCATGAGGTACGCCAGCACGATGACCGTGACCACCCCGGCGACCGTCGTGACGACGCCGCGCAGCACGCCCACCGCGGGTTGCCGCAGTCGGGTGCCGAGGTCACGAAGCTGGTCGGAGTGCTCGCTCACGTAACGCCGCGCGCCGGTGCGTTCCAGCAGTTGCCCCAGCGGCCCCCGGCCGGCGCGGGCGTCGTGCAGCAGCCCGGGCGCCCGGTCGGCGAACCGGGCCAGCTCCCCGGACAACGGCACCAGGATCAGCGCGGCCAGGATCGCCAGCAGCACGAACGCGACGAGGAACACCAGCAGCGTGGCCACCGAGCGCCGCCGCACGAGACGGCGTTGCACGCGGTCGACGAGGGGTTTGAGCGCCACGGCGAAGAACGCGGCGACCACCGTCCAGACCAGCACCCGGCGGGTCGCGTACACGAGGGCCAGTGCGAGCGCGGTCGCCAGCACCAGCCCGATCACGATCAGGGTGCGGCGGGCGGTCACCCGGTCGTCGGCGTTGCTCATCCGCCGCGCCTTCCCGACGCTCGCCGTCGGAAACCCGGCATTGCGGACGCGACGGCTGCTCGGGGCCGGCCGACGAGGGCCGGCTCAGCCGCGTTCGTCGGCGTCGGTGCGGGGATGGGCGCCGGCGACGAACGTGTCGAGCGCGGCGGCGTGCAGCAGCCCGCCCGGCACCGGATCACGCAGGGCCGCCACCGCCAACCGGGCGACCGGCAGCCCGCCGGGACGCGACGTCGCGGCCAACACCAGGTTGCCGTACCTCCGGCCGCGCAGCATCCGCCGGTCGCCGAGCACGCACACGTCGGCGAAGACCGCCCGCACCGTGGCCACTTGCACCCGGGTGGCGACAAGCGGCGGCAGGTCCGTGACGTTGACCAGGAACATCCCGTCGGGGCGCAGGACACGGGCCACCTCGGCGGCGAACTCGACGGTGCGCACGTGCGGGGGCATCCGGGCCGCCCGGTAGATGTCGGCGATCACCAGGTCGTAGGAGCCGGCGGGGGTGGCGGTGAGCGCGTCCCGGGCGTCGTCCACCTCCACCCGCACCTGCGGCGGCAGCGGCGGCAACTCCCGGGCCACCAGCTCGACCACCGCCGGGTCCCGCTCGACGACCCGTTGCGGGGAGCCGGGCCGGGTGGCGGCCAGCCAGCGGGGCAACGTCAACGCGCCACCACCCAGGTGCAGGACGCTCAGCGGGGCACCCGCCGGGGCGGCCAGCTCGACCGCCGAGGCGATCCGCCGGACGTACTCGAAGTGCAGGTGCCGGGGATCCTCGACGTCCACGTACGACTGCTCGACCCCGGCGGACAGCAGGGTCCGGCCGGTCCGCCGGACCGGGTCGGCGACCAGCTCCAGCCGGTCGGCGGCGCGGTTCATGACCGGCACGCTAGCTCAGGGCCACGACCCCGACCGCGCGTGGCCCGGCACAGCCAACGGGCCGGCGGAGCGGGAGGTCCCGCGTCCACCGGCCCGTGGGTGCCGCTGCGGCCGGTCAGCCGCCGGCCATCCCGGCCCCCACCTCGTCGATCGCGTCGTCGATCTGGTGGGCGAGGTCCACGTCGAGCGCTGTCACCCCGTCGGCCTGACTGGTTCGTACCGTCAACACGGCGGCGGTGTCGCCCGGACGGCCGATGCTCGGACCGCGCCCGCTGTCCTGGCGCATCCGGTCGAGCCGGTCGAGCACCCGGTCCAGGTTGTCCGGCGGCAGCGCGACCACCCGGTGCAGACCCTGACTGTCGCCGGTCCAGTAGGGCAGGTCGTCGAGCGCCGCGTCGATCTCGTCCTGGTCCAGGGTGGGTGTGGTGGTGGAGGCGCCCACCAGGCCGCCGCCGGCCTCCGGTGGGTTCAGCAGGTCACGCAACCCGTCGGGTACGTGCAACGACTCGACGAGGTCGCCGTCCTGCTCGGCGAGCGCGGCGATCGTCGCCTCCGCCTGGTATCGGGCCTGCTCGGGGGTGTTGCCGCTGATCCGGCCCACCTCGGCCAGGAAGCCGGGCAGGTCGCGGTGCCGCTCGATGCCGTCGATGGGCAGCACGTCGTGCAGCGACGCCGGCACCGCCGCGAGCAGGCGTTGCCGCTCGGCGGCGTCCAGGGCGAAGGCGAGGACCAGCACTGTCGCCTCGGTGCCCACCTTGGCCGTCTTGAAGTCGACCCCGGCCCGACGCCGGACCTCGTCGACCAGATCGTGGTAGCCCATGCTGCGTACCCCGGCGGTGCCGGTCGGCGGGGACGGCTGCGGCCTCGGATTGTCGGCGGTGCCGACCTGCGGCGGCGCCGGACCGCCACGCGTGCTGTCCGGTTTGCGCGCTCCGGCCGCTGGTGGGCCGGCCCGCCTGCCCTGGTCGAGGCTCTTGAGCTGCTTGGAAGCGCTCAGGCTGGCACCGATCTCGCTGGGCTGGCGACCCTGGTCACGGGCCTGTCGGGCCAGCGCCCGACGCCGCTGGTTGTCGCCCTCCATCTGCTTGCGCATGGTGGCACCCCTTCCGCTGGGGATCGTGGGCTGTGTCAGCCGCCTTCCCGCCGTCCCGGGAGCCGAAACGGACGTCGTCGGGCGGGTCGGCCCGGTGTCCGCGACGCTTCATCCGGCGCGGGTGAGGGCCGCTCACCCACCCGGCCCGCACGATGGGTCAGGACCGGAGTTCTTCCGAGGTACGCGGAAGGAAGGTCGTCATGAAGCAGATCGTCGAGATCGTCCCCGCCCGACGTGGTTGGTACGCCCGCTGGCAGCTCGCACCCGAGGTCACCAGGTGTTACCCGGTGAGCCTGTGGGCGCTGCTGGAGGAGGCCGACGGGACCGGCCGTGAGGTCATCGGGATGGACTGCATCGGCCAGTGGCCCGGCGCGGACGACAACGAGGCGGATGGGCAGTTCGTCCGCTACCTGTACCAGACGCCCGATTCGGGGGAGCCCGAGGACGTCGACCCGGCCCCGACGGGCGAGCTGCGCGAGAACGGGCCCCGACTCCAGCCGATGACGACTCCGTAGACATTCCTCCGGCCCCCGACCCCAGGTCCCAGGGTCGGGGGCCATCCCCGCCTGCTCAAGACACCTGTCGTTCCGGCCGGGCATCGGTGTCAGTCGGGGACCGCCGTCGAGCGCCCGCTCTGCACGGTGTACGCCCCAGCGGAGATCAAACCGACGGTCGTGGGGGTCAGCGTCAGCGAGACAACACCGCCGGGCAGCACACGCGCGCTCCCTTCGGGGGTGGCGAGTGTCGCGGGCGTCGATCCGTCCGGGAACAGACGTTTCCCGGTTCCGACGACCACCGGGTACTGGAGCAGCCGGTAGAGGTCGACAAGCCCGGCCTGGTGTAGCGCCTGCACGAGCTGCCAACTGCCGTGAACCTGGAGCTCCTTGCCGGGAAGCCCCTTGAGCCGGCGCACGCTGTCGACGATGTCGGTGCGGAGGACCGTCGTCGGGCTCCAGTCGGCCTCCTGGTCCGACAGCGTCCTGCTGACGACATACTTCGGCAGCGTGTTCAGCTTGGTGGCGATCAGGTCGTCGGGTGCGGTGACCTGTGGCCAGTACCCGCCGAGCAGGCCGTAGCTCGTGCGGCCGAAGAGGAAAGCGTCCGCCTCCCGGAACCAGCCCTCGACCACCTCGTTGGTGTGCACGGATGCGTGCGGGACGAGCCACCCGCCGCGGTCGAAGCCGCCCGAGCGGTCCTCGTCGGGGGCTCCCGGCCCCTGCATGATCCCGTCGAGGCTGACGAACACGTTGACGCTGAGCAGCACGATTCTCCTCCGAATTCCGGACTGGGACAGCCGCCGGGGGCTGGCAGACGGAGGCTAGCTGCCTGGCCACGGGGAGATCTTGTACAAGAACGACATCGTCGCGTCGTCGCCCGCCTGCAACCCCCGCGCGGTGTGCCCGACGTAGCGCCGCAACGCATGTGCCAGGTGAGCTTGGTCGAAGTACCCCAGCGTCTCGACGACCGTGCGCCAGTCGAGCCCGTCGCACAGCATCGTGGCCGCGGCGTTCACGCGGTCGATCTGGGCCACCGCGGTCTGCGAGAGGCCGGTGATCGCGCGGTACTGCCGCTGAAGGGTCCGTGTGGACGGACGACCCTCCGGGTGCCCGGCCATGTGCTCCTCAACCCGCAGACGTGATCGCACCAGCAGACCCGCGTCCCGCAGACGCCGGACGAACTGCTCGACGTTGTCGTACGTCGGCGCTTCCCAGGCCTCGCCGCCGATGACGATTCGGCCCGAGTCCGTCACGGGAAAGGAAACGAACCCGTCGACGATCGAGGTTGCGGGATGCGGCCGGAGAACGGTGCCGAGCGTGAGCCGGATACCGAGGAACTCGGCGTTCGGCGGGACCGGGGCCGTGGTCGCCCTGGTCTCCGGCCCGCGCAGGCTGGCGAGGAGTTGCCCCCGCATCCGCGTGAGGATCAGTTGGCAGCACGTGCGCGCCGCGGATGTCATCGTGTCCTCGGCGTCGCTGCCGGTGCGCCACACCCGGTCGACGATGCTCGCGTCCGTCTCGGCGTCGCGGTGCTCGAAGCGCAAGCGCGGACCTCCTCCGGGACGACGTGGGGGAGACGGCCGCGGGTCAGCCGATGGCGTGCAGGTCGTCGGCCGCGTGCTCGACGGTCAGCAACTCGGTCAGACCGGTGCGGTCAAGCATCCGTTGCAACTGCGGGCCGGCCCCGGTCAGCCGGATCGCCCCGGCGGCGCGGTGCACCACCAGCAGCGCGCTCAGCCCGGAGGAGTCGCAGAGGGTCACGCCGGTCAGGTCGATCAGCACCCGCTGGTCGCCGCGCAGATCGGCGGCGGCGGCGATCAGCTCGGGCGCGGAGGCGTAGTCGAGCTCGCCAGTCAGCCGCAGTCGGACGTGCCCGGCGTCGAGCCGGGTTGTCTCGATGGTCAACAGCTGGTCGGACATCCCACCATGTTCCCAGCCGGGTGGACGATTGCAAATCGGGGGCCGGTGACACGCCCACCCGCTGCCGCCCAGCCGCCGGCGGCGGCACCTCGCCAGCCGTGCTGAGATGCCGCTTTGTGCGTCCCGGCGTAGGGTGGGCTGGAGAGTTGTGGCCGTGGACGCCGGTTCCGGTACGGGTTCGGGTGGATGACAAGGAGTGGGGCTCCGCTGGTGACTGCTTCCGACGTCAGGGACTGGGACCCGGGCGACGGACGGATCTTCACCCCGAGCACGACGCAGCCTCCGGCGTGGCCCGCCGACAGGTCGCCCCGGCCCGCCGCGGCCCCGCCGCCCCGCTCCGCCCCGGGCCTGCCGAAGATGGCAATCGAACGCGATGCTGCCGCACTCGACTGGTTCGAGGTCGTCGAGCACCTCCGTGAGGGCCTGGTGGTCTGTGACGCCGACGGCGTCGTGCGGCACGTCAGCCCGGTGGCCGAGCGGTTGCTACCCGGTGTGCTGCCCGGGGAGCTGCTCAGCGCGGCCGGTGTGCCGGGCCTGAGCGAGGGCGACCCAGGCGGCTTCACCCATCGCGGACGCCGACTGACCGCCCGCCAGGTGCCCCTCTCCGGCGCCCGCTGCTGCTGGTACGTCGAGGACGTCACCGACAGTGTCGGCGGCGCCGAGGCGCTGCTCGCCGAGCGGGCCCGCTCGAATTTCCTGGCCGTGGTCGGTGACAAGCTGGGCAATCCGCTGCATCCCGCCCGGGCCGCCGCGGCGATCGTCCGACTCGCCGTGCCGACCCTGGCCGAGGTGGCCGTGCTGGTCCTCGCACACCGTTCCGGTCGGGCCCATTGGTGGCGGGCCTCGGGCGCCCACGACGAGGCGGCGTCGGTGGACAACGGAGTGCTGGCCGGCGGCGATCTGCCCACCGTCATCGCCGACGGGCTGAGCGGGGTCGAGCCGCACGCCCTGGACTGGTTGGTCGAGCAGGCGGTCGACGCCGGTTGGCTGCCCGAGCTCGCCGGCGTCGGGACCGCCGCCCGGGTCGTTCCGCTGCCGGGCCGGGACGCGCCGGTCGGGGTGCTGCTGGTCGCCCGTGCCGCCCCCGGCTCGTACGACGAGGCCGACGAGGAGCTGATCCGCGCGTTCGCGGCCCGGGCCGGCGCGGCGATGACAACCGCGCTGCTCTACCGCGACCAGACGGAGGTCGCCGACACCCTCCAGGCCAGCCTGTTGCCGGTCGAGCCGGCCGAAGCCGCGGGCGTGCGGTGGGGCACCGCGTACCGGCCCGCGCAGGCGGGGCTCCGCATCGGTGGTGACTTCTACGGGTCGCACCGGCTCGCCGACGGTGGCTCGGTGTTCTTCCTCGGCGACGTGTCGGGCAAGGGGGTCGAGGCAGCCGTCTTCACCGGCCAGTTGCGCCAGTGCCTCCAGGCGCTGCACCGGTTGGAGTCGCACCCCGGGCGGTTGCTGCGGCTGCTCAACGACGCGATGCTGGAGACGACCCAGGCGCAGGGTCAGGGCCGCTTCGCCACGATCGTGCTCGGCGTCGCGCGTCCACACCGCGACGGCGGTCTCACCCTCACCATGGCCGGCGGCGGCCACCTGCCGCCGCTGGTGCTGCGCGCCTCCGGCGAGGTGGAGTCGGTGCCGCTGCACGGCATGCTGATCGGGGTGGTGCCCGACCCGCGCGTCGGCGAGGTGACCGTCCGGCTGGCACCGGGCGAGACCTGCCTGCTCTACAGCGACGGGGTGACCGAGGCCCGCGGTGGCCGTCGTGGCGACGAGCAGTTCGGTGCCGAACGGCTGGTCGCCGCGGTGACCGGTTGCCAACGGATGCCGGCGCCAGCCCTGGCCGAGCGGGTCGAGCAGGTCACCTGCGACTGGTTGGCGCAGGGCGACCACGACGACATCGCGGTGCTGGCGTTGCGGGCGGCCGGCCCGGGTGGACGCCCGTCGCGGCACCTGCACTCGGTGCCCGTGCACACCGACCTGCCCGGGGAGACCGACGCGTGACCGCCACCGCCGCCACCGCTGCCGTCGACCCGAGCGACGCCTACGTCGGCTACCTGGACTGCCTCGCCGACGCCGACGAGGACGCCGCGATCGACATGGCGATCGGCCTGCTCGACGCGGGCGTGCCGGCGGAGCGGGTGCTGCTCGACCTGGTCGCGCCCGCCCAGGCGGAGGTGGGTGAGCGGTGGGCGCGCAACGAGTGGAGCGTCGCCCAGGAGCACGCGGCCACCCACATCAGTGAACGGGTGGTGGCGGCGGTGGCCGCGCACGTCAATCCCCGTCCGACCGGCGGGCGGGTCGTCGTCGCGTGCATGGATGGCGAGTGGCACGCGCTGCCGCCCCGGCTGGTGGCCGAGGTGCTGCGGTTGCGGGGCTGGCAGGTGACGTTCCTGGGCGCCAGTGTGCCCGCGGCGCACCTCGTGTCGTACCTGCACCGCTATGACGCGCACGCGGTCGCGTTGGCGTGCGCGCTGCCGATGCGGCTGCCGCACGCCCACCGGATGATCGAGGCCTGCCGCCGTTCGGACGTGCCGGTGCTGGTGGGTGGGCGCGGGTTCGGCGCGGACGGCCGGTGGGCGCGCCGGCTCGGCGTGGCCTGGGCGCCGGACGCGCCCTCGGCGGCTGAGTTGGTCGCCGACGAGCGGGCGTTGCGGAGGGTGCCGCCGGCGCGGCTGGCCCACCTGGCCGACGACGAGTACGCCAGCCTGGTGCGGCGTCGGGGCGAGCTGATCGACAGCGCGTTGACCGACCTGCGGGAGCGGGTGCCGGCGACGGCCACCTACACCGCCAGTCAGCTCGACTCCACCGTCAGCGACCTGGGTCACATCGTGGATTTCCTGGCCGCGGCGGTCTACGTCGACGACGCCTCGTTGTTCACCGAGTTCGTCGAGTGGCTGGCGGGAATCCTGGTGAGTCGTGGGGTGCCCGGCGGGGCCGTCGGCCGGTCCCTGGAGCACTACGCGGTGGCGTTGCGCGACTTCCCCCGGGCGGAGCGCATGGTGGCCCTGGGTCGCGCCGCGCTGCCCGACGTGGGCCGCTGAGCGGGCCACCCGCCCCGCCGCTGTCGATCACCGTGCCCTGCGGTTCGCGGCTCGACCCTGCGTATACTTGCCGCACTGCAAATGTCCCACCGGTGGGTGGAGCGAGGGGGAGAACGGTGACGTTCAGCGTCAGCTACGTCGAGCGCGACGGCGGTGGCGCCTGCCTGCGTCTGGCGGGCGAGCTGGACATGAGCACGTCTCCCGAGCTGACCGCCGCGATCGATCGCCTCATGGCCGCCGGTGAATCCCGGGTGCTGCTCGACCTCACCGATCTCACCTTCTGCGATTCCACCGGGATGGCCGCGTTCGTCCGGGGGGACAATCAGGCCGCGGCCGACGGGGGTTGGCTTCGGCTCGTCGGCGCCAACGGCCGTGTCGAGCGGGTGTTGGCGATGACCGGTCTGGCCGACGTGTTGCGCTACGAACCGGAATCGGTCGACCCCGCGTCCCGCACCGCCCTCTGATGGGCTAGATTTCCCCGCCAACGCGGTGACCGTCAGGTCCCGTCCCCGCCGACCCGAGGCAGGTAGTGATGGGCGCAGACAGCCCGCAGCCGGTACGCATCCTGGTGGTCGACGACGATCCCGGTGACGTACTGATGATCGAGGAGGCGTTGGCGGACTCCGACGTCGACAAGGTCATCGACGTGGTCAGCGACGGCGAGGAGGCGATGGAGTTCCTGCGCGCCGAGGGCCGGCACCAGCAGGCCCGCCGGCCGGACGTGATCCTGCTCGACCTGAACATGCCGCGGATGGACGGCCGGCAGGTGCTCGGGGCGGTGAAGCAGGACGAGGACCTGCGGACCATTCCGATCGTGGTGCTGACCACCTCCAACGCCGACACCGACATCGTGGGCAGTTACACGTTGCAGGCCAACGCGTACGTCACCAAGCCGATCGACCTGGACGACTTCAACGACGTGGTCCGGCGCATCGACGAGTTCTTCGGACGGGTGGTCGTGCTGCCCAAGCGCGTCTGACGCGTGCCCGTGCGCGCATGCTGAACATTTTTCCCGAACCTCCTCGGTCGCCGTGGTCGCGGCCGAGGATCCAGGAGGGGAAGTAACAGCGGCTGCCTGGGGGCGACAGGATGAGGTTCTCCATCGTTGAGACCGGCTACGACAGGTGGCAGGTGGATTCCTGCCTTGACGAGCTGGGGATCCGCCTGTCCCGGCTCGCGGCCCGCGCCGAGGGTGCCGCCGCGGCGGGCGGCGAGTGGGACGAGATCCGGCAGGAGGCGGCGTGGCTCAGCGGCCTCCTGCAGCGGCTGGACCTCGGCGACAGCGCCGTCACCCGGCACGCCGGTGCCGTTGAGCATCGTGCGGCCGCCGAGATCCTGGCCGAGGCCCGTGCCGAGCTGGACCGGGCCCGCGCGGAGGCACGGCAGGTGCGCGAGCGGGCGTACGAGGAGGCGGTGCAGGCCCGGCGCGACTTCGAGGCGGCACTGTACGTCCGGCGGCGGCGTGAGGCGCGGGTGGACGAGATCCTCGCTCAGGTGACGGAGGACCAGGTGCCCGCCGCCACTCCGACCGCGGCTGCCGGCGTACCGGGGAGCCGGGTGGGGGTCGGCGGGCTGGACGCGGGCGCGCAGCCGCCGCCGGGCCGTCGCTGAGAGCGGTCGGCTCAGGTGGTGAGCGCCGCCGCGACGGTGGCCGCCCGCTCCTCGTGCTGGGCGTACGCGTCCGGGTAGGCGGAGATCTGCACGGCCTGGGCGGCGGCGGTGACGCTCATGTCCTGCCAGCCGGGGATCTCGTTGAGGGCGCTGTAGAAGGCCCGCGCGGCGTACGAGGGGCGCATCAGTTCGGCCACCGTGCCCCAGCCGCTGCTGGGCCGCTGCTGGAACAGCCCGAGCGAGTCGTGGTCGGAGCCGCTGCCCTGGTTCGGGTAGTCAGCCGACTCGGGGAGCACGTCGCTTGCCAGGTTGTAGAGGTTGCTCTCCTGCATGGCGGTGGACAGCGCCACCACCAGCGCGCGGCGCGGCATCTTCATGTCCAGGCCGACGTCCACGATGATCTTCGCGTTGTCCATCTGCGCCTGGTCGAGGCCGGCGACCGGTCGGGGTCGGCGGGGCTTGACCGGCTTCTTGGGTGCCTTGCGCGCGACGGTGGGTGTGGGGCTGGGTGTCGCCGTCGGGCTGGGCAGGACCCGCGCGGGGGCGAGGTCACGATCAAGCGACCGGGAGGCGCGCTCGTCGGCGATGGCGGCGCGGTCGGCGACCGCCTCGGCGAGCGGTTCCGCCGAGCGGGCCGGCTCGTCGTCGTTGCCCCGGGCGGTGGCGACGGCGACGAGGCTGAGGCAGCAGGTGACGCCGGTGGCGAGGGCTATCCGGATCGGGGTCGAGCCCAGCAGGGGACGCCGGGGCGGTTCGGGGACGCGGTGCCGGCCGATCGTCCATTCGGTTGATGCGACTTCGCCCGATTGGGTGCTCGGATGCGAGTCGGTCAGCTTCTGGTCGGAGGGGTCGTCGGGATGCACCTGACGAGGCTAAAGACCCAATTGCTCGATATCGCCTGCCCGTAGCGTGGCCTGCGCCACAATTTGCCCCGATCTTGGGGATTTCCAGGGGCGAAGGCGGAGCAAGGCCGATCAACCTCGCGGATCGGGCCAGACCGGCATATCCGATTCGCTGCGCGAAGGCGGGCAGGCGGCCAGGTGACGCCCACGGAATCGCGCTGCCGCCGAGGGTGGGCCTTCCGGGTGATGGCGTATCACCAGAACGGGTGAGGTCTGTCGGCCCGGCGGTGGCCTGGCGTGGGTGTTCCCCGCGTCCTTTGCTCTGCTGCCACCGATGCACCACCGCGTGTGCGATACCCGGACACCGGGTGGTGCGTGGGTGGCAGCAGAGCAAAGGGGCCGTCCGAGGTGACCGGCACCGCCGGCAATGAGCGTCAGTGTCGACCGTTCTCCGCCGGCGTGACGGTCAGCCGGTGCCGGCTCGCGTCGCCGCTGGAGAACGGCCAGAGCCGGTCGGCGTACTCCACCAGGTCGGCCAGTTGGTCTCGGCTCAGGCCGGCCGACGAGATCGAGGCGTGCACGTCGGCCCGGTAGAGACCGTCGTCGTCCCGTCCCAGCTTCGCCTCCGCCCGCACCTGCACGGTGTGCGCCTCATCGGTGATCTCCCCGGCCGCCTCCACCGCCGCGTGGTGCAGGCAGGACGCGAAGGCGGCGGCCAGCAACTGCTCTGGTCTCAGCCCCGTGCAGTGCGCCGCCAGCGGCGAGGCCAGCGGGGTGGAGAGCCCGCCATCGTCGGTGCGTACGTGACCGCCCTCGGCGGTCGCGGTGGCCTCACGCAGCCAGGAACTCTGATCCGGCATCGCGTTTCTCCCGTCGCTCGGCAGGTCGGCTACCCGGCCGCCGCCCGCCGAAACGCCGGTGGGCCCGTGGTCAGCGTCCGGAGGTCCGCTCCGGCTCGTCGAGCAGGGCCACCGCCTCGGTCGCCTCGGCGGCGGCCCGCTCGGTCCACGCCGACGTCGGCACCGGTCGGCGAGGCGTGGGGATCGTCATCGGTACGTACACCCGGGCGTCCACGGCCTCGGCCAGCAGCAGCGCCGCGACCATGCTGCTCGGACGCCGCGCGGGATCGTCGGCCAGGCAGGACCGGCACAGCTCGGCCACCTCCGGCGGCAGCCCCTCGATCTCGGGCAGCGGCTCCGGTGGCTGACAACGGCGTACGCCGAGCAGTTCGTTGATGGTCGCCGCGTCGTACGGCAGACGGGCGGTGAGGGAGTAGTAGAGCACCACGCCGAGGGCGTACATGTCGGCGGCGGGGGTGGCCGGCGCCCGCTCCAGTTGCTCGGGCGCCAGGTAGGCCGGGGTGCCCAACACCATCCCCGTGGGTGTCGGGTCGGGTGCGCCGGCGGGGATGGCGATGCCGAAGTCGAGCACCTTCACGCCCGACGGGGTGAGCATGACGTTCGCGGGTTTGACGTCGCGGTGCACGATGCCCTCGGCGTGCGCGGCGGCCAGCGCCGCGGCGACCTCCGCGCAGACCCGGACCGCGATCCGCCAGTCCAGCGGCCCGGCCCGCAGGTGCGCGGCGAGCGTCTCACCCTCGGCCAACTCCATCACGATGTAGGGCACCGGACGGCCCGGCCAGGTCGAGGCGGTGCCGAAGTCGTGCACGCTCGCCACGTTCGGGTGCACCAGGCGGGCGGCGGACCGGGCCTCCGCGCGGATCCGGTCCACCGGGCCGTCCTGGTCGTCCGGACCGGGAAGGATGAGCTTCACCGCCACCGGCCGGTCCAGCACCTGGTCGTGCGCCCGCCACACCTCGGACATCCCACCCACGCCGATGCGCTGCTCGAGCTGGTACCGCCCGTCCAGTGTGCGCATCGACCACTCCTCGACCCTGCTCCGCCGACGGCGGGTGCTCCGGTCGCGGTACCCGAGCGCCGAGCTGGGCAAACCGCGGCGCTGTTCGGGGCGAGCTGAGCGCGCACCGCGCTGCGCCGACGGTGGTGGGTGCGGTAGCTTGCGAGCCAGAGCCGGCGTCACCGATTGTGCCGGCACGGTCACCCGAGGGGGCGCCGCGATGAGCGAGGTCACCGTACGCTTCGTCGGCGGGCCCGCGGACGGCCTGGTCCGCCTGCTGCCGGCCGGGTCGGACGGCGCCCCACCACCGCACTGGATCATGCGGCACCCGGACGGCACCGGGCCGGTGCAGCCCGGCCCCGACCACCTCTACGAACGCGACAGGCCCGACGACGCGGGCGGTTGGAGCATGCGGTTCGTGCGCACCGACGCGTACGGGGTGTCCGAGTGACCACGGGGCGAGGCTGACCGGTGGCGACACCGGCGTCACGTCGGACCGGCCGCACAGCCGGCACACAGCTTCCGCAGGGGCGGGGCACAGCCGGCGCGGCCACGATGGGCGCCATGGTCACCAACGGGCAGTCCGCGCCGAGCCGGATCGAGCTGCGTCGCCCCGACGGCGAACCCGTCCGGGTGCTTGTGGTCGACGACGAGGCGACACTCACCGACCTGCTGTCGATGGCGCTGCGCTACGAGGGCTGGCAGGTCCGCAGCGCCGGCAACGGCATGGCGGCGTTGAGCGCCGCCCGACAGTTCGAGCCGGACGCCGTGGTCCTCGACGTGATGCTGCCCGACCTGGACGGCTTCCAGGTGCTGCGCCGGCTGCGCGAGCACGCCCCCACCGTCCCGGTGCTCTTCCTGACCGCCCGCGACGCCGTCGAGGAACGCATCGCCGGCCTGACCGTCGGCGGCGACGACTACGTGACCAAGCCGTTCAGCCTGGAGGAGGTGATCGCCCGGCTGCGCGCGCTGCTGCGCCGCTCCGGCTTCGCCGTCGCCGCCCGGGAGGACGCGGTCCTCACCGTCGGTGACCTCAGCCTCGACGAGGACAGCCACGAGGTACGCCGCGACGGCCACCTGATCACCCTCACCGCTACCGAGTTCGAGCTGCTGCGGTACCTGATGCGTAACCCGCGCCGGGTGCTCAGCAAGGCGCAGATCCTCGACCGGGTGTGGCACTACGACTTCGGCGGCCAGGCCAACGTGGTGGAGCTGTACATCTCGTACCTGCGCAAGAAGATCGACGCCGGTCGGGCGCCGATGATCCACACGCTGCGCGGTGCGGGCTATGTCCTCAAGCCCGCCGAGTAGCCACCGCCCGCTGCGCGCCGCCCGCCGGTGGCTGGCCGGCCGCTCGCTGCGTACCCGGCTGGTGTTTGCCCTGGTCGCGCTGCTGGCGGTGGTCAGCGTCGCCGTCGCTGGCCTCACCACGGTGGCGCTGCGGCACGCCCTGATCGCCAGGCTCGACGCCGAGTTGGCCCCCGCCACCGTCCCGCGGGGTGACCGCCCCGGGCGGCCGGCGTTTCCGGGCAGTGGCCCGGCCATCCCACCCGGGTCCCCGTCCGGCACGGTGGTCGCCGAGATCACCGACGGCCGGGTGACGAGCGCCCGGACCCTGACCAAGAGCCCGTCCAGCGACGACCCGTTCCCGGACGAGCAGACCGTCCCGGTCGGGGAGGTCGCCGCACTGGCGGCCCTGCCCCTCGACGCCAGACCGCGCACCGTCGACCTGGGCGCCCGCGGCGACTACCGGGCCGTGGCCCGGCAGTACTGGGACGGCCGAATACGTGTCGTCGCCGTCCCGCTGGCCGGGGTGCGGGAGACCGTCCAACGACAACTCGCCGCGCAGGCCGGGGTGGTCGCCGTCGGGCTGCTCCTCGCGGGCGTCGCCGGGGCGCTGATCGTGCGGGCCACGCTGCGCCCGCTCAACCGGGTGGCCGCCACCGCCACCCGGGTCACCGAACTGCCCCTGGACCGCGGCGAGGTGGCGCTCGCCGTCCGGGTCCCGGCCGCGGACACCGACCCGCGTACCGAGGTCGGCCAGGTCGGCGCGGCGCTCAACCGGATGCTGGGCCACGTCGCCGACGCGCTGTCCGCGCGGCAGGCCAGCGAGACCCGGGTACGCCAGTTCGTCGCCGACGCCAGCCACGAGCTGCGCACGCCCCTCGCGGCGATCCGCGGCTACGCGGAGCTGGCCCGGCGCGGCCGCGACGAGGTTCCCGCCGACGTGGCGCACGCGCTGCGCCGGGTGGAGTCGGAGAGCACCCGGATGACAAGCCTCGTCGACGACCTGCTGCTGCTGGCCCGCCTGGACTCCGGTCGGCCGCTCGCGGCGGACCCGGTCGACCTGACCGCCCTGCTGGTGGACGCGGTAAGCGACGCGCACGTCGCCGGCCCCGACCACCGCTGGCAGCTCGCCCTGCCCGAGGTGGCGATCCGGGTGCCCGGTGACGCGGCCCGGCTGCACCAGGTGGTGGCGAACCTGCTCGCCAACGCCCGGGTGCACACCCCGCCGGGCAGCACTGTCGTCACCACGCTCGCCGTCGACGCCGACAGCGCCGTGCTCACCGTCGCCGACGACGGCCCGGGGGTGCCGGCGGAGTTGCAACCGGAGTTGTTCGAACGGTTCGCGCGCGGCGACAGCTCCCGGTCCCGGGCGCACGGCAGCACCGGTCTCGGCCTGGCGATCGTGGCGGCCGTGGTGGAGGCCCACCACGGCACTGTCGCGGTGGACAGCCGTCCCGGGCGGACGGTGTTCAGCGTCCGGTTGCCCCATCCCACACAGGACGCCTGGTCGGCGCACGCGGACACCTGAGGATCAGCCGCGCAGCATCTCGGCGAGGACCTCGACGACGCGCCGGGTGTGCCGCCCGTCGGGGTCCTCGTCGGTGTTCAGGTCGGTCACGCTCATGCCGAGCAGCCGGTCGGTGCGGGCCAACGGGGTGACGAGCGCGATCAGGTCCGCCCAACGTGGCCCGTCCGGCTCGGGGTAGGTCACCGCCGGCAGGTCGCGCGGGTCCACCACGTCCAGGTCGAGGTGCAGCCAGGCGGGGGTGTCGCCGTCGGCGGCCAGCGCGGCGCCGACCGCCCCGGCGCCCCGGCGCAGCAGCTCGGCGGCGGGCACCTGGTGGATCGCCGGGTCGATCCGGGCCGCCTCGACCCGGCTGCTCTCGTCGGTGGCCGGGCGGTGCCCGAGCAGGTGGACGCGGCCCGGGTCGAGCAGTGCGTCGTCCGGCCCGATGGCGGCGGGGCCGTGCCCGGTGACCACCGAGAGGTCCATGTCGGCGGCCTCGCCGGTCGGTGAGGTCGCACCGTCGAGGAAGTCGGGATGGGCGTCGACGAACCAGAGCGCGGTCGCCGGCGGCAGGGCCTGGCAGATGCCGGGCAGGATCGCGCAGTCCCCGCCGAGCACCAGCGGTCGATGGCCGTCCGCCATGAGCGCGCCGACCCGCGCGGCGATCGCGCCACCGGCCCGGACCAGGCCCTCGGCGCCGATCACCCCGTTGACCGGGTCACGGATCGGGTCGCGCAACCGGGCCTCGTCGATCTGCCCGTCGTCGTCGGCGGACAGGGCGTCGCACAGGCCGGCCCGGCGCAGCGCGGCAGGGGCCCGCTCCTCGCCGCGCCCCGTTCCGGAGGAGTCCAACGGCGCGTCCACAATCATCCAGCGCACGTCCGCAGCGTACCGGCGGGGGTGGTGTCCCGGTCCCATTCTGTGGCGAGGCTGGGAGTCCGCGAATGTGCCCGCGACGCGGATGGCGATCAGCGTACGGTGAGGGACAAGTCCGGCTTTCTAGGTCAAAACCCTCATGGTGTACGCCTGGGACCGGGGTCAGGACGGGCGAGGGCAAGGAGCGATCGGTGATACATCTGGCCTACCTGGACGCGGGATCCGGCAGCCTGATCGTGCAGGCCGTCGTCGGCGGGGTGGCCGGCGCCGCGGTCGCCGCCAAGCTCTACTGGCGACGCCTCGTCGACCGGTTCCGCCGGCAGCCGACCGACCAGCGGTGAACGGTCCGGTCCCGACGATGGCGATCTCACCCACCGAGGTACGACCCGAGCCGGCCTCGTTCCGCGACCCCGCCAACCGCGTCTTCCACGTCGGCGACGAGGTGCTGCGCGGGCTGGACCCCCAGGCCGCCGAGCACTGGCGTGCCCTGGCCGGCAGCACGTTCTTCCCGGCCCTGGTCGCCGCGCGCAAGGTCTGCGCCACCGAGGACGCCCCGTCGACACTGGTGCCCGCCGCGACCGGCGCACCGTGGGCCGCCGTGCTGCGCCACGAGCGCATCCCGTTCGTCTCCCACCCGTACGAGTGGTCGTTCGGCATGCTGCGCGACGCGGCCCTGCTGCACCTGGAGATCCTGCGCGCCGCGCTCACCGACGGCTTCACCACCAAGGACGGCTCGGCCTACAACCTGCAGTGGCGTGGCGCGGAGCCGGTCTTCATCGACATCGGCTCCTTCGAGCCGGTCCGCGACGGCGAGCCGTGGGCCGGTTACCGGCAGTTCTGCCAGACCGTGCTCTATCCGCTGATGCTCACCGCCCACCTGGGCGTCGACTTCCAACCCTGGCTGCGCGCCCGGGTCGACGGCATCGCGGCCGACGAACTCCGGCCCCTGTTCGGCGGCACCCGCCGGCTGCGCCCCGGCGTGCTGACTCACCTGCACCTGCACGGCGCCATGCAGCGCCGCAACGCCGCCGCCAGCACCACCGACGTCCGCGACCAGCTACGGGCCGCCGGCTTCTCCCGCGAGCTGCTGCTGGCGACAGTGCGCGGCATGCGGAAACTGGTCGGCAAGCTGGACCATCGCCCGGCCGGGAGCCACTGGTCGGACTACCAGCACACCTGCGGTTACTCGGCCCGCGACCGGGTGGCGAAGGAGCAGTTCGTGGCCGCCGCGGTGGCCGCCGGCACCCGCCCCCGCCTGGTGCTCGACCTCGGCGCCAACGACGGCCGCTACTCCCGACTGGCCGCCGGGCACGCCGACTACGTGGTCGCCGTCGAGCAGGACCCGGCGGTGGTCGACGAGCTGTACCGCAAACTGCGCGCCGAGGGACAGCGCCGCATCCTGCCGCTGGTGCTGGACCTCGCCGACCCGTCACCCGGTGGAGGCTGGCGGGGCGTCGAGCGGGCCGGCTTCGCCGAACGGGCCTCCGCCGACGTGGTGCTCGCCCTGGCCGTGGTGCACCACCTGGCGATCGGGCGCAACGTGCCGCTGCCGGAGGTCGTCGACTGGCTGACCGGGCTGACCAGGCCCGGCGGCGCGGTGGTGGTGGAGTTCGTCGCACCGGAGGACCCGATGGCGGCCCGACTGCTCGCCAACAAGCCCGCCGGCCTCTTCCCGGGTTACCGACGCGACACCTTCGAGGCGTTGCTCGCCGCCCGGGGCCGGATCACCGACCGGCTGGAACTGCCCTCGGGCACCCGCACGCTCTACCGGACGGTGATGGGTGGCTGAACCGGCCCCGGTCGACCGGCCGCGCTCGGCCTCCGGGCGGTGGTACCAGGGCTGGCGGGGCGAGCTGGGCCGGCTGCTGGAGGTGGTCGCGCTGGTCGGCCTGGTGGTCACCCAGCCACTGCTTGACGTGCTCGGCCGCAGCCCCGACTTCTTCCTCTTCCACCGCGCCGACCCGGCCCAGATCCTGCTGCTGACCGCCCTGGTGGCGGTGCTGCCCACGATCGCGGTGGCAGTGCTCGGCGCGCTCAGTCGACTGGCCGGCCGGGCCGCCCGCGCCCTCACCCACACCGGGCTGGTCGGGCTGCTGCTCGCCGCCCTCGCCGTGCAGGTGGGCCGGCACGTGACGCCGCTTCGGGGCGTACCCCTGCTGCTGGTGGCCGTGCTGGCCGGTGCCGGCGGCGCGGTCGCACACCGGCGGTGGCGGGCGCCGGGCCGGGTGCTGCGACTGGCCGCCGCCGGGCCGGTGGCGTTCGTGGCGCTCTTCCTGCTCGTCTCACCCACCTCGGCGGTGGTGCTGCCGCGCGGCGACGGCGGTGCCGCCGGCACCGCGCAGGGCACCGGCGTGCACCCACCGGTGGTCATGCTGATCCTCGACGAGCTGCCGCTGGTCAGCCTGCTCGGCGCGGACGGGCGGATCGACGCCGCGAGGTACCCGCACTTCGCCGAACTGGCCTCCGGCTCGACCTGGTACCGCAACGCCACCGGGGTCAGCGGCTGGACACCCAACGCGCTGCCGGCGATGCTCACCGGCCGGTACCCGGCGAAGCCGGTCGCCCCGCACTACTCGCAGTACCCGGACAACATCTTCACCGCCTTCGGCGGCCTGTACGACATCCGCGCCGAGGAGAGCATCACCCGACTGTGCCCGCCCAGCCGCTGCGAACAGCCCGTCGCCCCCGAGCAGGGGCTCGGGGTGCTGGTCCGGGAGACCGGCAAGTTGCTGGGTCAGGTCGCCGGGCCGACGGAGAGCGCCGTCGACCCGGAGGACTCCTACCGGGAGCAGACCCGGGCCGAGGCCGGCCTGGACGCCGCCGAGCCGGTGCCGGCCGACCCGACGTTCCGCTGGGACAGCCTCGACGACAACCAACCGGCCCGGTTCACCAGCTTCCTGGCCGGGCTGAAGCCCACGCCCCGGCCGACCCTGCACTTCCTGCACCTGCTGATGCCGCACTCGCCGTGGGCGTACCTGCCCTCCGGGGCGCGCTACGACGCCCCCGAGGACCTGCCCAACGACGGCGCCGGCTGGATCGACCTGGCCCGGCGACGCCACCTCGCCCAACTCGGCTACACCGACCGGCTGATCGGGGAGACCCTGCGGACGCTGCGCGCCAGCGGCCTCTACGACCAGGCCCTCGTGGTGGTCACCGCCGACCACGGCGTCAGCTTCCGTCCGGGCGCGCAGGGTCGGGGCATGGACGCGATCAAGGCCGCCGCCGGTGAGGTCGCCTGGGTGCCGATGTTCGTCAAGGAGCCCCGGCAGCAGACCGGGCGGGTGGACGACCGCAACTGGGAACACGTCGACCTACTGCCGACCGTGGCCGACGAGGCCAACATCCGGCTGCCCTGGCGGGTCGACGGCCGCTCCGCCCGGCAGGCTCCGCGCAGCGACGGCACGAAACACTTCTACGACCGCCCGGGCGAACCGGTCACCTTCCCCGGCGGGGTGCCCGCTCCGCCGCCGCTGCCGCCACCGCACCCCCTGGTCGGCACCGAGGTACGCGCCGGACCGGCCGGCGGCAACGCCCGGGTGGCAGATTTGGCCGCGTTCACGGCCATGGACCCGGACACCGGCACCCTCCCGGCGCTCGTCTGGGGGGACGTCCCGGACCGGATCCCGGACGGCACGCTGCTGGCGGTGGCCGTCAACGGGCGGATCGGGGCCGTCGTCCCGGTGGTGCCACCCGACCCCGGCGGACGCCGGTTCGCCGCGCTGCTCACCGACGACAAGCTGTTCCACGCCGGTAGCAACAAGCTCGACGTCTACCAGGTCGCGACGGACGGTACGCTGCGACGCCTCGCACTGTCCTGACCTGGCCCCCGGGCTCGTCCCGCCTGCCGGGAAGCCGGGTTTCCCGGCGGCCCGGTCGGGAATCGGGTGACGCATGCCTCACCGCCGAACCACGGCGGGCGTTGTCCCCCGAGCCGCAATTACGGTAGAAGCGAAGGCAATTCAACGTAGATCTGCCGGCGAAGCGAGGAACCACATGACGGAAGTCAAGCTCGATCACCCCGGTGGGCAGCTTTCGATGCCGGTACATCCCGCGGTCGAGGGCCCCGCCGGTATCGGGGTGAGCAAGCTGCTGAAGGAAACCGGGATGACGACGTACGACCCCGGTTTCGTCAACACCGCGGCTGCGTCATCGGCGATCACCTACATCGACGGCGACGCGGGGATCCTGCGTTACCGGGGATACCCGATCGAGCAGTTGGCCGAGAAGTCCTCCTTCCTGGAGGTCTCCTACCTGCTCATCTACGGTGAGCTGCCGACCGAGCAGCAGCTGACCGAGTTCACCGAGTGGATTCGGCGGCACTCGCTGCTGCACGAGGAGATGCGCCGCTTCTTCGACGGCTTCCCCCGGGACGCCCACCCGATGGCGGTCCTGTCGTCCGCGGTGAGCGCCCTGTCCACCTTCTACCAGGACAGCCTGGACCCGTTCGACTCCGAGCACGTGGAGATCTCCACGGTCCGGCTGATGGCGAAGGTGCCCACCATCGCCTCGTACGCCTACAAGAAGTCCATCGGGCAGCCGCTGCTCTACCCGGACAACTCGCTGGGGTACGTGGACAACCTGCTGCGGATGACCTTCGGCGTGCCGGCGGAGCCGTACGAGGTCGACCCGGTGATGTCGAAGGTGCTGGACATGCTGTTCGTCCTGCACGCCGACCACGAGCAGAACTGCTCCACGTCGACCGTGCGCCTGGTCGGCTCCAGCAACGCCAACCTGTTCGCCTCGGTCTCCGCCGGGGTCAACGCGCTGTTCGGCCCGCTGCACGGCGGTGCCAACCAGGCGGTGCTGGAGATGCTCCAGCAGATCCACGCCGGTGACGACGACGTCCGCTCCTTCGTCCGCAAGGTCAAGAACAAGGAGGACGGCGTCAAGCTGATGGGCTTCGGCCACCGGGTCTACAAGAACTACGACCCGCGTGCGGCGATCGTCAAGAAGGCCGCGCAGGACGTGCTGGGCCGCATGGCCAAGCCGGACCCGCTGCTGGACATCGCCATGGAGTTGGAGGAGATCGCCCTCGCCGACGACTTCTTCGTCTCCCGCCGGCTCTACCCGAACGTGGACTTCTACACCGGCCTGATCTACAAGGCCATGGGATTCCCGACCAAGATGTTCACGGTGCTCTTCGCGCTCGGCCGGCTCCCCGGCTGGATCGCCCAGTGGCGCGAGATGATCAGCGACCCGGAGACCAAGATCGGCCGTCCGCGGCAGGTCTACGTCGGCGCGCCCGAGCGGGACTACGTCCCCTTCGCCGAGCGCTGACCCGCTCCTCGCTTCACCGGCAGGCCGTCGACCCCCTTCGGGTCGGCGGCCTGCCGCGCATCCGCCCCCCGGGACTGCCGATGGTCCGCGTCGGTCGCCGGCCGGCGCTTGATCGACTCGGTTTTCGTGAAGTCGGGGTGTCCGAGTGCGATGGACGGCCCGACTTCCTGAAAGCCGAGTGGATCACGCCGGTGAACGGCCCGACTTCCTGAAAGCCGAATGGATCACGCCGGCGGATGGCCCGACGTGCGGGGATGCCGAGTCGATCACGCTCCGGCCCGCTGGTTGGCGGGCTCGGGGCGGCGACCCTGGCGAGGGCATTAGAAGGCGGAGATGTTCCGTGCTCGTTCGCTGCGGCTCAGGGCGCTGATCAGCGCGGACTGACCACGGCGGCGTACGGCCAGCCGCACCAGCAGGTCACGTACGGGGTCGAAGACCTCCGGCGGGAATTCCGGCGTGGGTACGCCGACGCTCACCGCGAGGTCGTCGCAGTGGACCACGATCTCCAGTTGACGGGTGAGCAGGAAGTCGCCGCGCCGCAGGGCCCAGCCCTGCCACGGGATCGGCACGACGTCCCGGGCCGCCCCTCGCGAGAGAAGGTCGCCGACCTCCGCCTGCGCGTCGGCGCAGCGGGCGTGCAGCTCCGCCGGCCCCCGTACCGCTTCGGCCTCGTCCGAACCCGAGGCGACCGACGCCTCGTCCGGGGGACCCTCGGTGACCCAGGCGGCCCGCTCGTAGTGGTTGTCGGCCGACTCCAACACCGGCAGGTCGGTCGGCATCGGCAGCAGCTCCGCCGCGCGTACCGCCTGACGTCCCAGGTGGCACGCCAGGCCACCCACCGACAGGTGGGGCAGCGTGCTCGGGCTCGACCACTGCTCGGACACCTCGGGGCGTCGGATCAGGTCCAGCGCGATCGAGGCGGCCACCGGAAAGCTGGCATCCAGGGCGTCGACAGGACGAGGCATTGGCCCATTCTGGCAGGCCCGCCCGACCGGTGCGACGCGCTCGTGGCCCCATGATCGACTCGGCTTGCAGGAAGCCGGCGGTTCCCGGCACGGGACACCCCGACGTCAAGGAAATCGAGTCGATCAAGCGCGACCGGGCGTGATCGACTCGGCTTGCAGGAAGCCGGGCGGTCCCCGGCACGGGACACCGCGACCCCAGGGAAGCCGAGTCGATCAGGCGGCGTATGCGTGCGCCGTGTGGCTCAGCGCAGGCCGGCGGCGGCGAGCAGGTTGCCCTGGGGCAGCGCCGGCAGAGCCCGGCCCTGGGCCATGCGCTGCTCGGCCCGTTGGGCGGTGAACGCGTCGTCGGTGGCGATCGCGGCGGCGTAGCTGGCGGCGGTGTGCTGGGCGATCGCCGACCAGCCGTACTGGTCGTGGACCATCCGGCGGGCACGGCGGGCCATGACCCGGGCCCGGTCGGGGTCGGACAGCAGCGCGTCCACCGCGTCGGCGAGCCCGTCCGGGTCGTGCGGGCGGAAGGTCATCCCGGTCACGCCCGGCTCGACGATCTCGGCGAGGCCACCAGTGGCGGCGACGGCGAGGGGCGCGCCGGCCGCCGCGCCCTCCAGGGCCACCATCCCGAACGGTTCGTAGATGCTCGGCACGGCGAAGCAGTCGGACGCGGCCATCAACGCCGGCAGGTCGGTGCCGCCGAGGAAGCCCGGCATGGTGACCATGCCGCCCAGGCCGCGGCGGTGCACCTCGGCCTCCAACTCGGCGCGGTACGGGCCGTCGCCGCCGATCACGACGCGCAGCCCGGGGTGCCGCTCCCGCAGTCGGGGCAGCGCAGCGATCAGGTGCTGGACGCCCTTCTCGTAGACGAGCCGGCCGGCGAAGGTGACGAGCGGGCCGTCCCCGGCGAACCGGGCGCGGGCGGCGGCCACCGCGCGCGCCGGCACCCGCCAGCGGTGCGGCTCCACGCCGTTGGCGACCACGTCGACCCGACCGACCGGTACGTCGAACAGGGCGTTCACCTCGTCGCGCATGTACCCGGAGCAGACGATCACCCGGCCGGACTCACTGGTGAGCCACTGCTCGACGCCGTGGATGGTGCGGTTCATCTCCTCGGGCAGCCAGCCCTGGTGCCGCCCGGCCTCGGTGGCGTGGATCGTGCTGACCAGCGGGATGTCCAGGTGGTCGCGCAACGTCATCGCGGTGTGGGCGACGAGCCAGTCGTGGGCGTGGATGACGTCGTAGGCGCCGGCCTGGGTGGCGCGTAGTGCGGTGCGGGTGAGGGTGTGGTTGAAGGCCATGGTCCAGGCCAGCAGGGAGCTGGTGGCGAGGGGGAACGTGACCGGGTCTTCGGGGGCGCGCAGGATGCGGACGCCGTCGGCGTACTCCTCCATGGGTGCGCCGTCGGTGTGGCGGGTGACGACGGTGACCTCGTGGCCGGCGGCGGCGAGGGCGACGGAGAGTGCGTGCACGTGTCGGCCGAGGCCGCCGACGAGCACCGGCGGGTACTCCCAGGACAGCATCAGGATGCGACGGGTCTGCGGGGGCACCCCGGGGCCGGGCTGCGCCGGCACTGTCGCGCCGGGCTGCGGGGACAGACCGGGCTGCGCGGAGGGACCGGGCTGGGTCGGGAGCGGGGACCGGGAGGTCAGGGTGGGCCGGTGGGCCCGGTCCTTGGTGGCTGTGTGCTGCTCGTCGACCCGCAGTGTCACATCAATCTCCGTCCATGCATGGTGGTACGCCGGCGTCAGTGGCGGCGGAGTGAGGTGTAAGGGGTGGCAGAGGGCCAGGCGGAACGCGCGCGAACGCTTGTCCCCGGTCAAGGAAAGTGCATCGGGCCCGAGAACGCACCTCGAAAAGGGTCATCGTGACGGAGGACACCTGAGGGTGTAGCCCGCATCAGACAGGTGGTTTTCAGTCACCGCCTGAAAGGATGGATTGGCGCTCCCGGGCCGGGGGCATTACCTGCGTGCGCGCGGGCATGCGTCGGCCGGCGCGCGCACAACCATGGGCTAAGGAGCAACATGCAGGTCTGGCCGGGCGAGCGTTACCCCCTGGGCGCCACCTACGACGGGATGGGCACCAACTTCGCCATCTTCTCCGAGGTGGCCGACAGGATCGAGCTCTGCCTCTTCGACGAGTGGGACACCGGCGCGGAGCGCCGCGTCGAGCTGCGTGAGGTGGACGCCTACGTGTGGCACGCGTACCTGCCGGGCATCGAGCCGGGGCAGCGTTACGGCTACCGGGTGCACGGCCCGTACGACCCGGCCAACGGGCTGCGCTGCAACCCGCACAAGCTGCTGCTCGACCCGTACGCGAAGGCCATCGACGGTGACGTGGCGTGGGACCCGGCGGTCTACGACTACGACCTGGCGGAGCCGGAGAAGATGTCGGAGACCGACTCGGCGCCGTTCATGCCGAAGTCGGTGGTGGTCAACCCGTACTTCGACTGGGGCAACGACAAGCCGCCGCGCACCCCTTACCACCACTCGGTGATCTACGAGGCGCACGTGCGCGGGCTGACCATGCGCCACCCGGACATCCCGGAGGAGCTGCGCGGCACGTACGCGGCCATCGCCTCCCCGCCGATGATCGAGTATCTGACCCGGCTCGGGGTGACCGCGATCGAGCTGATGCCCGTGCACCAGTTCATCCACGACAACCGCCTCGTCGACCTGGGGCTGCGCAACTACTGGGGTTACAACACCATCGGGTTCTTCGCCCCGCACCACGGCTACTCGGCGCTGGGCCGCACCGGCCAGCAGGTGCAGGAGTTCCGGGGCATGGTCAAGGCGCTGCACGCGGCCGGCATCGAGGTCATCCTCGACGTGGTCTACAACCACACCGCCGAGGGCAACCACCTCGGCCCGACGCTGAGCTTCAAGGGCGTGGACGCCCCCAGCTACTACCGGCTCAGCGAGGAGGACCGCCGCTACTTCGTCGACTACACGGGCACCGGCAACAGCCTCAACGTGCGCAACCCGCACTCCCTGCAACTGATCATGGATTCGCTGCGCTACTGGGTGACCGAGATGCACGTGGACGGTTTCCGCTTCGACCTGGCGGCCACCCTGGCCCGCGAGTTCTACGAGGTCGACCGGCTGTCCACCTTCTTCGAGGTGGTCCAGCAGGACCCGGTGGTCAGCCAGGTGAAGCTGATCGCCGAACCGTGGGACGTCGGCCCCGGCGGCTACCAGGTGGGCAACTTCCCGCCGCTGTGGACGGAGTGGAACGGCAAGTACCGCGACACCGTGCGGGACTTCTGGCGCGGCGAGCCGGCCACCCTGGCCGAGTTCGCGTCGCGGATCTCCGGCTCCGCCGACCTCTACCAGGACGACGGCCGCCGTCCGTTCCACAGCATCAACTTCGTCACCGTGCACGACGGGTTCACGCTCAACGACCTGGTGTCCTACAACGACAAGCACAACGAGGCCAACGGCGAGGACAA
This sequence comes from Micromonospora sp. NPDC023888, assembly GCF_040639415.1. Classification (NCBI taxonomy): domain Bacteria; kingdom Bacillati; phylum Actinomycetota; class Actinomycetes; order Micromonosporales; family Micromonosporaceae; genus Micromonospora; species Micromonospora sp. NPDC023888. The sequence continues at coordinate 17,443 of NZ_JBEZZW010000044.1, read as the reverse complement.
CCGCGACGGCGAGAGCCACAACCGGTCCTGGAACTGCGGGGTCGAGGGCGACACCGACGACGAGGCGGTGCTCGCCCTGCGGGCCAAGCAACGGCGCAACTTCCTGGCCACCCTGATGCTGTCGCAGGGGGTGCCGATGATCGGCCACGGCGACGAGCTGGGGCGCACCCAGCACGGCAACAACAACGTCTACTGCCAGGACAGCGAACTGGCCTGGGTCGACTGGGACAACGTCGACGAGCAGCTACTGGAGTTCGTCCAGACGCTCACCGCGTTCCGCAAACGGCACCAGGTGTTCCGCCGTCGCCGGTTCTTCACCGGCCTGCCGGTGAATGGGCGCGGCATCGACGAGCCGCTGCCCGACCTGGCCTGGCACACCCCGGACGGGCGGGAGATGACAGGCGAGGACTGGGGCAACGACTTCGGCCGTTCGGTGGCGCTGTTCGTCAACGGCGAGGGCATCCGCGAGCGCGGCCAGTACGGCCAGAAACACCACGACGCGTCGTTCCTGCTCTGCTTCAACGCCCACGACGCGCCGCTGGACTTCACCATGCCCGGCAGCGAGTACGGCCAGAAGTGGGAACGGGTGATCAGCACGGCCGAACCCGAACCGGGCGACGCCACGGTGATCAGCGCGGGCGGCACCATCCGGGTGCCGGACCGGTCCCTCGTGGTGTTGGAGAGGACGATCTGACATGGCCGCCACCCCTCCCAAGGCCACCTACCGCGTCCAGGTCCGCCCCGGCTTCGACCTGGACGCCACCGCCGCGATCGTCGACTACCTCGCCGACCTCGGCGTCAGCCACCTCTACACCGCCCCGCTGCTGGCCGCCACCCCCGGTTCCCAGCACGGCTACGACGTGGTCGACCACCGGGCGGTCAACCCGGAGCTGGGCGGTGAGGCCGCTAGGCAGCGACTGCTGGGCGCGCTTCGGGCCCAGCAGCTCGGCCTGGTCGTCGACATCGTTCCCAACCACGCGGGTGTCGCCGTGCCACCGGCCAACCCGGCCTGGTGGGACGTGCTGCGCCGGGGCCGCGACTCGTCGTACGCCGACTGGTTCGACATCGACTGGGACCGGGGCCGGCTGCTGCTGCCGGTGCTTGCCGACGACCCGGCCGCCCTGAACGACCTCAAGGTCGTCGACAACGAGCTGCGCTACCACGAGCACCGCTTCCCGATCGCCGACGGCACCGGCGACGGCACCGCGGCGCAGGTGCACGACCGGCAGCACTACGAGCTGGTCTCCTGGCGTCGCGGCGACGCCGAGCTGACGTACCGCCGGTTCTTCGCCATCGCGGGCCTGGCCGGTCTGCGTGTGGAGGACCCGGCGGTGTTCGCCGCCACCCACGAGCTGATCCTGCGCTGGGCCGCCGCCGGGGAGGTCGACGGCATCCGCGTCGACCACCCCGACGGCCTGCGCGACCCGGCCGGCTACCTGACCCGGCTGCGGGCCGCCGCGCCGGACGCCTGGCTCGTGGTGGAGAAGATCCTGGAGTACGGCGAGGAGCTGCCGGACTGGCCGGTGGACGGCACCACCGGCTACGAGGCCCTCGCCGCGGTCGGTGGGCTCTTCGTCGACACCGACGCCGAGGGCGACTTCACGGTGCTGGACACCCAGCTCGTCGGGCACCGCACCTCCTGGGAGAACCTGACTCACAGCACCAAGCTGGCCGCCGCCACCCAGTTGCTCGCCGCCGAGCTGACCCGGCTGGCCGCGCTCGCCCCCGAGGTGCCCACCGAGCAGGCCCGCGCGGCCCTCGCCGAGCTGGCCGCCGCGTTCGAGGTCTACCGGGGTTACCCGCCGCACGGCGCCCGGCACCTCGCCGCCGCCCGCTCCGAGGCCGGCCGCCGCCGCCCCGACCTGGCGGCCTCCCTGGACGCGGTCACCCGCCGGCTGCGCGACCCCAACGACGAGCTGGCGCAGCGGTTCCCGCAGCTCACCGGCGCGGTGATGGCCAAGGGCGTGGAGGACACCGCGTTCTACCGGTGGACCCGGTTCGTGGCGCTCAACGAGGTCGGCGGCAGCCCCGCCCACTTCGGGGTGCCGCCGGCGGAGTTCCACCGCTTCGCCGCCGCCCAGCAGGTCCGCTGGCCCGCCAGCATGACCACCGTCTCCACCCACGACACCAAACGCGGCGAGGACGTCCGCGCCCGCCTCGCCGTGCTCAGCGAGCTGCCGGGCCGCTGGGCCGAGCAGGTCAAGACCTGGATGGAGTACGCGCCGCTGCCCGACCCGTCCTTCGCCCACCTGCTGTGGCAAACCGCTGTCGGCGCGTGGCCCATCGAACGGGAACGGCTGCACGCGTACGCCGAGAAGGCCGCCCGGGAGGCCGCGGCCTCGACCAGTTGGGCGGACCCCGACCCGGTCTTCGAGCAGGCCATGCACGCGGTCATCGACCGGATGTACGACGACCCGAGCCTGCACGACGAGCTGACCGAACTCGCCGCCGCCATCACCCCCGCCGGCTGGTGCAACTCCCTCGGGCAGAAACTCGTGCAACTCACCATGCCCGGCGTCCCGGACACCTACCAGGGCACCGAGCTGTGGGACAACTCCCTCGTCGACCCGGACAACCGCCGCCCGGTCGACTTCGACGTACGCCGAGAGCTGCTGGCACGCCTCGACGGCGGCTGGCGTCCCCCGATCGACACCGACGGAGCGGCGAAGCTGCTCGTCGTGTCGCGGACCCTGCGGTTGCGGCGCGCGCACCCGGAGCTGTTCACCGGCTACCGGCCGGTGCCCGCGCACGGGCCGCAGGGACGGCACGCGGTGGCGTTCGACCGGGGCGGCGCGATCACCGTGGCGACCCGGCTCCCGCTGGGCCTGGCCCGCGCCGGTGGCTGGTGCAACACCGCACTGTCGCTTCCCGTTAACGAGGTTACCGACCTGTTCACCGGTCGGGTCTACAGTGGCGGGGAGACGCCTCTGGACGACCTTCTGTCCGACTATCCCGTCGCACTACTGGCTCCTCCCACCGCTGCCGTGGAGGCTGCGTCATGACCGAATTCTCCGTGTGGGCCCCGGACGCCACCCGCGTGCGGCTGCGCCTGACCGGCGGCGCCGACCACGAGATGCGCGCCGCCGCCGACGGCTGGTGGCGGGTCGACGTGCCCAACGCCGGCCTCGACTACTCCTTTCTGCTGAACGACGACAAAACCCCGCTGCCCGACCCCCGGTCACCGTGGCAGCCTGCTGGTGTGCACGGGCCCAGCCGCCGCTACGACCACTCGGCCTTCGCGTGGTCCGACACCTCGTGGACCGGCCGCCAACTGCCCGGCAGCATCCTCTACGAGCTGCACATCGGCACCTTCACCCCGGAAGGCACCTTCGACGCGGCCATCGACCGCCTCGACCACCTGGTGTCGCTGGGCATCGACCTGATCGAACTGCTCCCGGTCAACGCCTTCAACGGCGAACACAACTGGGGGTACGACGGCGTCTGCTGGTACGCCCCGCACCAGCCCTACGGCGGCCCCGACGGCCTGAAACGGTTCGTCGACGCCGCCCACGCTCGCGGGTTGGGGGTGATCCTCGACGTTGTCTACAACCATTTCGGGCCCTCCGGGGCCTACGCGCCGCAGTTCGGGCCCTACCTCGCCGAGCAGAGCAACAGTTGGGGCCGCTCGGTCAACCTGGACGGCCCGCACTCCGACGAGGTACGCCGCTACATCATCGACAGCGTGCTCATGTGGCTGCGCGACTACCACGTCGACGGGCTGCGTTTGGATGCTGTGCACGCCCTGCACGACTCGCGGGCGGTGCCCATCCTGGAAGAGCTGACGGTTGCCGTCGAGTCGCTGTCGACGCACCTGGGGCGGCCGTTGTCGCTGATCGCCGAGTCCGACCTCAACGACCCGCGGCTGATTACGCCTCGGGAGGCGGGTGGGTTCGGGCTGCACGCGCAGTGGAACGACGACGCCCACCACGCCCTGCATACGTTGCTGACGGGGGAGCGGCAGGGGTACTACGGGGACTTCGGCTCCCTGGAGACGCTGTCTGATGTGTTGACGGGTGGGTTCTTCCACGCGGGGACTTGGTCCAGCTTCCGGAACCGTCATCACGGGCGGCCTCTGGATTCCCGCGTCCCTGGTCATCGGCTCGTGGCTTATCTACAGAACCATGACCAGATCGGGAACCGGGCTACCGGGGATCGGATCTCGGCCTCTCTGTCGCCTTCGCTGCTGCGGGTTGGCGCTACGTTGCTGCTGACCGCGCCGTTCACTCCCATGCTGTTCATGGGGGAGGAGTGGGCGGCTTCTACGCCTTGGCAGTTCTTCACCTCCCATCCGGAGCCGGAGTTGGCGTCTGCGGTGCGGACCGGGCGGCGGCGGGAGTTCGCGTCGCACGGGTGGCCGGAGGGGGACGTGCCGGATCCGCAGGACCCGGAGACGTTCACGCGGTCGCGGTTGGACTGGGCGGAGCTGGACAAGCCTGAGCATGCTTCGATGTTGGCCTTTTACCAGCGGTTGATTGGGCTGCGGCGGTCTTGCCCTGATCTGTCGGATCCTCGGATGCACGCGGTTTCTGTGCAGCATGGGGACCAGTTTTTGGTGATGCGGCGGGGGGACACGCTTGTGGTGGCGAACCTGGCTGGGCGGGGGCAGGGGGTGTCGCTGCCTGGGGTGGCTCGCCGGGTGTTGCTGGCTACGGGGGAGGGGGTCACCGTGATGCGGGACCGGATCCAGTTGCCGGCGGAGACTGCGGCGATCGTGGCGCTGTGATGTCGAGTGAGGATGACTGCGGATCGCGGCAGATGAGCGCGTGCATGACATCACGCGACCAACGACGGGCCATTCCGTGCAACAAGCGGAGATCGTGACCCAGCATTCGTGACGGGCCCCTCCGCCGGAGCCGGGGCGAAAGGACACCGCTACTACGACTGGGCGTTCATCACCCTGCCGCGGGCTGCCGACCGGTACCAAGGTCATCACTGACCGACGTCGGCGCCAAAACCAAGCCAAGATCAGCCACTACGCCCGGCAAGCCCTCACCGAACCATGAGACGGATCTCCTGCTGGAGTATTAGACACATCGATTACAGCGCCCAGGTTCATCCACAATCCCGGATACAGTGGGGTCATCGGAGCATCTGCGGCGATGAACGAAGCGCCCGTCGGTCCGACTTGCCCGTGGTATGACTCTTCCGGGAGCCGGTAGTCCGGACGGGTGAAGGAACGGGTTCGAATGAAGACGGAGAAGCGCCCCGGGCTGGTCCGCGATCTTGGTCAGCCGAAGCAGGCCACCTACGTCGAATTGTTCTTCGATGTGATTTACATTTTTATCCTTTTCCGGCTCTCTCAGACCCTGCTCAACCGGCTGGACTGGACCGGCGCTTACCAGACGCTGATCCTGCTGTTGGCAGTGTGGTGGGTCTGGTCGTACACCAACCTGGTGACCGACACCCTGGACTCACGGCTGATCCATATCCAGTTGCTGGTAATCGCCACCATGTTCGGTGGCCTGCTAATCTCCACGACTATCCCGGAGGCGTTCGAACAGCGCGGACTACTCTTCGCGATCGCATACGTCGCGATCAACCTGGGCCGCAGTTCCCTGCTGGCCATCGCTCTGCGCCGGGATCCGCTCGGCTGTCGACCGCTGCGCGCAGTTCCCTGGTTCGTGGTCTCGGCGGTGCCCTGGTTCGCCGGCGCACTGGTCGATGAGACAGCCCGGGTGGCGCTATGGAGCCTGGCCATCGCAATCGACTACCTGGCCGCGCTCTCCGGATGGCCGACGCCGAAGCTCGGTCGTACGACCCCGTCGGAGTGGAATCTGGCCAGCGAGCATCTTGCCGAGCGCTACCGGCAGTTCATCATCATCGGGCTCGGTGAGACGGTCATCACCACCGGGCGAACATTCCACGCCAGCGAATTTAGCCTCCACCGAGGTACGGCGTTCACGGTGGCTTTCGGTACCACCGTGCTGCTCTACTTCACCTACTTCTACCGCACCCGGGAAAAGCTCGGCACGGCCTTCTCCCATGCGCACGAGCCGGGCTTTCGAAACAGGGAATCCGCCTTCGCCCATCTGCTCATGGTGGCCGGCATCGTCGCCATCACCGTCTCCGACGAGATGGCGATCGCGCACTCGACCGCAGCGGCCCCGGCGTCCTGGCTGGTCATCATCCTGAGCGGACCGGCGCTCTTCCTCGCCGGACACGCACTACTCGGGCGGCACGTGTTCACCCGCGTGTCCATGCCTCGGCTGATCGGGCTAGGCGTGCTCATCGCCATCGGCCCGCCCCTGGTCGGGCAACCCGTACTGGTGCCCGCTGCGGCAGCCGCCGTCGTGCTCGCAGGGGTCGTCGGGTTCGACCTACTGCGCGGTGGCCGGGAGGTGGGCGATCAATCCTTGCCCCCGCGGCTCTGAACCCGCCCAGCCCAGCTTAGCCGCAAGCCTTCACTCAGCTAACGATCTTGTGCGCAATTGAGTGGGGCATGTGAGCTGCTCTGATGCGGGTTGGCTACCAGGTAATCATGCGGTCAGATATCAGGTCATCGATGGCGTTATTGGTCTCGGATGGGAGTTCTCGGCGACCGGTGAAGCGTTGGAGTTGACGTCACCACTTCAGTTCGGCGTTCGCGTGTCCACCGGCGCCGGGGCGAAAGGACACCGCTATTAGTTGGCACCAGCGTGGCGCCTGTCCAGATTGACTTGACATCTGCGCCGGGCCGTGCTTGTGCTCATGACCCGGCGGCTTCCGCACGCTGTCCACCCCCGGGGCACTCCTCGGGCGGGGCGTAGGCACGAATGGTGCTGTTGTGCCGCGCAACTCTTCCGTCAGCGGTGAGGGCTACGGTGCGTTTACAGACGGGGCACCGCCCGGCGATGCCGCCCATCATTGCCGATCGAGGCTCGGAAGCCGGCTGACCACGGAAGGTGCCAGACGCAACCGGACGACGTCGACCGTCACCGATGCGGTGCTCTGCGGGTGTAGCGTCCAACCGTGCGGGCGTAGCGCTTCAACACCGCAATCCGGTCCTCTAACTGGGGGTGGGCGTAGGCATGGTGACGAAGCCGGACACCATCGGCGCCAGGATCCGGTACTGGCGGATGCGCCGGGGCGGCATGACTCAGGCCGTCCTCGCTGGGCTCGCTGGCGTCACCCAGTCCTACGTGTCGCAGGTCGAGTCCGGCCGTAAGCCCATCGACCGTCGCTCCACCCTGGTCGCTCTCGCTGCCGCGCTCCAGGTCACGGTGGCCGATCTGCTCGGCCAAGGCACCGAGTCGGGCGACCCGGCCCGTGAAAGCGCCGCCGAGTGCGTGCCCGCGGTCTGGTCGGCCCTGATCGAGATCGAGGACGGCGAGCGACGCCCGTCGACCTACACGGCGGATCAACTGGCGGCCGAGATCGCTCGCGCCGATCAGCTCCGCAACTCATGCAACTACCCCGCCATGGCCCGCATGCTCCCGACTCTGCTGCTCGAAGCCGCTGCCGTGGGCGGCACCGCGCTCGCTCAGGTCGCCTACCTGGCCTCCACCTGCCTCCGGCACCTCGGCTACCGCCACCTGGCCCTCAACGCCTCCCGGATATCCGTATCGGCTGCCGAGGACGTCGAAGATCGCGCGTGGATCGGCGCAGCGCGGTTCGTTTACGCGCAGAGCCTGCCGATCGAGTCCGCCCGCTTGGCGGCCAGGGCCGCTGACCGCTCACTCGTGGAGCTTCAGGGAGACGCCTCCGACGTCCGGGTGCGGCAGATGCTTGGTCAGCTCCACCTCATGGCAGCGCTGGCCTCGACCGTGGACGCTCGTCCGGACGTTGCCCACGACCACCTCGCCGAGGCCGCACGCGAGGCGGCGAGTCTGGGAGATCCAGCCGACGGCGGCGGCTTCAACGGGTGTTGCTTCGGTCCAACCAATGTGGGGCTCTGGAAAATGTCCATCGCGGCTGAGCAGGGCGAGTACGGCAAGATAATCGAGCTGTCCCGGACGATCCAACCGCGGGTGCTCAAGGCTTCGAATCGCCAACTGTCGTACTGGCTCGACATTGGGCGAGCGCTGGCGGACGGCGGTCGTCGGGACTCCGAGGCCCTCGCCGCATTCATCCGGGCCGAGCAGGCCGCGCCGATCCCGTTCGCCATCAACCCCCTCGCCCGCGATGCCGTGGTGACGCTGGCGCAGCGTGCCCAGCGCCGAGCCATCCCCGACGAGTTGCGCCTGCTCGCCGGCCGCATCGGCATTAACCTGGCTGCATAACTGCCGGTAATCACGACATCGCCATCCCCGTCCCACTGTCCGGTTTGGAACGCGAACGCGTCCTGATGGTCCACGCGGCAACGGTCGATCCTGAGTAGCTGGGCCTCCACCGGAGGAGGCGGGGATGGGCGGTCAGGACGACAACGCTCCGTCGGCCAAGGGTGAGGCGGCCGAGCGGGAGGCTGACAAGCAGCGCCTTCTGGCGCAGGCCGAGGCAGAGCGCGTACCCGTGGACGACACAACCCGCGCGGTTCGGGACCGGCGGTGGCGGCGTGACCAGCGATGACGTGATCGGCCATCGGGTGGCGCGCTGGCGGGAGCGGCGGTCGATCGGAGACCGCGGCGATCGTGGAGTTGTGACGTCAAGGTCGAATCGTGTGAAGGGTATTGCATGCCGCACCGGACTTGGACCCGGTAGCTGGCCGACCGCGAACTGAGAACGCGACCGTTTCCGGTTGCCCGAGCGACGTAGCTTGGGAGACGGTGCCTCCTGATCGATGGCATGCCCGACTCACCGTTGGACGAGGAGAGCTGTGGACGCGAATTCGGTTACTGCCATCTGCGCAACTGTGGTCGCCGTCGCTTCACTTGTGGTTTCGATTACGGAGGCACGAGCAAGCCGAAGGCACAACTTCCAATCTGTTCGTCCATTGTTGAGCCTGGACTGCCTCCGGTTGAATAGCGGCCTGGCAGGCATTCGAATTCGAAATGCCGGCCTTGGCCCGGCTATCATCAGCTTAACTACGCTGTATCTCGACGGTGATGAGGTCGGGCCGTGGGAAAAGCAGGTTGTCGATCCACTGCGCGGCACGTTCACGACCTGGCCCAACTTCTCATCCCTTCGCCCAGGTAAGCCCATCCCGGTCGGCCAGGAACTGATGATCCTTGCGGTAGAGGACTACGACTCAGTGAGAGATGCCGAGTTTTGGGCGGCGGTGACCCAGCGGATCAGGATTCACGTGCAGTACGAATCGATATATGGCAACGAGCGGCAGGAGGCGTGGTTCGAAGGGTCGCCCCCTCATAAGACTGAACTTCCTTGGCACGGGAGGGATGATGCGGGAGCTTCAATAAATGACGATGTGCAGACCGAACCAAGCAAATATCTGTAGTGGCTGCCGTCACTTGCACGCACTCTCGGTGTACCGTCCAACGTGCGGGGGCTGCAGGGTGTGGCCGCTGTCCTGGTCCTCTATCTGGGGGTTGGCGAAGGCATGGTGACGAAGCCGGACACCATCGGTGCCAGGATCCGTTACTGGCGGATGCGCCGGGGCGGCATGACCCAGGCCGTCCTCGCCGGGCTCGCCGGTGTGACCCAGTCCTACATCTCGCAGGTCGAGTCGGGCCGGAAGACCATCGATCGTCGCTCCACTCTCGTAACTCTCGCCGCCGCGCTTCAGGTCACCGTGGCAGACCTGCTGGGCCAGGGCACCGAGTCGGGCGACCCGGCCCGTGAGAGCGCCGCCGAGTGCGTGCCGGCGATCTGGTCAGCCCTGATCGATATTGAGGACGGCGAGCGCCGCCCGTCGACCTACAGGCCGGACCGGCTGGCCGCGGAGATTGCTCGCGTCGAACAGCTCCGTACGTCCTGCAACTACCCAGCCATGGCTCGTTTGCTCCCCGGTCTGCTGCTCGAAGCCGCCGCTGTGGGCGGCACCGTGCTCGTCCAGGTGGCCTACCAGGCCGCCACCTGCCTGCGGAACCTTGGATACCGGCATCTGGCTCTCAACGCTGCCCGGCTCTCCGGAACGGTCGCCGAGCACGCTGAGGACCCAGCATGGATCGCAGCATCCCGTTTCGCCTACGCGCAGAGCCTGCCGATCGAGTCCGCCGCCGTCGCGGCCCGTGCTGCTGACCGGTCTCTGACCGAGCTTCAAGCCGACGCCGCCGACGAGCGAGTCCGACAGATGCTCGGACAACTCCACCTCTCTGCTGCGCTGACCTCGGCCGTGAGCGGTCGCCTGGATGTCACCCGCGATCACCTCGCAGAGGCAGCTCGTGAGGCAGCGACCCTCGGAGATCCGGCCGACGGCGCGGGCTTCAACGGCTGCGGGTTCGGGCCAACAAATGTCGGCCTGTGGGAGATGTCCATCGCGGCCGAGCAGGGAGAGTCCGGTCGCGTCATTGAGTTGTCCAGGACGGTCCGACCGCAGGTGCTCGCAGCGTCGATCCGCCAGCAGTCCTACTGGCTTGACCTCGGCCGCGCCCTCGCGGACGGCGGTCGCCGGGACGTTGAGGCCCTCGCCGCATTCGTGCAGGCCGAGCGAGCCGCACCGATTCCGTTCGCCATCAATCCCCTCGCCCGCGATGCCGTGGTGACGCTGGCCCACCGTGCCCAGCGCCGAGCCATCCCCGACGAGCTTCGCCTGCTCGCCGGCCGCATCGGCGTCAACCTGGCCGCATAACTGCCAGTAATCAACGCATCACCAATCCGCCCTACTGTCCGGTTTGGGACGTGAACACGTCCCATGGCCCTGGGGCGGCGAGCTTCCCGGGCCCCTGACGGAGGAGGCGGGGATGAGCGGGCAGGACGACAACGCTCCGGATAACAACGGTAAGGCCGGCGAGCGGGAGGCTGCCAAGCAGCGCCTCCTGGCCCAGGCCGAGGCGGAGCGCGTACCCGTGGAGGACACGACCCGCGCGGTCCCGGACCGGCGGTGGCGGCGTGACCAACGATGACCTCCCGATCGGTCGCCAGGTGGCCCGCTGGCGGGTACGGCGGTCGATGACCCAGCAGATGCTTGCCGACCGGCTGCGTAGGTCGAAGAGCTGGGTGGACAAGGTGGAGCGGGGCGTGCGCGCCCTGGACCGGTACTCGGTGATCCAGGAACTGGCCCACGTCCTGCGGGTCGATCCGGAGGTGCTGCTCGGCCAGCAGCCGAGCACCCCGGCGGGCACGCCGGCCGGGGTGGACGACATCCGCGCCGCGCTCGCCCGCTACGACATCCCGCAGGCCCCGGCCCAGACGCCGGAAGAGGTGAGAAGGCAGGTCGGGTACGCCTGGTTGACCTACCAGCACGCGCACTACGGGCAGTTGGTGCGGGTGTTGCCGGGTCTGCTGGACGCCGTCCAGGGCGCGCGGTCGGCGGAGGTGCTGGTGCCGGCGTACCGGATCACCTCGTCGCTGCTGGTGAAGCTCGACGAGGCAGACCTGGCCTGGCTGGCCGCCGACCGGGCGATGGCCGCCGCCGGAGACAACCAGATCCTGGCGGCAACGGCAGCCATCGCGGTAGCCCAGGCGCTACGTGCGGCAGACCGCGGCCGCCTCGCCCTGGCCGCGACGCTCGCCGCCGCGAATCGCGTCACGGTGACGCCGCAGCGGTCGGTGGGGGAGTGGGCTGTGGGTGGGACGCTGCTGGTGCAGGCCGCCCTGGCCGCCGCCGGCAGCGGCGACTCCCGCCGCGCCGACGAGCTGACCGAGCGGGCCGCGGGCGTCGCCGCAAACCTTCGGGGGTACGACGATCAGCACCGCACCAGCTTCGGGCCGATCGTTGTCGAGCTGGCGCGGGTGTTGGTGGCAGCGTCGCGGGGTGATGCCGTCGAGTCGCTGCGGCGGCACTCGGCAGTGGTGCGGCGGGAGGCGTGGCGGCGGTTGCCGGCCGAGTATCGGGGCGCCTACCTCGTGGACGCCGCGCGCGCGTACCTCCAGGTGGGTGACCTCCGCGGCGCTGCTCGCGCCCTGGTCGAGGCGGACAGCGTCGCGCCGGCGGAGGTTCGGTGCCGGCCGTTGGTGCGTACCGTGATCGCCGACGTTGCCCGCGCGCAGCCGGCGCCGGCCGGTGTGGCGCGACTGGCCACACTGGTCGGCCTTACCCGGTGAGGGCCGCTGGCCTCGGGGGAGGATGACCACGAGTCGGCGTGATCCCTGCCCGCCGTCGGACGATCACGCGCGAGGCCGACGAGGCAGGCTCAGGAGCAGCTGGCCCTGGCCGTCTTCTCGAAAGAACTTCGCTTCACGATCTTCGCGCCGGGCGGCGGACAGAAGGAACCCCCGGGTGGCGCCTCGAAGGCCGGCGCGTCGCCCAGGGGTTCCTTCTGTATGCCCAGTTCCTACAGGTCAGTTACTACAGTCCAGCTCCCAGTAGCCGCCGTGGTACAGGTTGGCATCCGTCTCGAACCAGTTTCCGTCGACTGGGTTGTGAAACGTCCACCAGGATATCGCCGATGCTATCCCGTACGCGGTTGAGTAACCCGCTACCGAGGTATAGCGGCTCCATTGAACGGAGTGGACAGCTTCATGCCGCATGAGGTCTGGTCCTCGGTCGACGGCGGTCGACCGACCACGAGTCTCCAGCAGACACGTCCTCTTTCTGGCCTCATCTTGGAGCCTGGACCGGAAATCTTCTAGTGAATCCGGATAGTGGAGGATGTCTCCAACGGTCATGGGTTGATCACCGCCAGGGGACTTTCCCATGCAAACAGTCTGCAAGGAGTCTCGATAGCATGGTGTGCCATACTTGTTGGCCCAAGCGGCTGCCGAGGCATTGCTGCCGTTGAGGTTGTTGTTCTTGCGAGTCACGGTCGAAGACGTCGGTATCCAGAGAGGGCTGTCAGCGTCAGAACCTCCGTAGTCCCAGCCTGTCTCGTTGACCGCAACAGCCCTGAATTCATGGAGGTCGCTGCTGTTCAGGCTATACCACGTCCACTTCGTGTCTGTCGTGTTGCCGAGGACTCTCCAGTCGCCCTGCTCCCACTTGTTGCGGACTTGGACCTGATAGTAGGGAGCGCCGCAGCCGGTGACGACGGATCGGAACCAACTCACGTCGACCCGGCCGGGAGCCCCGATGGCTTCGACATACCGGGCCGGCCCGGGGTTGGGCGCCATGGGTCGCGCGCTTACAACATTGCTTGTGGGGCTGTCGCCGCTGATGTTGTCGGCCAACACCCGGAATTGATAGGTGTGAGTGTTGGTGAGGAAGTCCATCTTGATCGTCGACTTGCCAATTATCGGGTAGATCCCTCGGGTCCAGGCCTGCCCCCTGGTGGCATTTCGGTACTCGATCCAGTGGTACACATTCGAGCTGGGACTCGGTGTCCAACTCAGACTGACGGAGGCGCAGCCCTCCGCCGTCACGGTGAGATTGGAAGGAGCCTGTGGTCGGGGCGGCATGGGTCGTACGGTCGCCACGTTGGAAGGGCTGCTCTCACCGGCGACGTTGCTGGCCCTGACCCGGTACTCGTACTGGTGCCCGTTGTGCAGGAAACCCATGGTGATCGACGTGCCCCCGGGAACGGGGTACGGGGCCTGCTGCCAGCTCTGGCCGGCCGTGACATCGCGGTATTCGATCAGGTAGTAGGCGTTCGGGAACGAACTGGCGCTCCAGGTGAGGGTGGCCTCCCCATCACCAGCCCGGGCGGTCAGGTTCGAGGGTGGGCCGGGCAGCGGAGGCAGGGGCCTCGCCGAGACGGTGTTGGACGGAGGACTCTGCCCACCCGCGTTGGTGGCTGTCACCCGGAAGTCGTACGAGTGCCCGTTGTTGAGGAACTGCATCGTGATCGTGGCGGCGTCAGTTGGCAGAGGCGTACGTTGCCATGACTGCCCCGCAGTCGTGTCTCGGGAGTAGACGAAATATTGAGCATTGGGCGTAGCGGAACGGGTCCAGTTCAAGGTGACCTGTCCGTCGCCCGCCCGAGCGGTGAGATTCGACGGCGACGCTGGCAGGCTGTAGTAGGCCGTGACTCGCACCGCCGAGGAACGCGACCCTTCACCGCCGGCGTTCGTAGCGGCGACCTGATACTCGTAGGTGTGCGCCTGGGTGAGGTATGCCATCGTGATGGATGGTTCGCTAGTGAGGTATTCGAGGCGTGTGAACGCCGTTTGTCCTGCGGTTACGTCCCGCCAATAGATGACCGAGTATGTGCCCGGCGCAGGCGGGTCCCAGTTCAGCTCGATCTTGCCCTCGCCCATGGCGGCGCCGCGAAGGTTGGTCGGGGCGCCGGGTGGTGCGTACAGAGCGGTGGCGCTGGCGGCCGCGGTGCTCGGCCCTTCCCCTGCGGCATTGGTGGCGGCGACTTTGAACTCATACCGGTGCCCGTGCGCAAGGTACTCCGCAGTGGCTGCGACTCCTTGCGTGACCGGGTAGGGCCACGCCCGGAAGGTCGTCTCGCCCGCTGTCACATCGCGTTGGTAAATTCGATACCAGACATTCTGGCCGGGAGCCTGCCAGGTGAGCTGGATCGTGCCGTTCGACTTCGCTACCGCAGTAAGGCCGGTAGGAGCGGTTGGCAATGCCGGGGCAGGAGTAACGGCCGCGACATTGCTTGCCGGCCCCTCACCGGCGGCGTTGGTCGCAGAAATCTTGAACTCATACTGGTGCCCGTTGGCGAGGTAGAGAGCGGTTGCGGACGTCCCTTCGGACACCGGGTACGGCCAAGCCGTGAAGGCAGCTTCGCCAGCCGTGACGTCGCGTTGGTAGACCTTGTACCAGACGTTCGGACCCGGAGCCTGCCAGGTCAGAGTCGCCTTGCCGTCGCCGGAGGTGGCCCGCAGGGAGGTCGGCGCGCCCGGTAGAGGGTAGGTCGCGGTCGCCCGCGCCACATTGGAGTGCGCAGACTCGCCGCCCTTGTTGGTGGCTGCGACCTTGAACTCGTACTCGTGGCCGTGGGCCAGGTAGGTCGCCGTCGCGGTCGTGGCGTCGATGACCGGAAGTGGCCAGGCGGTAAACGCGGCTTCGCCTGCGGTCACGTCACGTTGGTACACGCGGTACCACACCTGGCCGGGGGATGCGGTCCACGCCAGCTTGACATCGCCGTTGGCTTGAGCGGTCGCGGCCAACCCGCTCGGTGCCGCAGGCACAGTGAATTGAGCCGTGGCGCTTGCTGTCGCCGACCATGGGCCCTTACCGCCTCCGCCGACCCCGCGGACGCGAAAATCGTATCGGCTCTGGTGTTCGAGCAAGCTGACGGTGAGCG
This sequence comes from Micromonospora sp. NPDC023888, assembly GCF_040639415.1. Lineage (NCBI taxonomy): Bacteria > Bacillati > Actinomycetota > Actinomycetes > Micromonosporales > Micromonosporaceae > Micromonospora > Micromonospora sp. NPDC023888. The sequence continues at coordinate 2,333 of NZ_JBEZZW010000044.1, read as the reverse complement.
TTGTGGCGGTCCCATCGGGGTGGGCGAGCGGCAGCCACTCCGTCTTGCCCGCGGTGACGTCGAGCCGTTCGACCTCGTAATACCAGGATCGGTCGGCGGGCTGCCAGTTGAGGACGATGTCACCAGTTGACTGGGGGACGGCCGTCAGGCCGCTGGGTGCGGGCGGAGGTTGCACGGTGACGGTCGCCGAGGCGACGTTGGACGGCAGGCCCTCGCCAGTCCCGTTTTCGGCGGTGATCCGGTATTCGTAGGTGTGGTCGTCGCGGAGCAGGGACAGGTCGATGCTTGTCGTGGTGACCGAAGCTGGCAGCCGCACCCACTGAATCTGTTGGGCGGTGGTGTCCCGCTGATAGACCCAGTACTTCGGGGTCTGGCCAGCCGGGGCTTGCCAGGAAAGGTGGATACCGCCGTCCGCGTCCGTACTCGCCGCGAGGTTGCTGGGGGCAGCCGGCACACCTGCTGGATTCGGTGCCGGCAGGGGCCAATCCACCTCGATGAAACGGGGGCGATAGATCGACACGTTCGCCTTGGAGTCATCGGTGTTCAAGGCATTGACGTTGTACGACAGGAGCAGCTTGCCATCGCGGGCCAGGTCCTGGTGCAGCGAGGTGTCGTAGACGATCGTCGGCGGCGAGTTTCCCGCCTCGGGGGCCCGCGCAAGCTCACGCGGTCCGGAGAACGGCCCCGCTGGAGAATCAGCGCTGTAGGCAACAATTGTGTTGTTGAAGACGAGATGGCCCTCCACCGTTATCAGGACGAAACGGCCATCCAGCTTGCTAACCGTGAATGCGGTGCCCACCCCACTGGCCACACGGGCCGAAGAACTCTCCGTGGTGACCCACCCGGATCCGTTCCAGAATTGCCACTTCCCGGTGAGACCACCGACCGGAACGCGAGCGACGTGCGCGAACTTGAAGTCGGCGGCGTGTTCCGACCCGTAGATGTAGGTGTAACCATTGTCGGTGACGAGCGACTGCCCCCAGGTGATCCGGGGGTTCAGGGGAAGCTCCCGGACCCCGGTGACAGACAATGAGGGGAGGCTCAGGGTCACGAGGGCGTTTCCGGTGGGCGCGACATCCAACGTGCCTGGGCCGGTCGAATCGTACCTGTTGACCAGGACTTGAAGATTGTTGCCCTCGACCATCGCGCCGGCTATCCAGCAGCCGAGACCCACGCTGTCATCACACATCAACGACTTCGGGGCCGCTGATGTCCCGCCATGCAGCGTCGCGGTCAGCGCCGTGCCGTCTTGTACCACGAGTGTGTTGTGGACCATGGGCGAGTTGGCCGGGCGCGAGCCATCCGCGTTTACGCTGCCCAGAAACGTGTCAGAGAAGAGCCAGGCCAACCGCCCGTCCGGCAGAAGTACGGAGAAAGTGCGGTCGCCTCCGGTCCAGTGGCCTCCTGCGTTTCCGTATTGCGTGAACATCGCATTTACCGCCGCAGCCGACATGCCCTGCGCTGGTAAGGCGTCAACGGCCTGGGCGCGCGCTGGGAACGAAATGACGATGGCTGCTATGAGGGCCGTGACAGTGCCTAATGTGATGTGCCGATTCCTGCGTTTCGACAGGGACAACGAGAACCCCCTCTAATGGTGAGCATTATCCCTGAAGAAGATCGGGATCCGGCTGAAGCTAGCAGGCTCGGGTTGGGTCGAGCGACCCCGTACCGCGCAACGCGTCGATTGCTTAAAAGGTGGGCATTGAATATTTTTGACCGAATTTGGCAACAAGGTGGTCTTCCCAGGGTGACCATTTCGCAGAACCCGGTTGGTCCCGATTCCTGAGCCCTTCGAGGGAATTGCGTCAGGGTTCCATGGGGGAGTTCACCCCGGACGACTCTGGGCGAGGTGCGGGTGATGAGCGGACGGTGGCGACGGTTCCGCGCGGCGGTTGCCGGTCGAGTATCGGGGCGCGTACCTGGTGGACGTCGCGCGGGCGTACCTCCAGGTGGGTGACCTGCGCGGTGCGGCACGGGCGCTTGTGGACGCGGACAGTGTCGCGCCGGCCGAGGTTCGGTGCCGGCCGGTGGCGCGGACCGTGATCGCCGATGTTGCCCGCGCGCAGCCGGCGCCGGCCGGTGTGGCGCGACTGGCGACGCTTGTCGGCCTCACCCGTTGACCGAACCTAGTCCAACTGGACCCGTGACGAGTCGTCGTCAGCCCGTCGTTTCGACTCACAGCGAACGCCACGCGTCACCGTCTCGTCCAGGACGACCCGCCACCGGTCCTCATGCCCACGCCACGCCAAACGCCGCAGCCCAGTGACGTTGGAGTAAACAGACGGGGGTGGGGGTGGGGGGGGCGCCCCGGGGGCCCCCCCCCCCCCCCGAGG